>JAUSDJ010000002.1:0-300000 GCA_030650795.1 Actinomycetota bacterium
CAGCACGACTACCGCTCATCGACAACTGCACTGACGGCTCAGGGCTACCAGAACGGCCTGTTCGGCAGCGATTACCCGCACTGGGAGGGCACCTTCGGCCACACCCAGAAGACCCTGCACGAACTGTGCGACGACATCGACCCAGTGGCCAGCCACCGGATCCGCATCGGTGCCTTCGCCGAGCTCTTCCCTCACGTTCCTGCGCCACCAGCTGACGAAGCATAGGCAGGTCGCCAGGATGCATCCGTAGTGATTGAACGTGGCAGATCGATTGCTGCGGATAAAAAGAGGGCGCTGGCCGGCAGAAATGCCGACCAGCGCCTTCTGATTGGTTCAGACCGTTGGCTGTGGAATCCAGCGCAGGTACGGCTTGACGACCTCAACCGAATCGCCGTACTTGGCGATGGCGTCCTCGGTGGAAACAGTCGGAGGCACGATGACCCTGCCGCCTGGAACCCAGTTCACCGGAGTGGCAACTGCGGCCTTGTCGGTGAGCTGCAGGGCGTCAATGACGCGCACGATCTCATCGAAGTTGCGGCCAACTGACTTCGGGTAGGTCAGGGTCAGGCGCACCTTGTCGTTGGTGTCGATGATGAAGACCGAACGCACCGTTGAGGTGTCGCCCTCACCTGGGTGAATCATGTCGTAGGCGATCGAGACGGTCTTGTCCGGATCAGCAATGATCGGGAAGTTCAACGCAGTTCCGCCAACCTCGCCGATGTCGCCAGCCCAGCCATTATGTGACTCGATCGGGTCAACGGAGATGGCGATTGCCTTCACGTTGCGCTTGTCGAACTCGCCCTTGAGCGCCGCAGTGACGCCAAGCTCGGTGGTGCAGACCGGGGTGAAGTCTGCCGGGTGGCTGAACAGCACTGCCCAACTGCCGGACTTCCAGTCGTGGAAGGTCAGGGTGCCGTCAGTTGTCTCAGCAGTGAAGTCTGGTGCGACATCGCCTAGTCGAAGTGTCATGTCTTAGTGCTCCTTGTTTGATGAGAAATATTGGTCAGAACAGCTACGGATTGAGAGTGGAAATTCCCTATCCCCATTCAGCTACGACAGGTGTCTCCTCCACATCGTTTCTGGCTTTAGCACCGGCGATACGGATGCAAATGCACCGACGGTTGCTGCGACTTCATTGAGCCAGATCTCTCAGTCGCTCTGGATGTTGGCAGGACACTAGTCGGTAGGGAAAGTGGAGATCAAATCGGGAGTCTGTAATTGCAAAGGATCCGCATCTACCCCCCTATTGATATGAAGCGGTCACCAAATGCCCTTGTCCCGTTCTTGAGGTGGTCAAGGCGGCTAATAGGCTCGCGGTTCATGAGTTCCACTGCGAACCGCCCGGACAGCCCACCGCGAGGGACATTCATTCTGCTCGCACTTGTCACCGGTGCGATCGTTGCGAACATCAACTTGGCGGTTGCCAACGTCGCTTTGCCGACGATTGGTGCTGATCTGGGCGCGAGCCAGAACCAGCTCGATGCGATAGCCGAGGCTTTTGCACTCGGCCTGGCCTCAACGGTGCTGTATCTCGGCGCAATCGGTGACCGCTACGGACGCAAGATGCTCTTCGTCCTTGGTGCGGTTCTCACGGTGCCCACCGCCTGCATGGCGGCCTGGGCGCCAAGCGCAGACTTCCTGGTGTTCGCACGCCTGTGCTCGGGCTTCGCGGCAGCACTGCTATTCCCAACTACTCTCTCGCTGATCTCCTCGCTGTTCAAGAACAAGGCTCGCGTGCGCGCGATCGCCATGTGGTCAGGCATCGGCGCTGGCATGGCGGCACTTGGTCCGCTGCTGGGCGGCTGGTTGATGGAGTACTTCTGGTGGGGATCGGTCTTCCTTATCTCGGTTCCGTTGGCAGTGATCGCACTCATCCTCGGCGTGATCGTCATTCCCAACCACATCGAGCGCGACACTGGTCCAGTTGACCATCTCGGTGGCGTCTTGTCGGTGGTGAGCGTCGGCGGTCTGGTGGTGATCATCCAGACCTTCCACCAGGGGGTGGACAGCCGATGGCTGAGCATCCTGGCTGTCACTGTGGTGGCATTCGTCGGCTTCCTGCTTCGTCAAAGCAGAGCGCCGCGGCCGCTGGTTTCTCTTCCGCTGGCCAAGCAACGCACCTTCTGGGTGGCCTTCGTCGGTGGCTCGATTGCCTTTGGTTCGCTCATCGGGGCGATGTTCATCGGCCAGCAGTTCACGCAGAACGTGCTGGGCTACGACACTCTCTCGGCCGCTGCTGTCGTCTTGCCTTCAGCAATCTGCTCGGCACTGTTTGGTCAATTGGCGGGGCAGCTCATCATCAAGCGAGGTTCCCGCTCGAGTCTGAGTCTTGGACTGCTGGCCGTCGCCATCGCTTTCGTCCTCATGCTGGTCACTTGGAAGCCTGGCACCTCAATTGGCTGGGTGCTTGCGGCATATGCCTTTGTCGGAACCGGTGTTGGACTCGCTGCAACCCCGGCCTCACGTGCACTGATGTCGTCGGTGCCAGCAAGTCATGCCGGCATGGGCTCGGCATTTCTTGATCTCACTCGTGATCTGGGTGGAGCAATCCTGCAGGCAATGCTGGGCGGGATTCTGGCAGCCGCCTATGCAAAGCAGATGACGGCTGACATCGCAGGACTGCCCGCCGAACAGGCCTCGCAGGTGACCAATGAGATCGCCGATCAACTGACGTCATCCTTCGCTGGCGCGGCCCAGGTTGCCAGTCAGTACTCACCGCCGGTGAGTCAGCAGATCATCGATGCCGCAGCAACCGCATTCACGGACGGCAAGTCGGCATCCATCCTGCTGGCCCTGGCACTGACTCTCCTGGGCCTTGCCCTCGTGCTCTTGCGATTCCCGTCCAAGAGCGTTGAAGAGGCGTACTACGCAAAGGTGGCTGTCGAGGTTTAGGTCACGAGGATGGAATCGCCTGAACTTGCCCGGGCGCTGGGTTGCGCGCTTGGCCCGTTCTTCGTGGCCGTCGGCGCTGGGCTCGGCAGCGGAAACACAGTTGCCGGATGAGTCTTGTCGAGCAACACGATCCACTGCTGTCCTGGCTTGAATGGCATGGGAGAACCGTCGGCCATGGTGAAGGTCGTGCCAACCTCAGCCGAAGGCCGAGACCAGGTCACGTCGTAGGACATGCCGTCGCGCAAGACCACCGCCGTGCCGGCCCCGATGGTGGCAGCGTGTGGAGTGTTGCCACCACCCTTGTCGAAGTACTTCGACGGCGTCTGCTTGACATTCTGAATCACCACAGTTGCGGCGTTCTGCCCCGCGTTATTCTCCTCGGCTTCAGCGGGGTAGCCGTTGAGCTTCACCTTGTAGAGCGCAGTGAGCGGATCGTAGGTGAATTCAGCTGACGCCTCGCTCCATTTCATCTTGGCGCGAGTGTTGACGGAGCCACCTGCGGGGACGTCGTTGGAGAACACAAAGCCCATATCGCGATCAGAGCTTGCTTCAGTCGCCAACTTCAGCGTGTCAACACCATTGAGGAAATAGTTGTACGGAGCGCGACGGTCGTGGTCGCGCGAATAGTTGACGGCATCCTTGTTCGGGGAGACGTCGATCAGGGGCGCCCCTTGAATCGCCGGCCACATCTTGCGTTGCACTCCCGAGAATGCGAAAGCAGGGCTGCCGTATTGCGCAGTCAGGTCGATGTCGGTGATTCGAGCTGATCGAACTGGCCCGATGCGCTTTGGCACGATGCTTGAGAACACTGCAGCAATTCGCGTGATCCCGTATTCGACCTCTTCGATGTAGACGACGTCGGCATCCTTCAGGCCGGCATGCGGCTGAGCGTTATGAGTGTTGTCGAGCTTGACGATCAGCACTGGTTTCGGCTCTGGCTGTGGAAGTCCGGTGAGCGGCGAAGTGCGCGTCAAGGCGGGGGCTTCAATCAACGGAGCAGAGTTGGGAGCTGAGCCTGAGGAGCCTGTAGTGGCACTACACGCGGCCAAAGCGCAGATAGCAGCAGCCGAACCCAGTATTCGCAAAGCTCGCATTCCTGCACGGTAGTTCACGCACTTTGCGAATCGCGGTAGCGACGGCAGTGACGCATCTCTTAACCCGCACCTAACCCATGGATGATTTCGCGCAGACCTTCGTGGCGGAATCTTGGACACATGAACTCACGAGGAGCAAGCAACAGCGCCCGCCGACCCACATCGGTGAAGCAACGATTCATTTCTGGAGGCCTGGCTGCCGGAATGTTCTTCGGGGTCGGGGGCCTCATTGCCACCAAAACTCTTGATGCGGCAACGAACGCATCGCTGGCAGCCGCTGCGGCAACGTCTGCTACATCGTCTGCGGCGAAGGCATCGACTGCTATTTCGTCTACAGCCAAGGTCAGTGCGGTCTCGTACACGACCAAGAAGAAGACGACTGCCGCAAAGGCCACGACTAGGACGGCCACGGTCGTTCATGCAACGACATCAGCCAGCAAGGGCTGAGTCGAAGCATGAGAGATGCCTAGGCGCGAACGGCAGACTCCTCGATGTCGGCGATCTCGTCGGCACCGGAATCGGCCTCGGAGTCCACGCTGAAGTGCGGCAGGATCTTGTCCAACCACCTTGGCAGCCACCAGGTCCGTGGGCCGATGACCGACATGAGTGCCGGCACCAGAACAAGGCGCACGACGAAGGCGTCGAGCAGCACCGCTGATGACAGGGCTACCGCAAACAACTTCGTCGTCGGGTCGTTGCCAAGCGCGAAGGCAGCGAACACGCTGGTCATGATCAGCGCCGCGATGGCCACCACACGACCCGAGCCAGCAAGGCCGCGCCTGATCGCGCGATGGTGATCCTTGCCATGGACCCATTCCTCGTGCATGCGACTGACGAGGAAGACCTGATAGTCACACGACAGGCCGAACAGGATCGCGAAGACCATGATCGGCAGGAACGGGAAGATCGGTCCGGTGTTCTGCAAGCCCAGCGGGCCAGCAAGCCATCCCCATTGGAAGACCGCAACAGTGACGCCGAGGGCAGCCCCAAGAGACAGCAGGCTGAACAGCACGCCCATGAGCGGCACCAGGATCGAGCGGAACAAGAAGAGCAGCGCGATGAATCCCAGACTGACCACGATGAGCAGGAAGAGCGGCAAGGCATCGGTCAACACCTTGGTGAAGTCCGCCGTCACGGCCTGGAAGCCTCCGACATAGGCCGTGGCGCCAGTTCCATCCAGCGACTGCGGGATCACCGAATCCCTGAGGTGGAAGAGCAGGTGTGTCGTTGCAGCATCTTGGGGAGCAGTTTTCGGGAATACCTGGACGACGCCGACTTCTGCGTCGGGAGCCGCCGGTGCGGCGACTGCGAGAGCCACGCCCGGGTCGGCGTTCAGGGCCGTCGCGAGCGAGCCCATAGCTGCCTGGCCGCCCTCGGAAGGCAACTTGACTGCGATAAACATCGGACCATTGACGCCCGGGCCGAATCCTTCTGCGGTGAGGTCGTAGGCGATGCGCGCGACGCTTCCCTGCGGCGCTCCGGAGTCGTCAGGGAAGCCCTGGCGAAGTTGAGTCACGGGAACTGCGATGAGAATCATGATCACGAGTGCACCCAAGGCCATCGGCCATGGGTGGTTCTGCAGCCACTCCCCGTATCGAGCGAATGCGCTCGGGTTGTGCGCATCGGGGGCATGTCCGCGACGAACAAGGCGGCGCCACAGCCATCCGATGATCGTGACAGGCAGGACGAAGACCCATCCGATCCAGCGCAGGACGAGGCTGATGCCATGCAGGATGCCCTGTGCCTTCTGCCGCGGAATCGCCTCAGCGTTGGTAACCCAGGCCATGCGCCCGACAAACGACCAGGTGCCGAGCAGTGCCAGCAATGAGGGCAGCAGCAGCAGGGCACCGAGCGCCACCATCACAACTGTGCCGGCGGCCGCGAGCGCCACGCCATTGAAGAAGGAGATGCCCATGATGAACAGACCGAGCAGGGCGATGATGACCGTAAGGGCGGCAAAAATTACTGCCCTGCCTGATGTGCGAACCGATTCGAGCGCGGCTTCGCGCGGTTCGCGTCCGTGGATCAACGCTTCTCGGTACCTGTTGATGATGAAAAGCGAGTAGTCGATGCCGACGCCCAGGCCGATCATCGACGACAGGAACGGTGCGAAAGCTGCGACCGAGAAGAAGTTCGCGATGATCGGCACGACGATCGCGGTGCTAACGCCAACAGAAATGGCCGCTGTCCACACGGGCAGGAAGGCACCCAGGATCGAGGCGAAGGCGAACAGCAGGATGGTCAAGGCCACGAGGATGCCGATGCCCTCAGATGATGGCGGATCACCCTGGACAAAGGTGAACACCCCATTGGCGCCGACAGTCAAGCCATCCTCGCCGTTGACGGCCTTCACCACTTTGAGCGTGTTGGCGATCTGCTCTGTCGGCAGGTCGCTTATGCCGGCGCCCGTGAACCGAACTGTCGCGTAGGCGATGGTGCCGTCGGGACTGACGCCAGCCTGGCCGAAGTGTGCCATCGGCCCGAGTGCCTGGGCCGGCATGTTTGCGAGCGCTGCGGCCTGCTCTTGTGACGCAGCCGCCGGCGCTTGCTGCGGGAGGCAGTCAGGTCCCAAGGGCGCGGCGATCGGTGAGATCACGCACGCAACTCCTGGCATCGTGGAGATCTCCTTCAGCGCGGTTCCCACCTGCTGGGCAGCGGCTCCCTGTGTCGCCTTGCCAGAGTCTGTGCCCCACACCACCTGTCCATCCAGACCAGAGCCGGTTCCAGCGCCGCCGCCTGAGATGTCCTTGAGCAGATCCTGCGCCGTGGTCGACTCGGAGGCGGGAAGGCCGAAGTCGTCGTTGAAGTCACCTTTGAACTGTGAGAGGAGGACAAGCAGGATGCCGATGATCGCGAACCAGGAGACCAAGCCCATGATCGGATGGCGCACGGCCCACTGAGAGATACGGGTCATCGGTAGGACTCCTCAAGAGGTGACGTCAGTTTCGATGCGGGACGATACCAGCGCAACATTGCCGCAAAATAAACGTTCTGCGACCAATGCAAGCCTTGGCCGGATGACGATTCACCCTCCAGCAGAATGCCCGCCCATAGACTCTGCTTCCTATGAAATTCGTGACTGATTACCCCGTCCGCTCTGACTTCGACGGCGAATGGATCAAGCCTTCGACCATCACTTCGGTCTGCAAGCACATCGAAGCCGCTGGCTTCAATGGTCTGGGCATTACTGATCACCCTGCGCCTTCATTGAAATGGCTGCAGCGCGGAGGTCACGAAGCCTTCGATCCCTTCGCGATGCTCTCCTTCCTTGCAGCTGTCACGACCGAAGTGAAACTTCTGACGCATCTGCTCGTGCTGCCATACCGCAACCCCTTGCTACAGCTCTCCGGGATGACATCCGTCGATGTGCTCTCCGGCGGGCGCGCAATCTTTGTGCTTGGCACCGGCTACCTGCGTTCGGAGTTCTCTGCTGTCGGCGTCGAGTTTGACGAGCGCAATGACCTGTTCGACGAGTCGATCGCCGTGATCAAGCAGGCCAGCACTGGTGAAGAGATCAGCTTCGAAGGCAAGCACTTCACCGCGCTGAGCCAGACCGTGCAGCCAGCATTCATTCAGAAGCCGCACCCACCGTTGTGGCTTGGCGGCAACAGCGGCCGTGTGCTTGATCGCATCGCCGAATGGGGCGAGGGCTGGTCGGTGATGATGGGGCCAGCTGAACTCTCTAATACAGCTCGCACGAAACCAATCAGCACCATCGAAGATCTCGCGGCGGTTCTCAAGGATCTGCAAGGCAGAGTCGAAGCCCGCGGACGTTCGATGGCAGACATCTCAATCCAGGCATCGACGCCGACCATTCGATTCAGTTCCGGCTCAAGTGCTGAGGAGCAGATCGACGAGATTGGCCGACTCACCGAGCTTGGCGTTTCGTGGGTGCAGGTTGATCCATGGACGGATTCAATTCCTGAGTCCCTTGATCGTTTGCAGCAATTCAGCGAGGCAGTGATTGCTCGCACGACCTTGGCTGGCAAGTTGACGAACGGGCCGGTCCTTTGTGAGACCACGCACGGTGAACACCACACAGAGAGTTGGAACCATGGATCTTCTGGTACGGGATAAGGGATATCTGCTGGTCGGCGGCACTGCCGGCATGGGCCTTGCTGGCGCCCGCGCACTTGCTGCTGATGGTGCGTCCATCGTTGTGGTTGGGCGCGATCGAGAGCGAGCCGATCGCGCAGCTGCCGAGCTCATCGAGGCCGGAGCAAGCAAAGCCCAAGGTCTGGCCTTCGACGTGTCCAAGGAAGGCGACGCGGCGCGCGCGGTTGCAAGCGCCGTGGAGTTCCTTGGGCGACTCGACGGCATCGGCGTCACCACTGGGACCAAGGGCTTCATGCCGCTGGAGTCAGCGGATGAGGAATGGACGGCCGCATTCCGCGACGTGCTGCTCGGTGTCGCGCGCAGTGTCGAAGCTGCATTGCCGCACCTGATCGAAACGCGCGGGACAGTGGTCACGACTGCGGCATATTCGGTGCGATCGCCTGAACTTGCGCGGCTGCCGTACGCCTCCCTCAAGGGCTCCGTGGCTCTGTTTACCAAGGGCATTGCCAAGGCCTATGGAGCGAAGGGCGTCCGGGCCAACTGCATCTGCCCCGGAGCGATCGAGACTGACGGCCTTCATGCCATGCGGCAGCGCATTTCCGACGAGCGCGGTTGGCCATACGAGTCCACTATTGAGCGGATCATGGTCGAGGAATGGGGCATGCATGTCGCCCTCGGTCGCCCCGGCAAGCCGGAGGAGGTTGGGGAGTTGATTGCCTTCCTGCTGTCTCCGCGGGCCGGGTACCTCACTGGCGCGCTGGTGAACATCGACGGCGGCACCGACTTCTGAGCCTGCTGGTCGTCCATTCCTAGGCCTTGGCCTCTACTAGCAGTGATTCCGCCTCAGCGAGCAGCTGATCTCCGTCGTACAGCTGGGCGGTGAGCAGGTGCTTGCGACCGTCGGCAGCCTTTCGCTGTACTTGAACGATGAGGTCGGTGTCGATTGGTGTTCCGCTTCGGAAGTCGAGCTTGAGATTTGCGGTGTAAGCGCGGACGCCGTTGGACGAACCAAGATTTGCGATGGCAGTGTCGAATAACAGTGCGACGGCTCCGCCGTTGGCGATGCCAAAGGCGTTTCGATAGAAGAGTCCAAAGCGGACTCGGCCTCGCAGGAAGTCCGGGCCTCGTTCGATGATGTGGAATTCAGGCGTGAGTGTGTGTGCGGGATTGAATTCGGCGAAGTCCTGATAGTCGCTCTCACCTGAGAGATTGCAGCGGTATGGAGCCAGTGCGCTGGTGAGCACTTCCAGTGCCACTGCGGTGCTCTCGACGACTTCCGCGGGTGCACTGGTGGCGGTGTAGACATCCTGCAATCCACGCATGGACTGGCCCAAGTGCAGTAGCGAAGCCTCTCGCTCAGTGACGCTGCCGTCTGGTTCACTCATCAAGCACCTACGTCAATCAAGAGTTCTGAGAGTGCGTGAGCGCCGCGAAGGGCAGCCTCGTAGTAGCCCTCTTCGGCGATACGCGGCCCATTCAGTTCAAGATCGAAGGCACCTTGGTAGCCAGCTTCGACCATCCAACTGAGAATCTGCTTGAGGTGCAGGTCACCGTCGCCAGGCACTGCTCGATCCGGAGTGTGGTGACTGCCGTAGACGTAGTCGCACACCTGCACGAGTGCCGTCGAATCCACGCTGGATTGGATGGTCTCCTTCAAATGGGCTTCGCCCATGCATCCGTACAGGTCATTGCACACCGAGATCCCGGCCAGCTGCGCCAGCTCGACGGTGTCGCGAAGGTTCAGGCACATATTGATGTTGATGCGCAGCGGGATTGTCGGCTCGATGGCCAGGGCGATGCCAAGCTCCTTGGCGCGGGCGGCCGCGGGCGCAATGGCCTCAGTGAAGGCTCGTGCCGCTTCGCTCCATTCCAGCGAGCCGGCAGGTCCGGTGATGCCGTAGAGGGTCTTGGCTCCGATAGCTGCAGCTCGCTCGAGGGTGATTGCCTGCTTCTCCTGAGTTTGGGCCCAGGTCGATCGGTCATCAAGGGTGAACCATCCGGAGTTGACCACTGTGGCGACTTCAAGGCCGGAGTCCAGGATGACTGTGGTGCCACGATCCCAGCCGATGGCTTCCATCTTGGAAGGATCGATCGAGATTCGCGAATAGCCACTTGCCAATGCGAATTCGACGTCCTGCTCCAAAGCAGACCCGGGCAGGCACATGGTGTTGAGCGCGATCCGCGGGTGAATGGCCATAGGGCTATCTCTACATCACAACGATGGTCTTTGAGTCTCCCTTGTCGAATGGGACGCCATCAAGGTTCACATCTCCACTGACCTTGTATTCGATCCGCTGATTGCGCATGGACGAGCTGAAGATCGAATTGCCGTTGAAGAGTGCGGAGTCCAGCACGTCCCACATCACGTTGTTGTTCCCGGTGGACTCTGCGCCTGAAATCGGCTGAAACTGGATGACGAAGTGGATGGTCTTTGATTCGTCGGTGGCAATTGCGAATTCTGTTTCATCCTTGAATTTGCCAAGTTCGACCTTGTTCGAACGCTGGTTCCAGCGCTGCTCGTTCTGCTTGGTGGTCGAGTTGTAGTAATTCTCGCGCTCATCCCAGGTGTAGATGCGTTCGAACACCACCTCGACGTCCTTGACCTGCTGATCGCTCTTGGCCTTCAGGATGATGTCGCCTTCGAGAGTGCCTGAACTGCCCACAATCTGTCCTAGAACATCCAGATCGAAAGAAATCGTTCCGACGCCCATGCTCTTCTTGATCTTGTCAAACAAGCCCACGATTGCTCCCAGATTCTCCAGTCCGCTGCCGACGAATGGACCCTACTGTGCGCTGGCCGATGTGGGCGAGGAGTGGATTCGCTCACGCTCCTCATTCCTTAGGATGGTGCCTCGTGACCACCACTGATCTGGAAGCCGCGCGCACCTATGAGGTGCGCACCTATGGCTGCCAGATGAACGTGCATGACTCTGAGCGGCTCTCGGGTCTGCTCGAGAATGCCGGTTACGTGAAGGCCGATGAGGGCTCGACTCCTGATGTCTTGGTCTTCAACACCTGCGCGGTGCGTGAGAACGCCGACAACAAGCTCTACGGGAATCTCTCGCATTTGGTACCCGTCAAGGAGAAGAACCCGGGCATGCAGATTGCTGTCGGCGGATGTCTGGCCCAGAAGGATCAGGGCGAGATTGTCCGCAAGGCACCTTGGGTTGACGTGGTCTTCGGCACCCACAACCTTGGCTCGCTGCCGGTGCTGCTTGAGCGCGCTCGCATCGAGCAGGAGTCGCAGGTCGAACTCGCTGAGGCCTTGGTCGAATTTCCTTCGAATCTGCCAACTCGTCGCGAGTCGGCCTATGCAGCTTGGGTCTCGGTCAGCGTTGGATGCAACAACACCTGCACCTTCTGCATCGTGCCTTCACTTCGTGGCACTGAGAAGGATCGCCGCCCCGGCGAGATCCTTGCCGAGGTGCAGGCTCTGGTTGATCAAGGAGTCATTGAGATCACCCTGCTCGGTCAGAACGTCAATGCCTACGGCGTTGAGTTCGGTGATCAGCTGGCCTTTGGAAAACTGCTGCGTTCATGCGGTTCGATCGAAGGCCTTGAGCGGGTGCGCTTCACATCCCCGCACCCACGCGATTTCACTGACGATGTGATTGAGGCGATGGCCACCACTGCAAATGTTATGCCGCAACTGCACATGCCACTGCAGTCTGGTTCGAACCAAATCCTGAAGTCGATGCGTCGTTCGTACCGCCAAGAGAAGTACCTCGGGATCATCCAGAAGGTCCGTGCAGCGATGCCTGAAGCTGCAATCAGCACCGACATCATCATCGGCTTCCCAGGCGAGACCGAAGAGGATTTCGAGCAGACCCTATACGTGGTTGAGCAGGCGCGCTTCGCAAACGCCTTCACTTTTCTGTATTCACAACGCGCAGGCACGCCAGCCGCCACGATGCCGAACCAGGTCTCACGTGAAGTTATGCAAGAGCGCTACCAGCGATTGGTTGCCCTCCAGAACGAGATCTCATGGCAGGAGAACAAGAGGCAGCTTGGTCGTGAGGTTGAAGTACTTATTGCCCTGGGGGAGGGCCGTAAGGACGCCGCCACCGAACGCATCTCCGGCCGCGCTGCTGACAACCGTCTTGTCCACGTCGCCTTGGATCCAAGTCTTCACTTCCCGCGACCCGGAGACGTCGTGACCGCAGTCGTCACTCACGCTGCCACGCATCACTTGATTGCTGATCGGATGCTCGCCGTTCGTCGCACAGTTGCGGGCGATGCCGGTGAGTTGCCGATTGCTTCTCCCGGTGTTGCGCTTGGCATGCCGTCGATACGAGTGGGTAGCGCGTGATCATTGGGGCTGTCTTCATCCCTTCGGCGCCCTTGCTTCTTGCGGATGTCGATGTCGAAGGGCTGCTTGACGACGTGCGCGCGGCGTCCATCGAATTGCTTTCTGAGTTCTTGCCAGATGCCCAGCAGATCATTGCGATCGGTTCTGCGGATCAGACAATGTGGTTTGACGATGGTGGCGTGGGCACCAGCAAGGGCCTTGGTGGCGTTGCCGATTATGCGATTGGCACCGGTTCTGCGCAGTTGCCGCTGCCATTGACAATTGCGGCCTTCGCTCTCAGCGCTGCGGGCGCAGATCAACCAACTTTGGCCTTGAGCGTGGGCAAACAGACGACGAGTGCAGACCGGGCTCTGATTGCCAAAGAAGTCACTGATCGGGCGGCCGAAGTACCGACATTGCTACTCGTGGTTGGCGATGGCTCGGCCACGCGCACAGAGAAGGCGCCCGGATACATCCAGCCCGATGCGCTGAACTTCGATGCGGTTACTTCCGCAGCAATTGCCGCTGCTGATTTCCAGACCTTGGTTGAGATTGCGCAGGAACAGGCCGACCGACTCTGGTGTCAGGGCCTGCCCGCTTGGCAGGTGGCCGCTTTTGCCGGACAACACATGAAGCAAGGCGAGCTGGTGCTTGAAACGGCCCCGTTTGGGGTGAACTACCTCGTTGCCTCCTGGCGACCGTGGCAACGATGAAGACTCTGCGTTCATGACGGTTCTGGTCATTGTCGGACCCACTGCCGTTGGCAAGAGTTCGCTCGCCGTGGCAGTAGCACAGCGGATGATCGGCGCGGGCACGCCAACGGAGATCATCAGTGCCGATTCGATGCAGGCCTATATCGGGATGGATATCGGTACCGCTACGCCTGACCAAACCGATCGCGGCGGCATTGAGCATCACTTGCTCGATGTGTGGCCTATTGAGCATCCGCTCACAGTCGTCGACTTTCAGCAGGCGGCGAGGACGGCTATCGAAGAGGTGAGTGCTCGAGGCTCGCTGCCAATTGTCGTGGGCGGTTCAGGGCTGTATATCTCGGCGATTCTCGATGACCTGCAGTTTCCAGCAACCGATGCTGATGTGCGAGCAAAGTTCGAGGAACAGTTGCAGTTGCTCGGACCACAGGCCATGCATGACCTCCTTGCCGAGCGCGATCCGGAAGCCGCTTCCGTAATTCTGCCGACCAATGGGCGGAGAATTGTGCGGGCACTTGAAGTCATCGAGCTCACTGGTGAGCCCTTCATCGCACAACTGCCAGACCCCGTCGAGCTGTATCCGTGTGTTCGCATTGGCCTGCGCATTGATCGCGCCGAGCTCGATGAGCGCATTGCTCTACGCGTGCACCAGATGTTCGATGCCGGTTTCGTCGAAGAAGTGCGGGCTCTGCCTGGGCTTGCCAACACGTTGACTGCCTCCCGAGCTCTTGGCTATACGCAGGCGCTGGAGTACATAGCGGGGGAGTGCTCTCTCGAAGAGGCGATCGAGACGACCATCGCGATCACGCGCAAGTTCGCTCGTCGCCAGCAGCGTTGGTTTGCGCGCGATACGCGGATCACCTGGCTTGATTACAAGGATCCCTTGCTTGCCGATCGTGTCGTCGAACTCTTGGGTGCTGAAACCAAGCAGTAGTACTCCGTACCGAGCAAGTGCGTGCCAATTGCTCCTGGGAGCCGAGTGAGCACTGCAAGGGTGCGGATCTGAGCGTCGGCCTGGTGCTGCGAGGCATGGGCACGCAATGCGGTGCGCTTCGCAGGCCAGTACTTGCGGGCATCGATGCGATGAGTGATTTCGCTGCTTGGCGTCCAAGCTGAATCGAAGGAGTTCACATCGAAGCCCTTCGGGGTCAGCCGCATTCGTCCGGCTAGTCGAACTGCCTTGGCAATCGGCTCGCGCGGAAGCGTCGCCTCGAACAGCGTTGGCGCCTTCTTGGCGAGCACGCTTGCTGCCCGTACCGAGCGATGTACTTGCACATGATCGGGGTGGCCGTATCCGCCTGCGGGGTCGTATCCGACCAGCACATCTGCCTGCTCCTCGTCGAGCACCGCGGCAATGCGCTTGGCCACAGTGAAGCGATCCACATGAGCAAAGCCGCTATCGATCTCGCCATTGAGCCCGGAGTCTGCGTAGTTCAAGGAGACCAGGCGATGAATGCCGATGGCTTGCGCAGCGGCTTCCAACTCAGCTGATCGAACTGCCGCCAAATCGCTGCTGACACCCGATGTCGACAGCCCCGCCGCGCCATTGGTTGCCACGATGAGTACGACTCGCTGACCCTCGGCGACAGCCCGCGCCATGGTGCCTGCAGTGAGCAGCGCCTCGTCATCTGGATGCGCGTGCACAAAGACCAAAGTCCTCGTGGGCGGGGGGATGGTCATGGTGCTCCTATCTTGTCGTACGGTCACCAAGTGCGAATTGCCCACGTCAGCGACTGCTACCTGCCCCGTACAGGTGGTATTGAAACGCAGGTGCGTGCGCTGGCAATGCAGCAGGAGATGCGCGGCCAGCAGGTTGAAATCATCACCGCGACTCCTGGGCACCTCATCCGATCCGGTACCGAGCAGATAGATGGCATCAAGGTCCATCGCGTCACCGCACGCATTCCCTTCGGTCTTCCCATCCACCCGCGCACGCGCGCAAATGTGATGAAGGCCTTGAAAGATTCACCCGTCGATCTCGTGCATGTCCACGTCGGCGTTGTCTCGCCCTTTGCATGGGGAGCAGTGCGGGCGGCCCATCAACTCGGGCTTCCGGTAGTGGTCACGGTGCACGGAGTGTGGGGTCCGCTGGCGGCACCGGGCTATCGCCTGAGCGACTCCCTGGCGCACTGGTCGAAATGGGGCGCGCACATCTCAGCGGTCAGCAATGTCGCCGCTCGCCGCATCGAGGCCGCCGTTCCCGCACTCGGCCCGGTCGCCGTGCTGCCCAACGGCATTGACCCCCAGCAATGGCAGTTGCCAGTCAGATCGCGGGAACCTCGCACTTTGAATCTCGTGACGGTCATGCGCCTGGCACCACGCAAGCGGACTCTGCCGCTATTGAAGATTCTGAAGAGCGTGCGTTCACAGGTCGGTGCTCAGGCTCACCTGCATCTGCGCGTCGTCGGGGATGGGCCTGAGCGCACTCGGGCAGAGGCCTTCGTCGATCAGCATGATCTTGGCGACCTCGTCACCTTCACTGGTCGACTCGATCACGCTGGCCTCCGCGAAATTTTCGGATTGAGCGATGTCTATGTGCAGCCGTCAGTGCGTGAATCCTTCGGCATCGCGGCACTTGAAGCTCGGTGCGCTGGGTTGCCGGTTGTCGCACGTTCGCAAACGGGCACCACAGAGTTCATTCGTGACGATCTCGAGGGCTTGCTCGTTGACTCCGATAGTGCGATGGCCAACGCAATTGCCACCCTTGCTACGAATCCACGACTGGTCGAGAAGTTGTCGACTTTCAATCGCACGCATACACCAGACCAGGCTTGGCCAAGCGTGCTGGCTCGCGTCGACGCGGAGTACGCAATAGCCGTCGCACTAGGCTAGATGGATGGCTGCGCTAAACGAGATCGCCTTTACCAAAGGCCACGGCACGGCTAATGATTTTGTGATTTTCGCCGATTTGGACGGTCGCCGGGAGCTCTCAGCAGACGATGTTCGCTTCCTGTGCAACCGCCACGAGGGCATCGGCGCTGATGGAGTGCTGCGCATCGTGCGCACCCATCTCGTGCCTGAGTTTGCCAATCTCGCGCACTCTGCAGAATTCTTCATGGACTACCGAAACGCCGATGGATCCATTGCCGAAATGTGCGGCAATGGCATTCGCGTCTTTGTGCGCTACCTCGACGCCGTCGGCTTGATCACTGACCCTGATGTCGTCATTGCCACCCGAGCAGGCCTGCGCGAGTGTCGAATGAACTTCGATCTCTCGGTGACCGTTGATATGGGGCCGGCCGTTGGTTTGGATGTCGGCACCATTCCGCTGGTAGCGATCAAGGACGAGCTCTGGCCTGCCATCGGTGTGCACATGCCCAACCCCCATGCGGTCACCTTCGTTGACGATCTCGACGAGGTCGGATCTCTTGAATTTGCCCCAACGGTGCTGCCGCCAGGATTGTTTCCTGACGGTGTCAACGTCGAATATGTGGTCGGGCGAGGAGATAACCACCTGGCAATGCGGGTTCATGAGCGCGGTTCGGGAGAGACCCTGAGCTGCGGCACTGGCGCCTGCGCGGTGGCTTGGGCCGGTGCCCAGCGCTATCCCAATATTGATTTGGGTGCTCCTGAAGGTGTCCGGATCGACGTGCCCGGCGGCACCGTCACCGTGCATCAGCTTGAAAACGGGGACCTGACGCTCACAGGCCCAGCAGTGTTGGTAGCACGAGGGACCATTCTGCTGCCATCATGAGAACATATGATTGAGCCAGATTTCGCATCGCTTCTCCATGAGCCAGACGACCTGAGTCTGAGCGCTGATGGCGGCCTCGAGCTTGAAGAGCGCAATGCGCTGCGCCGAGTCGCTGGGCTCGGCACCGAACTCGAGGACATCTCCGAAGTCGAATATCGCCAGGTTCGCCTTGAGCGAGTTCTGCTTGCCGGAGTCTGGACAGAAGGCAATCAAGCCCAAGCCGATCGCAGCATGAAAGAACTCGCGCAGCTTGCTGAGACGGCCGGTTCGGAAGTACTTGAAGGTGTCATCCAAAGGCGTGACTCACCTGACCCAGCCACCTACCTTGGCTCGGGCAAGGCCATTGAACTTCGCCAGCTGGTCGTGGCCCTGGGAGCAGACACCGTGATCTGCGATGGTGAACTCAGCCCCAGCCAACTGCGCAAGCTTGAAGAAGTGGTGAAGGTCAAGGTGGTCGATCGCACTTGGCTGATCCTGGACATCTTCGCCCAGCACGCACGTAGCCGAGAAGGCAAGGCGCAGGTCAGCCTGGCGCAAATGCAATACCTGCTTCCTCGCCTTCGTGGTTGGGGTGAATCTCTCTCGCGTCAGGCCGGTGGTCGAGCCGGCGGCGCTACTGGCGGCGTGGGTACTCGAGGCCCCGGTGAAACCAAGATCGAGACTGACCGCCGTCGCATTCACGCGCAGATGACCAAGCTGCGACGTGAGTTGAAGGAGATGGAGAAAGCGCGCACGACTCAGCGCTCCATGCGCCGCCGTGCTGCAGTGCCCGCCGTTGCCATTGTTGGCTATACCAACGCCGGCAAGTCGAGTCTGCTCAACCGCATCACCGGCGCTGGCGTGCTCGTTGAGAACGCACTGTTCGCAACTTTGGATCCAACGATCCGCAAGACCAAGACTCCAGCCGGCAAAGAGTTCACTCTCACTGACACCGTCGGCTTCGTTCGCCACCTGCCGCATCAACTCGTTGAGGCATTTCGATCCAGCCTTGAAGAAGTCAAGGGTGCTGACCTCATCTTGCACATCGTCGACGGCAGCGACGAAGCACCCGAAGAACAGATCGCCGCGGTGCGCGAGGTGCTCAATGACATTGAGGCCTCAGGCATTCCTGAACTCATCGTGATCAACAAGGCCGATCAAGCCGAACAGGATCAACTCGTTCGCCTGTTGCGTCGCGAGCCGCACGCAGTAGTGGTTTCCGCATTGACCGGCCAAGGCATCGAAGAGCTGCTGCTCGCGATTGAAGAAGACCTGCCGCAGTTGATGCAGGAGATTGATCTTGTCGTTCCCTACTCGCGCGGTGATCTCATCTCGCGGGTGCATGAACTCGGCGATGTCATTGATCTTGACCACCTGGCCGAAGGCACGCACGTGCATGCCCGGGTTCCGAAGTACCTCGCGAACGTGCTCCAGGCAGCGCGTGTCTGAACTTGATGATGCTCTCGACGCTGTAGTTGAGTCGATCGGCGGCGAAAGTCGCGAGGGCCAGCACGCAATGGCGCATGCTGTCGCTGACTCCATCGATGGTGGTGGCCACGCGATCATTCAGGCTGGTACCGGCACCGGAAAATCCCTGGGCTATCTCGTACCCGCTGCCTTGCATGCCGTTGCCACCAATGATGCGGTCATTATCGCCACGGCAACTCTTGCACTCCAACGGCAACTCATTGAGAACGACCTCCCGCGCCTGGCTACTGCACTCGAGGGTCAATTGCATAGACCCGTGAAGTACGCGGTCTTGAAAGGTCGCAACAACTACATCTGCCTGCAAAAACTCCACGGTTCAGTCCCTGAAGATGAATCCGAAGCGCTCTTCGATACGCCGCGAAGTGCGCTGGGTCAGCAAGCCGTGGCTGTGCGCGCATGGGCGGAGAACACCGAGACCGGCGATCGAGATGAATACGCCGATGAGATCGATGTCCGCGTCTGGCGCAGTCTGTCGGTGGGTCGACGTGAATGCGTCGGTGAGACCAAATGTGTGTACGGCGAGCAGTGCTTCACTGCAAGGCGTCGAGTCATAGCCAACGAAGCCGACATCGTCATCACCAATCACGCGATGCTTGCCGTTGACGCCCTCGAAGGCATTCCGGTGTTGCCCGAGCACTCAGCAGTGATCATCGACGAGGGTCACGAACTTGTAGACCGAGCGACCAGCGCACTGACAGGCGAGTTGAGCATCGCCTTGGCCGAGCGCACGATCAGCAGATCGAGCCGATTCGTTGACGAGCCGACCCTGGAGCAATTGCAGGATGCCCTCGATGCCCTCGATGAGGCCTTGCGTGAGGCTGCACTGGGCCTGCCGGGCCCGACTCGGTTGCAACCCTTGCCCGCTGAACTCACTCTTGCGCTCACCCTGCTGCGCGATGCCAGTCACAAAGTGATGACAGTGTTGAATGCGAACAAGGAGACCGCCGACCCCGATGCCCTTGCTCGTTTGCAGCAGACCAAGGCCGCGGTTGAAGAACTCAATGACACTTCAGGCGGCATGCTGATCGCTGACGATCGCGAAGTCGTCTGGATTGATCCTGGCGAGAACCGCGCACCCATTTTGCGCAGGGCCCCACTATCCGTGGGCGGACTGCTCAGAGAGTCTCTGTTCAGCCGTTCGCCTGTTGTTCTCACCAGTGCGACGCTGACCGTTGGCGGCGGATTCGATTCGCTCATCGCGAGTCTGGGTTTGAGCAATGAGCCGGTCACGACGATGGATGTCGGCTCGCCCTTTGATCACGCCAAGCAGGGCATCCTCTATGTCGCTAGTGAATTGCCGGCACCTAATCGCGATGGCGTTCCGATGGAAGCCCTCGACACCCTGGCTGAATTGATTGAAGCTGCTGGCGGCCGCACTCTTGCCTTGTTCTCCAGTTGGCGCGGGGTTGAGCGGGCAGCTGAGTATCTGCAGGTACGGCTCGACACAAAGAAGTACCCACTGCTCGTGCATAAGCGTGGCGATGCGGTCGGACCATTGGTGAAGAGCTTCTCTGACCGGCCATCCAGCACCTTGCTTGGCACCGTCTCGCTTTGGCAGGGAGTCGATGTGCCAGGGGAGTCGTGCATCTGCGTGGTCATCGACCGCATTCCGTTCCCGCGGCCAGATGATCCTTTGGTCGCAGCGAGGCAGCAGGCCATTGACGAGGCTGGCGGTTCTGGATTTCGCAGTATCGCTGTGCCCAAGGCCGGCTTGCTCTTGGCCCAGGGCGCTGGCCGCCTGATCCGAGGCCTCAATGACCGCGGGGTGGTTGCCGTGCTCGATTCCCGCCTGGCAACGGCCGGTTACTCCCGTGCACTGCGTGCCAGTTTGCCGCCGTTCTGGTTCACCACCGACCGATCAACGGTCATCGGAGCCCTGAAAAGGCTCGACGAGGGCTTCAAGCAAACGCAGGATGACAAGTAGTTGAACTCTGGCGCATATACTTGCGAGTGAACAAGCGTTCACTTTTCAAGGAGCGACTGAATTTGAAGTCTCGTAGGTATTCACCGAACGCCATCATTGCCGTGCTCGCAGTCAGCGGCGCGGTTGTGTCGATCATGCAGACGGTGTTCATCCCGCTGCTCTCGGAGATCCCGGCACTGCTCAATTGCACTGCCGAACAAGCGTCGTGGTTGATCACTGCAACGTTGATCTCAAGTTCTGTGGCAATCCCTTCGGTGGCAAAGCTGGCCGATATGTACGGCAAGCGCCGCATGATGATCGTCAGTCTTGGGGTGCTGATTGTTGGCTCCTTGATCGGAACCTTTGGCACGACATTTCCGCAGATGCTCGTGGCAAGAATCTTCCAGGGTTTCGCAATGGCTTTGATTCCCATTGGCATGAGCATCATGCGCGATCAGATTCCGCCGCAGAAGTTGCCAGGCGCAATCGCACTGATGAGCGGAACGATGGGCATCGGCGCTGGGATCGGTTTGCCGCTGGGTGGCTTCATCTTCCAGACCTTGGGCTGGCATGCGATCTTCGGTGTTTCAGCACTGACCGGCACCCTCAGCTTGGTAGCGATTCTGTTCGTCGTTCCCGAATCCCCAATTCGCAGTGGTGGCAGGTTCGACTACGTCGGGGCCGGACTTATCTCACTTTGGCTGACAGCATTGCTGCTTGCGATCACCAAGGGTGAGCACTGGGGTTGGACGAGTCCGTCGATTCTCGGACTCTTCGCAGCATCCGCTGCATTGTTTGCGCTCTGGATTCCATTGGAACTGCGCGTCAGTCAGCCAGTGATTGATCTGCGCACCACCATGCACAAGCCCGTGATGCTGACCAACATCGCGACCCTTGTCGTTGGCATTGCGATGTACGCCAACATCTTGACGAGCACTCAGATGCTCGAGATGCCTACCAGCACTGGCTACGGCTTTGGACTCACCGTGTTTCAGTCGGGACTCGTACTACTGCCTTCGGCTGCAGCAATGGTGGCGATGGCGCCCGTGGCTGCACGCATCGTCACGCAGTTTGGCCCCAAGCGCGCGCTGCTCACCGGCTGTCTGGCGCTGTCGGCTGGCTATCTATTCCGCTATTTCTACTTCTCGTCGATTGTGGAGGTTGGCATCGGCGCGATCATCGTCTCGGGCGCCACCATGATCGCCTTCTCAGCAGCCCCCAACATCATCATGCGCGTTGTGCCGATCTCAGAGACCTCGGCCGCCAACGGCCTCAACAACGTCATGCGCACGATGGGCACCTCGGTATCCAGCGCGGCGGTTGCCGCGCTTCTCACTGGCGTCACGCTGGAGGTAGCTGGCGGCGCGCTTCTTCCGCAATTGCAGGCCTTCCAACTCATCTATATCGGCGCAGCCGTGGCGGCATTGATCGCTGCATTCATCGGTTGGTTCCTGCCGCGCAATCTTGATCTCGCCCATGTCGCGGTTTCCTCCGGAGCAGCAGCCATGGCCCACCAAAATGCCGAGCTCATGCACGAGCGTCCGCACGAGTTCGTTTTGCGCGGAAGTGTCACCGATGCCGATGGCACGGCGATCAACAACGCGCAACTCGTGTTCTCCACCACTGAGGGTCAGCAAATCGACTGGGAGCGTACCGATGCCAAGGGCAATTACTCAGTGACCCTCCCAGAGCCAGGGGTGTACCGGATCGTGGTGCACGCGCAGGGGTGGCAGGATCTTGAAGAGATCGCCGACATTGACGATCAGAACCCACCTCGCCAGGTCATCATGACGAGTGGCGTTCGCGTTTAGCTGGCGCGACTAGCACCCCGATTGCAGTAGGCGAGTCGGTAGGTTCTCTTGTGCTTGTGCCACGTACGTCTGCGGGCAGCGCTATCGGGGTGGTAGTCGCGGGGACGCCGAAGCCGATGATGTGGGCCCCGCTTCTCAACCTAAGATTGCTCCTCGGAGTTCACAGAACTCCGTCGGGGAAGTGAAAGTCGCTTTCACTGATCACCTTTAGGCAAGCCGATACTGCTGCCTCTTCATAGAGAACTCCCTTGCCGGCATTCAATTCGGCCAATGTGGGCTCGATTCCCAAAGCTGCTCGGTAGGGCCGATGCGACATCATCGATTCTGCAGTATCGGCCACCGCAATGATGCGACTGCCAAGAAGGGTATCTTTTGATCTCAAGCCGCGCGGATAGCCCGATCCATCGAGTCGTTCGTGATGTTCAAGTGTCATCTGGGCGATTGGCCATCGCATTTCGATGGGTTCCAGTAGGTCGTAGCCTGCTTGGCTGTGGCCCTTCACCAATTCCATTGCCGCCCGATTCAATCGGCCGGCAAAGTACAGGATCTCCACCGGCACGCCCTGCTTGCCGATGTCATGAAGGGTGGCGGCCACCACAACGCCAGTCGCCTCATTGCGCGCCAGACCCATCTCATGCACCATCGCCGTGGTCAGGGCGGCGACGCGAAATTGGTGTCGGTCGGTGAATGGGTCGCGCATGCGGATCATGGTTGACACCATGTTCAGTACGGCATCAAGTTGCCTGGTCAATATTCGCTGCTGCAATTCGATTTCGTCAAGGGCCTGCACTTGCACAACTCGAATTGCCATGCCTGCAATCAACAACTCACGATCGATCATTTGCACCTCAAGGCGGCGGCCTCGCGCAGAAGTGTGGATCATGTCCATCTTGAAGAGACATTGCTCAGCAAATGACTGCAGCACCGTCGGCAGGAACGCAGGATCGATGATCTCGTCGAGAGTCAAGTTCAAGAAGTCTTCACGGCTATAGCCGTAGTAGTTCAGGGCCGTGTCATTGACCATGGCAATTCGAAGCGAACTGGGATCGTAGGCGAAGGAAGGCCCTCGGCTGAACTCGAATAGGAGTGCGAGGCCGGCATCGCTCAGTTGCACATGCTCTAACTTTTCCATGAGCACCTCAATGTGAGGGAGGTCTAGCCCTCACAAACTAAGTGGAACCTTCTTTTCCGGATATGTCTAGCAAATGCCGCAACTTGATCTCGGTACACAATTACCCTCTTTCGCCCCCGGCCTGATCGCTGTTCTGGCACGATTCAGGAAATCCCCTGAAAGCGAGGTCGCATGTCGAGCATGTCCGAGGAGCGCGAGGCTCTCCGCAGCGCAGTTGCCGATTATCTGGACGCCAATTACCCCATCGACAAGGTGCAGCGCATCGCCGATGGCAAAGAGGCCGTGCCGGCTGATGCCTGGCTGAAGCTCTCGCAGGGCCTTGGCCTTGCTGGTCTGGTGATCCCCGAAGAATTTGGCGGTCAAGGCGCCGGATACGCCGAACTCGGAGCAGTGCTCCAGGAATTTGGTCGCACCCTGGCTCCGCTGCCGATGCTCTCCAGCGCGGCCCTTGGCACCCTGCCCTTCCTGCTTGCCACCGATGACACCGTGCGCCGTCCGTACCTGGAGGCTTTGGCCTCCGGTGAGGCAACCGCAGCACTTGCGTTGACTGAAGCCGCCGGCGAATGGCCGGTCACCGCACACGAGACCACCGCTTTACAGGCTGGCGAGAATTGGCATGTCAGTGGTAGCAAGAGTTTTGTTCTCGACAATGGCGGCGCGACCTTCTACGTCGTCTCAGCGCAAACCGAGAACGGCGTCGGCATCTTCGTCATCGATGGCGCTGACGTGACCCGCGAGGCGCTCAACGCTATTGATCTGACCCGCGCTCAGTCCTCCATCAGTTTCGAAAAGGCACCGGCGATCGCATTGGCCGTTGACGCTGGTGACACCATCAAGCAGCTGCAAGAACTTGCAGCAATCTTGATTTCGAGCGAACAACTCGGTGGCGCAACAGCGGTCATGAACATGTTCGTTGAGTACGCCAAGATCCGCGTGCAGTTCGGCCGCATCATTGGTTCCTTCCAGGCCATCAAGCACATGTGTGCCAACACCCTGGTGGAGGTCGAGAAGGCCCGCGGAGCTGCAGAAGATGCGGCCGACAAGGCAGCTGCAGGTCAAGACGATCTGGCTCTTTCAGCCAGTCTGGCCAAGGTCTCCTGCTCTGAGGCCTTCACCAATGCCACGCTCACCAACATTCGTGTGCACGGTGGCATTGGCTACACCTGGGAGCACCCCGCACATCTCTACTTCCGTCGTTCGCGCAGTTCTTCAGCGCTGTTCGGCACTCCCGCGCAGCACCGCGAGGCGCTGCTCGTTGGCTTGGGTTACTAGGAGGAATGACCATGACGACTTCAACTGACACCTCAACTGACCTGGAAGCCTTCCGCGCCGAGGTGCGAGCCTGGTTCAAGGCCAATGGCAAGCGCATTGACGACCACTCCGCAGTCGAAGAAGCCGATGGCGAGACTGTCGACTATCTGGCGCGCGCTCGCGGCTTCATGAACAAGCTCTACGACGCCGGCTTCTCGGGTTTGTCATGGCCAAAGGAGTACGGCGGCCAGAGCCTGACGATGAACCACCAGCGGGTATTCAACGAAGAGGCCAACGGCTATGACCTGCAGAGCTCGCCATTCATGGTGACCTTGGGCATGTGTGCACCGACCTTGCTGCAGTACGGCACCGAAGAGCAGCGCGAGGAGCACATTCCCAAGATGCTGCGCGGCGACGAAGTGTGGTGCCAGCTGTTCTCCGAGCCAGGTGCTGGCTCCGATGTTGCCGGCCTGACCACCAAGGCCGTGCGCGATGGCGATGAGTGGGTCATCAATGGTCAGAAGGTGTGGACCTCCGGCGCCCACTTCTCCAAGTTCGGCCTGATCGTGACTCGCACCAATGTCGATGTGCCAAAGCACAAGGGCATCACGATGTTCATTGTCGACATGAGCTCGCCTGGTGTGACTGTGCGACCACTGCGTCAGATGAGTGGTGGCAGCGGTTTCAACGAGGTCTTCTTCGACAACGTTCGGGTGCCTGCCTCCAACTTGGTCGGTGAGGTCGATCACGGCTGGATGGCAGCCATCGGCACGCTCATGAACGAGCGCGTCTCGATCGGTGCTGGCGGCGGCGGCCTTGGCCGTGGCTCGGGCACCCCGCAATTCGACAACCTCTCTGAGCTCGCCACGCATGTTGGCAAGAAGAACGACGGCGCAACCCGTCAGGAGCTTGCCAGCATCTATGTCGAAGAGCGTCTGATCCAGATCCTTGGTGACCGCATGCGTGCGGGCATGAAGGCTGGCAAGGCTCCCGGACCGGAAGGTTCGATCGCCAAGCTGAGTGGCTCTGAGTTGGGCAAGCGCAGCGCCGATATGGCCATGACCCTGCTTGCCGAATCAGGACAGGCCTGGACCGACGGCGACGAGATCGCCGCACGTTGGGCCGGCAGCCTGCTCGGTTCACCTGGTGGCGCGATCGCCGGTGGAACGCCAGAGATCATGCGCAACATCCTCGGTGAGCGTTCGCTGGGTCTTCCCAAGGAGCCGCAGGTTGATCGCGACATGCCGTTCAAGGATGTCAAGACCAACTAGCACCAACGAGCAAGTAGACCATCTCAAAGGAGTTTCAGCATGGGTGCACTAGACGGACGCGTAGCGATCATCACCGGCGCTGGTCGTGGAGTGGGGCGCGAGCACGCGCTGTTCTTCGCCAAGGAAGGTGCCAGCGTTGTGGTCAATGACCTCGGCGCCGCAAATGATGGCTCAGGTAGTGACGTTGGCCCGGCGCAGCAGGTAGCCGACGAGATCATCGCTGCTGGTGGTCAAGCCGTTGCCAACACTGACGATGTCGCCAGCACCGAAGGTGCGCAGAACATGGTCGATCAGGCAGTTGCCGAATTTGGTGACCTCAACATCCTGGTCAACAACGCTGGCATCCTTCGCGACCGCATGCTCGTCAACATGAGCGATGCGGATTGGGACGACATCATCCGCGTCACTCTTCGCGGTCACTTCGCACCAACCCGTGCGGCTGCGCAGTACTGGCGAGTCACCAGCAAGGAGCGCGGCCTCACGCCGGCGAACATCGTCAACACCAGCTCGACCTCGGGCCTGTTCGGCAATGTCGGCCAGACCAATTACGGCGCTGCCAAGAGTGGCCTGGGCTCCTTCACCCACATTGCCCAAATGGAACTTGAGCGCTACGGCGTCATCGCCAATGCCATCGCCCCGTCGGCCCGCACGAGACTGACCTTGAGCGTGCCCGGAGCCCAGGAGCGTGAAGATGAGCGCCTGAAGACCGCTGACCTCAGCCAGTGGGATCCACGCGGCCCCGAGAACATCTCCCCATTTGTGGGCTGGCTCTCTACCGCTGACTGCCCGAGCAGGGGCCGCACCTATTTCGTGCAGGGTGGCGCCGTCTACCTCTTCCAGCCCTGGGCGATCGTGGACTCGATCGAGAAGGAAGGCCTCTGGACTATCGACGAGCTCAACGAGAAGGCCGCGAAGTTCGCGACCTACGAGTTCAACCTCAACCTGCCCTACTAAGCGGCATGAGCGGAGTTCCCGATCTTCAGCAGATTCTTGCTGTGCGACCGACCTCGACTGATCAATTCATTGCCGACTACCAGGCTCCCAGTGCGCGTTCGCTCAACGGCGGACAGATGGCCGGCCAAGCGCTGAACTCGGCCTTTGCAACAGTTGACGAGCGCCTGGATGCCAACGCCGTGCACGTCTTCTTTCTCAACGCCGGTGATCCGCTGAAGCCGGTGGAGTTCGAGGTGCAACGCGAGCGCGACAGCCGGGCGTTCTCAACTCGGCAGGTGCTCGCTCATCAAGGTGACCGCCTCATTGCCCGAGTCGGCATCTCCTTCCATGCCCCTGAGGGCGGCGAAAACGTGCAGATTCCCACTTCGCCCGCAGTTGCCGAACCGGAGGATTGCGAACTTGCCCCCTCACGCTGCCCGGGCTTTGAGGTCAGGGTTCCGAAACAGGCTGCCGACTATCTGTACGAGCCGCGCCTGTGGGCAAGACCAGTGCACGAGCTCGGCAATAACAGGCGCCTGAATTCCTGCGCACTGATCTATCTGTCTGACCTTCACAGCGGTATCCCGCAGCTGACCGATCTCACGGACGAAGATTTTCACACCAGCTTGGACCATGCGATCTGGTTGCATCGCACGCCCAAGATGGACGACTGGATCCTGATGGATCACCAAGGCGAATCACTGGCTGACGGACGTGGTTGGTATCGCGGGCGCTTCTACGGGCACGATGGTCAACTCGTAGCCAGCATGGGCCAGGAAATGCTGCTGAGGCCTGCTACCCGAGATTGATGCTCATGCCGAGTTCTTCAGCGACTGCAGCTTGACGACGATCAAAGGTCACAAACTTCGTGCATCCGGCGAGCATCGCTGTTGCAAGATGCAAGCTGTCCAATGATCGAATACCTGAAGACTCTGCAATTGCGGCTGCGCGATCGCATACGGCAGAGTCGACGGCAGCAACATCAAATTGAATGAGATCAACGATGAACTGTTCGCGAGCCATCGAGCTTTCAACAGCGCTGGGAATGCGTGCAATCGCTCGACGGACTTCAACGCGCGTGATCATCGAAGTAACGCGGAGCGACTCCGCATTAATCAGCGCGATTGCTTGCTCGCTGTCGGGCTCAACGATGTAGCGCTTGACCAAGGCACTGCTATCGAAATAGGTCGTCACCGATCTTCACGGTCTTCCTGAATGATTTGAAGTGAGGTTTCACCTGCAGGCAAAGTTGCAGTTGGGAAGTACTCGGCTAGTGGCCCGCGAGACTGTGCTGAAGTGATCCACCCCTCGCGAATCCCGCGTGCGAGTCCTTCGGGAAGTTCCAGATCTTGGGTCGGGGGAGTCAACACAGCGGCTGTCCGGCCACGATCAGTAACTCGAATCGTCTCGCCTCGTGAAGCGCGCTTCACGTAGTGGGAAAGGTGCGCCTTGAGTTCCCTAATTCCGACATCCATGTGTCTACATTAAGTAGTCATAACTTTCTCGTCAATCACGACTGAGTGCTGCAACGGCGTTGATCGCGTATTTGTACGTTTCAGCGATTTCAGTTAGCATCGATTCATGAGCGAGATGACGGTGTCTGACGCGCGTTCGCGATTGGCGGACGTTGTCGACCAGGCGCGCGTGGAGCATGAGCCGGTATTTCTAACGCGGCGTGGCCGACGTGTTGCCGCAGTGATCGATGCCGATCAACTCGAGGGTCTGATCGAGGCGGCCGAGGATCTGGATGATTTGCGCGCCGTGGCTGAGGCACGGGCAGATATGGCCGCGACCGGGCAGGGCCCCATTCCGTGGGAGCAGGTCAAGGCAGACCTTGGCCTGACGTGACCTACCGGATCCAGATCACGCCGGCGGCCGCGCGCCAACTGCGCCGACTAGATCCGCAGGCCCGTCGTCGTATCCAGGCGGCCATCGAGCTCTTGGCGACCGAACCGCGACCGGCCGGTGCAACGAGATTGGTGGGTGGCGCAGGCGAGTGGCGTGTGCGCACCGGCGACTACCGGGTTGTGTACGAGATCCAGGACGCGGTCCTGATGGTTCTAGTAATAGCTGTCGGTCACAGGCGGGATGTCTATCGCAACATTCTGTAGCGATAGATCGCGTGCGTGAGGAGTGAGTTCCGAAACGGCTCTGCTAGAGCTTGCGCAGCACCGTGACGACCTTGCCCATGATCTTGGCGTGATCGCCAAGGATCGGGGCGTAGGCAGGGTTGTGCGGCATCAGCCACACATGTCCATCGCTGCGCTTTAAAGTCTTCACAGTCGCTTCGTCATCAAGAAGAGCTGCAACGATCTCGCCGTTCTCTGCCGTGTTCTGCGTGCGGACGACAACCCAATCGCCATCGCAAATGGCTGCATCGATCATCGAATCGCCACTGACCTTCAGCATGAACAGTTCGCCTTCGCCTACGAGATCGCGGGGGAGCGGGAAGACAGCCTCAATCTCTTGCTCGGCCAGGATCGGGCCACCGGCAGCAATACGACCAACCAGTGGCACCAGGGCAGCGCCAGCGCGAACGGACTCAGAAGCATCGAACTCTTCGGTCGATTCAACAACTCGCAGCCGAGCAGGCGATGAGAAGGATTCGCCAATGGCGGGCAATTCAGTGTTCGGGTCAGCAACCACCATGGCTCGAGGCCGGTTGGGGTCGCGACGCAGGTAGCCCAGCTTCTCCAGGCTCTTGAGCTGGTAGGCAACCGAACTGGGAGATGTCAGGCCAACGCTCTCGCCGATCTCGCGCACGCTTGGCGGATAGCCGCGATCGTCGACTGAATCGCGGATCATTGTCAGGATCTGACGCTGCCGAGTGGTCAGGCCAGCTTCATCAGCCGGGCCATCTGGCAGTTCCACAAGCTCGCTCATGCGTCCTCCATCTGCGTAATCCCTATCCGAACTGTCCGAACCGTTCCGAAACCCGCGCGTGTCAGACCTTCGCGACAGAGTTCACGTTAGCCGGACGACACACCAAAATCAAACACATGTTCGAAAGAACTGGACGTGTCGCCGGGAAACATGCTACAAATCGCACAAGCGTTCGATCGAACACCTGTTCGACTGGATGTTCTTCCCCGAAGAGAAAGGCACGACCATGGCGATCGCAATCCCGTTAGCCCCAGCCCGCCGCCCCGTTCGCACCACAAGTGCCGTCCGGTCGGTTCGCACCGCAGTTCGCACCTCACCCCGTGTGCCAACTGTTCGCGCCTCACCCCGTGTGCCAACTGTTCGCGCCTCGCGCCCTTCGAAGCAGGCTTCTCAGCTGACCCGCCGCGGTCGCCTGGTCGTGCTCTTCGGGGGAGTCATCGCACTGTTCAGTGCCATGCTCATGTTCGGTCAGATCGCCAGCGCGACGATCACGAATCAAGGTCCGGCCACAGCAGTAGTTGTGGTGCAGCCTGGTGAAACCCTTTGGTCGATCGCGCAGTCTGTTGCGCCAAGTGCTGATCCCCGCGAGACCGTGAGCCGCATTCGAGACCTCAATGGCATGACCTCAGCTGTGGTCATCAAGGGTCAGTCGCTGATCGTTCCGGTCATCAACTAGTTCATTCTTAACGAGGCAACCGACAACTCAATAGAGAGCGCCAGCCGTCTGCAGCCCTTGCATTCACTTCGCAAGCAATTGCGAAATGCGTTGCGGTGAAAGGCCTATCAAGGCTCCCGCATCTCTGGTGCTGAACCCTTGCTCATGAAGTAACTCGACTGCAGATTTGGTCTTGCTCGTTGCCTGCAGCTGGGCATCTTGCGCAGTGCGACTAGCTGTCTTCGCCTGGTCGATCGATGCTTGAAGCTGAGGATCGATTTTGAATGAGACAGTGACATCGAAGGAATCCGGTTGCACCTGAAGACCGAGGGCAATGGCATCACGGGCCATGTATTCGATGCGATCAATTCGTTTAGCCTGCGTGTGAATCGTTGAATTGAGAACACCGTGGATCGTTATCGCCCAGTAGCCCTGGATATGAACTGCGTTGGCATTGAAACTCCGCCTCATGGATTCAGATCCCTTAGTTGGCGTCGCTTACAGATTGTGTCTAGGGTACTCGACACCTTGAGGAAAGACCACTAGGCATTTCTGTGGATGGGATCTACCAAGCCGCTCATTGCTCGTCAGCCCAATACGGCGCTCGACGTTGAGCCCATGCGCGATTTTGTGCGATTTCGGTTGCAGTCATTGATGCCGCCAGGGCCTGGTATCCCACCATCTCCGCCTTTTCGCGGACTGCGGCCATGCCAGTAGTCCAGATCGCATGCAGGAGAGCCGATTCGCTTAGCTTCCCAGTACGCAGGCCATCAGGGCTCAGTTCTTCCAGGGCAAGCCGAAGTTCCTCGGAGGTCTGCAGTTCCTGCAGGTCGTCGACATCGCGGTTCGTGAGGGGAAATGAAGGTCGGCGCACGATGCGCCCGTGAATTTGAGAAGCCATGAAACATATTGTGCATGAGAAATTGATGCAGTCAGCTTTTCGCCAAGCCGTCGTCTTTAGTTCGCGGAGACAATCGAAACTCGCCAAGAAATAGCCGGCGCGCCGCGCTTGCTCTGCTTGCATTCGCCCTGTGATGGGTCTAACGTCGTACCCCTAGATGTAGTGGTTGCAGCAGTGTGATTCCTCCACAGGTTGTGCCACTTCATCAACAGGCTGTCCACAAGATTTCCCAAGGAAATCCCCAAGATGGCAGCACTGGCGTTACAGATGTGACGAGAGTGAAAGAACGAAACGCAAGTGACGGCAGCAAGGCCAGCAGGCAAGAACGAGCAAGACGAGAGCGGGGGTGAACCAGATGCGTTGTCCTTTCTGCAAGGAAGACGACTCACGGGTCGTGGATTCCCGCGCGGCTGAAGATGGCCTGGCCATCCGTCGCCGTCGCGAATGCGCCAACTGCGGTCGCCGGTTCACCACTGCCGAGACTGCACTGCTTCTGATCGCCAAGCGCTCTGGAGCCCTTGAATCCTTTAGCCGCGAGAAGGTTGTCAACGGTGTTCGCAAGGCCTGCCAAGGCCGACCGGTCAGCGACGATGATCTGGCCCGGCTAGCCCACCGAGTCGAGGACACCCTGCGCGCAGCTGGCGCGGCCCAAGTCCCGGCCCAAGAGGTTGGCCTCGCCATCCTCGGCCCGCTTCGCGAACTCGACGAAGTGGCCTACCTGCGCTTTGCCTCCGTCTATCGATCCTTCGACACCCTTGAGGACTTCGAAGCCGAGATCGCCCTACTGCGTGCAGAAGGCGAACCCCTCGGCAAGGAGCCCAGCACCACCAGCACCAAGCAGTAATCCAAGCAAAGGCTTCCCGGTCCTTATCCGCATTTATCGAAAGGCACCATTCATGTCGGTCACCACGAACCTCGCAGCAACAGACGGCTTCGTTCACAACACCCTGAACAAGCCGGGCCTGGTGATGGAGCGTCTCTATACGACTCCTGGCCTGCATCCATATGACGGTGTGACCTGGGAGCGACGCGATGTCGTGCAGACCAACTGGAAGACCGGCGAGAGCGTCTTCGAGCAGCGCGGGGTTGAGTTCCCTGACTCCTGGAGCGTCAACGCCTCCACCATCGTGACCACCAAGTACTTCCGCGGCGCCGTAGGCACCGAGCAGCGCGAGTGGAGCCTGAAGCAGCTGATCGACCGGGTCGTGCTGACCTACACCAAGGCGGGCAAGGAGAACGGCTACTTCCGCACCGACGCCGATGCCGAGATCTTCGAACTCGAGCTCACCCACATGCTGCTGCACCAGGTGTTCAGCTTCAACTCACCAGTGTGGTTCAACGTGGGCACCACCAGCCCGCAGCAGGTCAGCGCCTGCTTCATCCTCAGTGTCGACGACACCATGGATTCGATCCTGAACTGGTACCGCGAAGAAGGCATGATCTTCAAGGGCGGCTCCGGCGCCGGCTTGAACCTGAGCCGCATTCGCTCTGCCAAGGAGCTGCTGAAGTCTTCCGGTGGCACTGCCTCTGGCCCGGTCAGTTTCATGCGCGGTGCCGACGCATCCGCCGGCACCATCAAATCCGGTGGTGCAACAAGGCGAGCAGCCAAGATGGTCGTGCTCGATGTCGATCACCCTGACATCGAGGAGTTCATTGAGACCAAGGTGCGCGAAGAGGACAAGATCCGCGTGCTCCGCGATGCTGGCTACGACATGGACCTTGGTGGCAAGGACATCGTCAGCGTGCAGTACCAGAACGCCAACAACTCCGTGCGCGTCAGCGATGTCTTCATGCGTGCCGTGGAGAACAACGAGGACTTCGGCCTGACCTCACGCACCAGCGGCGAGGTCATCGACACCGTCAACGCCAAGGATCTGTTCCGCAAGATAAGCGAAGCCGCCTGGGCCTGCGCTGATCCAGGCATCCAGTACGACGACACCATCAACGATTGGCACACCAACCCCGAGACCGGCCGCATCAACGCGTCCAACCCCTGCTCGGAGTACATGAGCCTGGACAACTCCTCCTGCAACCTGGCGAGCTTGAACCTGCTCACCTTCTTGAAGGATGACGACACCTTCGACGGCGTGAAGTTCGCCAAGGCCGTGGAATTCATCATCACCGCCATGGACATCTCGATCTGCTTCGCGGACTTCCCGACCGACCCGATCGCTGACACCACCAAGCGCTACCGCCAGCTCGGCATCGGCTACGCCAACCTCGGCGCCCTGCTGATGGCAACCGGCCTGCCCTACGACTCAGACGGTGGCCGCGCATTCGCCGCTGCCATCACCAGCCTGATGACTGGCACCGCCTACAAGCGCAGCGCCGAACTAGCCGGCATCGTTGGCCCGTACGACGGTTACAGCCGCAACATCGACGGTCACAAGAAGGTCATGCGCAAGCACGCCGCAGCCAACGACACCGTGCGCAACATCACCAGCCTTGATGGCGATGTTGCCAAGCTGGCCAACCAGGCCTGGGCTGACTGCTTGAAGATCGGCGAGGTCAATGGCTGGCGCAACGCGCAGGCATCCGTGCTCGCCCCAACCGGCACCATCGGCTTCATGATGGATTGCGACACCACCGGCATCGAGCCTGACTTCTCACTGGTCAAGTTCAAGAAGCTCGTCGGCGGCGGCTCAATGCAGATCGTCAACCAGACGATCCCGCGTGCCCTGAAGAAGCTCGGCTACGCCGAGGAGACCATCGAGGCCATCGTTGAATACATCGGCGAGAACGGTCACGTCATCGATGCCCCAGGCTTGAAGACTGCCGACTACGCGATCTTCGACACCGCTATGGGTGTTCGCTGCATCACGCCCCTTGGCCACGTGCGCATGATGGCTGCAGTGCAGCCCTTCATCTCCGGCGCGATCTCCAAGACGGTGAACATGCCTGAGAGCGCAAGCATCGAAGAGGTCGAGGACATCTACTTCCAGGGATGGAAGCTGGGCATCAAGGCGCTGGCGATCTACCGCGACAACTGCAAGGTCGGCCAGCCGCTCAGCGATGCCAAGGCCAAGAAGGTCGACGAGATCATCGAGTTGACTGCCGAGGCAATTGCAGAGCTCACCAGCAAGCCAACTAGAAAGCGCCTGCCGAAGTCACGCCCAAGTCGCACCACCAGCTTCAGTGTTGCCGGTGCCGAGGGCTACATGACCGCGGGCAGCTACGACGATGGTCAGCTCGGTGAGGTCTTCCTCAAGCTCGGCAAGCAGGGCTCAACCCTGGCCGGTGTGATGGATGCCTTCTCGATCGCGATCAGCATCGCCCTGCAATATGGCGTGCCGCTGGAAGCCTTCGTGAGCAAGTTCGTCAACATGCGCTTCGAGCCTGCAGGCATGACCGATGACCCGGATATCCGAATCAGTCAATCGATCATGGACTACATCTTCCGCAGGCTTGCGCTGGACTACCTGCCACTGGAACAGCGCGAGGCACTCAGCATCTTCACCGCTGATGAGCGCACCGCAACTGTCAACTCAAGCTACGGAGCACCAGCGCCGGCAGCCGACCTCGATGACATCATCGAAGAGGCAAGCGATGTTGCAAATGCCGAAGCGGCAGCAACCGCATCGGCACAAACAATCCACATCACCCGACCAGCAACCAGCACTGCACGATCAAGTGCGGAACTGCTCGAGGAGATCACCGGCATCGCCAGTGATGCACCGCTGTGCATGACCTGCGGAATCAAGATGCGGACAGCGGGGAGTTGCTATGTGTGTGAAGGATGCGGGAGCACGAGCGGCTGCAGCTAGTTCATATTCAAGATGAGGGCGATTCCGAGTTGGAATCTCCTTCATCTACCTCTTCTGGGCCTCCAGTGGAGTGAGATTGCGGGAAGCAGCCCGAACGGAGGTGTGCCAATATCGGAGTAGAGATCCGGTGGAGGATTCGATTGCCTCACAGAATTTGCCCTGGTCTTGCAGTTCCAATCGCCCATCTCACGCGCCAGCGGAGGCTTTGGGTGCGCGAAGTGACAGTCCTCGTCGATACAGTCTCACCCGTGATCACGGGTGAATTGAAGAGCAGGATTGATCGGGTCTGGGACGCGTTCTGGTCTGGTGGGATCTCAAATCCGCTAGAGGTCATTGAGCAGATCACTTACCTCCTGTTCATGCGCCGGCTGGATGATCTGCAGACTCTTGAAGAGTCCAAGGCCAAGCACACGGGATCCAAGATCGAGAACCCCGTTTTTCGCCCAAAGCAGGCGCATCTGCGTTGGAGTCGGTTGAAGAACGCTGATCCCGAAACGATGTATCGGATCGTAAACGATGAGGTCTTTCCGTTCTTGCGCACACTAGGTGGAGATGGTTCGACTTACGGCGAGCAGATGAAGGACGCCCGATTCACGATCCCAACACCGGCGCTCTTGTCGAAAGTGGTCGACATGCTCGACCACATCCCTATGAAGGATCGCGATACCAACGGCGACCTCTACGAGTATCTACTTTCGAAGATCGCCAGCGCCGGCGTGAACGGACAGTTCCGCACGCCCCGGCACATCATCAAGCTAATGGTGGATATGACGGCGCCAGACCCGACCGACGAGATCTGTGACCCAGCCTGTGGCACAGCCGGATTCCTCGTAGCAGCCGCTGAATATGTCCGCGAAACCCATCCTGCTGCCCTCACGAGTGCGAAGCAACGGCAGCATTTCCATCACAGCATGTTCCATGGGTACGACTTTGATTCCACGATGCTGCGAATCGGGAGCATGAACATGCTCTTGCATGGCATCGAGCAGCCGGACATCCGCTACCGCGATTCGCTTTCCGAAGACGCTACCGAAGAGGAAGAGCGATATTCCCTCGTCCTTGCAAATCCGCCCTTCGCGGGTTCACTTGATTACGAAGCGACGTCAAAGGACCTCCAGCGCATAGTCAAGACCAAGAAGACGGAACTACTGTTTCTCGCGCTCTTCCTGAAGTTGCTAAAGCCGGGTGGGCGCGCGGCCGTAATCGTGCCAGAAGGAGTGCTATTCGGATCGTCGAATGCCCATAGGGAACTCCGCCGTACGCTCATTGAAGACCAAAAACTCGATGCAGTCGTGAAGCTTCCCTCTGGTGTATTTCGTCCGTACGCAGGAGTCTCCACTGCGATTTTGTTGTTCACAAAAACGAATTCCGGCGGTACAGACGACGTTTGGTTTTTTGATGCAAAGGCTGATGGGTATTCCCTCGACGACAAGCGCAATCCAACAGATGCCAATGATCTGCCATCAATTCTCAGGCGCTGGCAATTGCGAGGAACGACTGAAAAGGAGCGGGCACGAACTGAGCAAAGTTTCACGGTGCCTAAAGAGGAGATCTCAGCGCAGGGTTACGACTTAACTCACAATCGCTACAAGGAGGTCGTTGCTGAAGACAACACGCACCGCGCGCCTTTAGAGATTATCGTTGACATCGAGGAACTAGGGGCTCAGATAGCAGGGGATTTAGCCTTACTGAAAGACCTGCTTAAATGATCACTGCCGCTCTCGGAGATGTCGCGGAATTTGTCAACGGGTTTGCCTTCAAACCTGACGATTGGCACGAAGATGGAACGGCCATAGTTCGAATCCAAAATCTCACAGACGTGACGAAGCCGTTCAATCGCACAAGACGCCAGTTACCGGAACGATTCAAAGTTCAGCGGGGTGATTTGCTGGTCTCCTGGTCAGCAACGCTCGGGGTCTTTATCTGGGATTCGACAGATCCGGCATTCGTCAATCAGCACATCTTCAAGGTAGTTCCTCAGGCAAGTCGAATTGACTCGGGATTCCTGCGTCACATGTTGGCGAGCGCTATTCGTTCCATGGAGCGTCACTTGCACGGGGCGACTATGAAACACATCAATCGTGCCGAATTCTTGGCAACCGAGATACCGCTCCCAGCGCTAGCGAACCAGCGCCGTATCGCAGCGATTCTTGATCAAGGCGAACGGATTCAGGTAAAAACTTTGAGAGCAATCCATCTGCTTGAGGACCTGAGCCAATCAATCTTCAATGACATGTTTGGACAATGGCTCGGCACATCAACCAAGCTTCCTTCGCGTCCTCTGGCCGAATGGATTGATCCGATGCGTCCAATCACGTACGGCATCCTGAAACCAGGAATAGACGTAGCTGATGGAATCCCGTACGTGCGCGTTACTGACATTCAGCGAGGAAAGATAGAAGTTTCAAGCCTTCGACGAACAACTGAAGCAATCGCTAGCGAATATCAACGGTCGCGTTTGCTCCCGGGAGACTTGCTCATATCAATTCGAGGCCACGTTGGTCGACTTGCATTTGTGCCGCTGGAGCTCGAAGGCGCAAACATCACACAGGATTCCGCCCGTCTTGCGGTAGTTGACAGCGACACAGCTGTATTTTTGCGCGCAGCCATAGAGTCACCTGGCGCCCAATCCTGGATGGCACGCCGTACCAAGGGTGCTGCTGTGCGGGGTATCAACCTTGGTGATCTTCGGGAACTTCCGATTCCTTTGCCTTCGACGAGCGACATTTCGAGATTCGCCGAGATTCATCGACAGCTAGAACTCACGTCCGAACTGGCAAATGCATTAGTGGTGCCAACCTTCGAGCTCTTCACGTCACTCCAGAACCGAGCTTTCGAGGGCGCCTTGTGACTGGCAATTTCGACTTCGTCCAATCGACGTTACCTGCTCTTCACGTCGATTGCGTTCGGGCAGAGTCCTATGGTTCAAGTGACCCGCGATCCGCTTGCTTTTATAGTCGACGCGCTGTAGAGGAACTTGTCGCCTATTTGTACGACCTGCTATCGCTTCCGTTGCCCTACAAAGATGACCTGGCCGCGCGGATTAATGATGCAGCCTTCTCCTCAAAGGTTGGCGCGGGCATAGCGCAGAAATTGAACCTCATTCGCAAACTAGGCAATGCTGCAGTCCACGACAACAAGCCAATCCCGCCCCAGACCGCGTTCTCAGCGCTGCGCGAGGTACATCACGTGATGGTCTGGGCTGCTTTCCACTATTCACCAAACCCACAAGCCGTTCCATTGAATGCGGCGTTTGACCCCGCACTCGCAGCCAAGGCCGCGCCCCTCTCGCGATCTGAACTCATGCAACTTGCCGCGAAGATCAAGGCCAACGACGAGGCCCATGCAAAAGCCCTCGCCAAGAAGGACGATCTTGCGGCAGCCAAGGACGCCGAAATTATCGAGCTACGGGCGCTCGTCTCAGCCGCACAGGCGGCGAACAAAGCCGTTGACAACCATGATTACTCCGAGTCGGAGACTCGAGATCTATTTATTGATGTGCTCCTGGCAGAGGCCGGATGGGCGCTGACCGATCAACGTGATCGTGAGTATGAAGTCGCGGGCATGCCGAATGCTGACGGCAAAGGATTTGTTGACTACGTGCTCTGGGGTGCCGACGGACTTCCACTCGCTGTTGTAGAGGCCAAGCGAACGACGAAGAGCGCCCAAGTCGGTCAGCAACAAGCCAAGCTCTACGCCGACTGCCTGGAGCAGCAGTTCGGACGCCGACCGGTGATCTTCTATACCAGTGGGTATCAGCATTGGCTGTGGGATGACGCCGCTGGATATCCACCAAGAGCCGTGCAGGGATTCTTCACAGCAGACGAGCTCGAACTCGTGATCCAAAGACGCAGCACCCGTCAGCCGCTCTCGAGCGCACAGGTCAATGCACAGATTGTCGAACGGCCATATCAAGTCCGTGCGATTCGCGCGGTTGACGATGCCTTCGACAGCAAGCAGCGCGATGCACTGCTAGTAATGGCCACAGGTTCTGGGAAGACCCGGACGGTCATTGCCCTGAGTGAACAGCTGATGAAAGCCAACTGGGCCCGACGGATCCTGTTCCTCGCCGACCGAACGGCATTGGTCAATCAAGCCGCAAATGCTTTCAAGGCCCACCTACCTGCAGCAACGACCGTCAATCTTGTGACAGAAAAGATCACCGACGGACGCGTATACGTCTCCACCTATCCGACAATGATGAATCTGATCAACGAGGTTGATGAGACTGGGCGTCGCTTCGGGCCGGGCTACTTCGACCTCATTGTGATCGACGAAGCACATCGCTCCGTTTACGCGAAGTACGGCGCAATCTTCGACTATTTCGACGCGATGCTTGTGGGGCTGACGGCAACACCTAAAGACGAAGTCGATCACAACACCTATCGACTGTTCCACCTAGAGGATGGCGTGCCCACCGATGCCTATGGACTGGACGAGGCTGTCGAAGCTGGCTACCTCGTACCGCCAAGAGCCGTCTCACTAGGCACAAGGTTTCTTCGGCAAGGAATCAAATATGCGGACCTCAGCGAAGAAGAGAAAGACGACTGGGACGCAGTCGATTGGGGTGAGGACGGCGTTATCCCGGATGAGGTCGGGGCCGAGGAGCTCAATCGCTTCTTATTCAACGAAGACACGGTGGACAAGGCACTTGGTGCACTAATGGCCGACGGATACAAAGTTGCCGGTGGCGATCGCATCGGCAAGACCATCATCTTCGCGAAGAACACGGCCCACGCAGAGTTCATTTCTCAACGCTTTGATATCGGCTGGCCGGAGTTTGCTGGCCACTACGCGCGAGTGATCACGCACGCAACTCCCTACGCACAGAGCCTGATCGATGACTTCTCACAAGCCGACAAGTCGCCACACATCGCTATCAGTGTTGACATGCTCGACACTGGTATTGATGTTCCTGAAGTCGTGAATCTGGTGTTCTTCAAAGCCGTGCGTTCGAAGTCGAAGTTTTGGCAGATGATCGGCCGCGGCACGAGGTTGCGTCCGGCCCTGTTCGGTCCGAGCCAGGATAAGCGCGACTTCTTAGTCTTCGATTTCTGCGGCAATCTTGAGTACTTCAGTCAGGATCTTCCAGGGTCTGAGGGTTCTCTGCAGAAGTCCCTGACACAACGACTTTTTGAGGCCCGCCTCGGATTGCTGTCCGGTCTTGATGCAACACATGTGGATGCTGAGCTTCGGGCGACGACAGCCAAGTCGCTCCACAACATCGTGGCTGGCATGAATCTGGACAACGTGCTTGTCCGCCCACATCGCAGAGCCATCGAGCGATTCGCGTCTTGGGAGAACTGGTCATCCCTGACGCCAGAGGATCTCGAAATAGCAGCATCCGTCGCGGGTCTTCCAACATCACTGCGTGACGATGATGAAGATGCGAAGCGGTTTGACCTGTTGATTCTGCGCAGGCAGCTCGCGCAGCTTCAGGACGACGCACTGACGAAAGAGCGACTACGAGAAACAGTCCAGAACATCGCTGCTGCACTGTTGGGCAAGACATCGATCCCGTCAGTGTTCGAGCAAGCGGTTTTACTTGAACAGGTCGCGGGTGATGAGTGGTGGATCGACGTGACCCTTCCGATGTTGGAAGTGGCCCGCTTGAGGATCCGCGGGTTGGTGAAGTTCGCAGATAAGGCTCAGCGCAATGCCGTGTACACCGACTTTGAAGATGAGTTGGGAGAGGCCACCGAGGTTCAACTCCCAGGGCTGACTCCTGGCCTGAACATCGAACGCTTCCGAGCGAAGGCTGCTGCATACCTTCGCGAGCATCAGGACAATATCGCGCTCCAGCGGCTTCGCAGGAACCGCCAACTGACAGCAGAGGATCTATCCGCGCTGGAAGAGATGTTGGTGACTGCTGGCGTGGCCCAACCAGCAGAAGTGACGTGGGCGTCCCAGCAGGAAGGAGGCCTTGGACTCTTCATTCGATCACTGGTAGGACTGGATCGCCAGGCGGCAACAGAAGCCTTTGCCAAATATCTCGACGGATCGCTCTACACCGCCACCCAGATTCATTTCATCAATCTCATCGTCGAGGAACTGACCAACAACGGCGTGATGAGTGTGGATCGGCTGTTCGAATCCCCGTTCACCGATCATGCTCCAACTGGACCCGACTACGTATTTCCTAGCAGTGACGTCAGTGCGATCCTTGGCACCTTGCAGGAGATCACCCAACATGCGATCGCGGGCCCGCAAGCGTCTTGAGCACTATCGGACTACTGATCCGATAGCGCGCACCGCTGCTCCACACCGGCGCCGCTTATCTCACCGCAGCGGACCTCGACCTCACATGATAGTGCGACAGTTCGGCGGTGCGGTCCTGAAGGCTCGCTCCCAGGAGCACCAAGCAGGGAATCCCAAAATTGCCGACGCTCCTGATAGTCACGGCGGTCGGGGGTCTGATTTGCGTAACGCCTCAGCGTGTCCTCGGCCTCGAGAAGTGCGATCAGCTCGGCACCCTCCAACGTCGGAACCTAAGCGGCCTAATTCAGATTGTGGCCGACAGTGCGCGCTCCGAGCTTGTTCTTCCAGAGCGATTCGATGCGCTCAATCGTCTCATCGGACATCGCGGGATCTACGGTCTGCAGAACTGAAACTGTGTAGGGGCCTGTTGCCCCCCTGAGGCCGAGGTTTCCGCCGGACCGGCCACCCCGGTAGGCCTGCCAACGACCGAGTAGACCGTCCCCGCCCTTGGCGGAGCCGACGTAGTGCATTCCCTTCGCGTCTGTCAACAGGTAGATTCCTGAAGTCGAACGAAGCGTCTGCCTCCAGCCGATTGGCAGGTTGTCTAGCTCGTCGACTGGATGTTGGAACGCGAGCCAGCCGGGAAATGGTGCCTCCTGCTGGGTGGCAATCTCCAGCACCGGCTTGGCATTGCGATGTGCCCACTGCCACCAGCCCGGGGCTTTCCCTCCACGGAACCATTGGACGACGAGCCGGTCCGCGTAAACGTCGAAATTCGGCACTCGAGTGAGTTCGCGCAGCACCACCCGGGGGTCCGCCGGCGTGCCTGTCATGGGGTCGGGGGTCCCGGCCACCACCTTGGTCCAGCTGCCACCAACCGCGTAGAGGCCCACGAACACCGTCTCGCCTGTGCGACTCACGACGAACGAGGCAACGTAATCCACTGCGTTGAAGAAGTCGTCCAATTGTCGGCTCTGCCAGGCCTCGAACAGCTCGCGCCGGTAGCGCCAGACGTCGTGGACGTCGATGCGATTGCGCGTCTCGATATGACGCAAGAGCTTCACTCTCGAGACATCCGTTTCGATCCCCCCTGCCCGGAGGATGTCGTTGAAGGTAATTGCCCGGAATCCGTCGGTGCTGGTCACCCGACCCCCACAATGCGGTTCACAAACGCTCCCTTCGGCGCGGGCACGACTTGCCGCTTCATCTAACCGCATGCTTGAAAGGTAAGTCGGAGCCCCTGGAGGCGACCTCGCAACTGCAGTGGCTGTGCGGACGCTTGCAGATCGGCCACGCGCGCAACGCGACGACATGTCGCCCGTTTGTCAGCTTCGACTTTCTGTGTGGTTCACCGTCAGCTCCAGTGGTGCAACAGCGATGCGTCCAACGCCCCAGCAGCATTGGACGTGGAGTACGAACCGTCGAGCACGTCGGGAGCAGGGCATGGACTTCCCCTCGGACGAGCAACTCGAAGAGTTCGATGCGTCGCACGCGCAGACCCTGCGTTCCTACGCTCGGTGGTTGACGACCTCAGCCTGAACTCGCCTTCGGACTACTGATCCGATTGGATATCGGAGCAAGCACCGAAGACGCGGTCCTCTCTGAATGCCGCTCCGGACATCACACATAGGTGAGGACTTTCGACGCGCGATTCCCAAATGGCAAAGTGACCTCTCAGAGCTCCAATAGCCAAGAGTCGAGATCTCCAAGAGGAATGATCGGCGTGTTGGAATCGACAATGCGCGGGGCGATCAATTCGTCACTGGTCACAACTACTGGCACCACACGCCAACCTGAGGAAGATCCTGCAATGCCAAGATGTGAGAGCGTCGAGCTGAGGTGTGATCGCAACCACTTGGCTCGCGATTCGATACGCGGCACGGCCGCATCGTCACCTACCAGCAGGCTGTCCACCTCATGCGCGAGTTCAGCAGGAGTACGGCCGGTATTCAGTCCTTTCGCTTCGCAGACAAGAACTATTTTGCGATCCGCCAGAGCGGCGAGAACGTCGATATCCCCAAGCTCTTGGCCGTTTGGTCCAACCAACAAACGTCCATCCACTCTTCGGACTCGAACTCGGGCCTCAGCACCTGTTGACACAGTTATGAGAGTGGCGATCCTGCCTTCCAAGTCTCTCGATTCAGTATTCGCTAACCTCCCCATGAGCTGCTGCATCTCGGGAGAAGTGGCTTGGTAGCGTCCGGTGACAATCAGTTGATATAAGAAGCCTGCAGAGTCATAAATGCTACGAAGGCCCCACAGGAGCACCTCGCGCCCGTCAGGATCGCAAAGTTGCGCTATTGGTCGACGAGCCAGGGAACGATCGCGGTTATACCTCCAAGGGCCATTAGCGCGCGCGGTGTCAGGCATCGTTTGCACCTGGAGTGTCAGTCGATCAAAAAATGCATCGGACGTAAGCGAAGACCACCCGAGCCGACTGCTCAACTCCATGCGGACTTCACTCTCAAGCCTTCGCGAGACGCCGGAGTCCGCGCCTTCTATTCCGATGTCCAGCAATACGCCGAGTCCACCTGCCAGTTCGCTCGCGCTGAAGCAGAACTCTGCCGCATATGCGTTGTCAAGCTCATCCATCTGTGATGGCCTGGGGGTATTGCCGAGTGCATCTCCAAAGTTATCTTCGTACATAAGCTCCTGGGCCAGGGCGTGAGCGCGCTCATCATGACTCCTGGCGAAACGGTCATTTCGGCCTACTCCCAGGCGACCCGACGGGAGGACAGAGATGTCCACTTGCGAAAGACCCGAATGAATCGCGTCGGAAAGACTTCCACGAGAAAATATCTCCCGGGCGATGGCCATGAGCCGATCAAAATCATCTGTCGACGCAATTCGCGTCCCCGCACTAGGGCGCGCAGTAATTCTCTCGACGAGGAACCGGCCACAGACGCCGGCCGTGGCGTACTCCCGCATATCTACGACTAGCTCCTCAACGCGACCTGAGTCGGCACCAAAGCAGGCCACGGATGAAGGCAGCAGTCGCCAATCACCGAGTCGCCCAAAGATGAGAGCCTCGTTGTTCTTGAGGAGCTTTTCCACAAGATCCATCGCATCAAACTGGTCGAGTTCCTCAGCGAGCCGATCACTGTAAAACATGACTACTTGATTGAGAACTGTAGTTCGTTCAGACGGCGGAATAGGGCCAGGCGGGTACCTTTCGGCAAGCCACGGAACAAGACTCTCAAGCTGTTGGTCGGTTGCGGCCGGAGCCACACGCCGCGGGCGCATCAGATCCTCAGGCGGATGGGGACCTTCCTTCAAAGACCATGCATGAAGCATCCTCTTAGGGCCAACGGGAGCAATTCGCTCAAGAACTGCTTGACGTACTTGCTCGGCAAGTTCCGCAGCGAGCAGCCCCAGGAGAGATTCAACCATTTGCCGATCTGCTTCATTGCCGCCTCGAAGCAGGAGGAATTTGCCCAGGGGGCTGAACGAGGCGTGAAATTTGCCTGAGTCGGCCCCCTCGATACTCATCCAGTTCACAGGATCGCCGGGAGGTTCCTCTTCGCTGTCGAGCGTCAGCCATTCGTCGGGATCCCCGAGACTGACTGCTATCTCTACTGCGTGCGCTTCGTTGTCCAGGAACGCCAACAGCGCGGGCTCTACGAGACTGATCTGCCAGAGCCAATACGCAAGCGCTTCTTTGATGTGGAATTCAATCGTCCAAACTTCCTGTGGAGTATCCGTGTCAATGGGAAACCAAACATTGAGCGACGAGAGCTCCAAAACGAGGGCCACGCGACCCGCGCCGGCATCAGTGACATAAATCGGCCAGTCGCCCGGGTGCAACTTCGCAATGGATACGTACGTCGACCTCGAAGGATCTTCAACTAGGTGACGATCTCTCGCGTTTCCAAGTCTGGCTCGCAGAGGCAGTGCATAGTCCCCTTGTACAAAGACAGCAGTCGGCGCACTACCGTCCCCCAAGTAGAACGTGTCATCAAAATCGGAAAACATCCCGAATCGCGCTAGTGCACTGAATGAAATAACGTGAGCAGTCTCGCTGAGCCTTTGGTCGGCCTGAGCAAAATGCCAGAAGCGTCTCGGGTCATGCTGGAGCAGGCATGAAAGCACATCGAGTTCTTCGAGAGTCAGTACCAGTTGGGCTTCCAATTGCCCACCGTCCGCCAGACCGAAGAATCCATAGCGGTTCATCCATTCCACCGCCAGGATCGTCATGGGTACGCGTGAACTCTGGCGTTGCGTCAGCCAGGCTTCGATCGAAGACTCGAGGACCGAGCAATCAATATTCGCTTCGGGATCGAAGAGGCTGTCAGTTTCTAGCCTTGGAGTTACGACGACTAAATCTGTAAGAAGATGGTCATCCAGCATGAATTGTGACGCAGTAACACAACCCTCAACAACAACCGCACCATCGCCGACCTGTCGTGCGCCCATGGAGTGCAGGCATCGGCGCGCGTTCCTCTCGGACTCATAGTGCATTCGCTCCTGAAGAAGATCAAGGCAGCCTTCCGAGGCCGCGAGCAAGACCATGTGGTGAATGAGAGACTCCGCCATGCTTCCTGGGCTTAGGAGGAAGAGGCCATCTTCACGAGCAACAAATGGGAATCTGAGCGGCAGACACAATTTGCTGTGATCGTCCAACTGTTCAAAGTCGACTGCTTGCGCCGACAGGAAGCGCACAGCAGGAATTGCATCGCTCCCAAGAAGTTGGCCCAAGTCCTGCAAACTAAATGTGATCGCATCCCGCAACTTGCGACGACCAGCCAGCCCAGGAACGGAAAGAGTTGGTCCTGGCCCTGAGGGTGGCGACATTCCCCTTCTTAAGCCTGCTCGTGTGCACGCTTCGTTGCTAAGAGTCAACATGGCGTTCGTCAGAATTCTTGCTTTGACATGGAATTCTGTGGGAAATCCGGCGAAGTCTGGATTGAAGACCGCGTCGATCATTATCTGCGTGCTGTGTGCCACCGCGCTTGAAGCGCTCTGCAGTACAAGATGTCCGCCCCCATGAAAGCCCAGCTCTTGAACGAAGAGAACCTCAGCTGGGTCCGCGGCGGCGGCGAATTGATGCGATTCGGAATGACTGCGTACGGCTGCTCTAATTCGGCTCGACGAACTTTCGCCCTGCCCATCCGTCCAAGGCATGTCGAAACCGTCTGAGGCAACCAAATCCAAGAGCGGAAGCCAGTGGGCGTTCTGCGGCAATAGCTGCAAACTCGCTCCTGCAACTACCAAGTCAATCCCGTTCCCACCGACTCCAGATGACATATGCGGCAACCGACCTCCTCACGGGCAATTCCAACACATACGTGTGACGACTCAGTTCAATAAGGTCGTGGGCCTCGCAAAGATTTCCAATCGAAGACGCTCCAATCGGACGCCTGATCCGATGGCGCACTTATTGCCATCAGGCGATAGACCGCATTCGCACCAAATAATCACCGCATCTCACCGATTCGCAACCAGAGCGGTACTCCTCGAACAAAATCTGAAGTCAAAGTACAGACCACTGTCATAATGCAGTTTGTGTCAGAGGAGAGCAGTCAAGTCGAAATCCCCGCCGACGCGAGTGCATGGTCCATATACAACGTCGTTGCCGCCAGACGGCTTCAATGGGACCACTTGCTCTGGCAAGTGCCTGCTCTCAGCATCGCAGCGCAAGCTTTCCTAATGACTATCGCCCTGTCTTCTTCTTACGACGTTTGGCCGCGGCGAGCCGCGGCTCTCCTCGCAGTTCTTATGAGCCTTATGGGCCTCAATTTGCTAGCTCGTCAACGCTTATCCGAAGTGACTGATGCTCATTTCCTGGCTGCATTTGAGAAGAAATTTGCCCCGTGGTTGCCTCAAATAGTCATAGCCGGAGAAGAAAAGTACCCGATTGATGCTGTGCATGGACTTGAATTTAAGCAAAGGCGTGATCGAGTCCGCAGTCAGCGCAAGGATTGGCGAGGAATGGCTTGGGCTGCATATTTTCCTTCAGGCAAAGTTTGGTTCGTCGGTCTTGCTCTGTTCGGCGCTGTCGCGCTCGGTTGCTTCGTTGGTAGCTTCCTTGGTTGGGCGTGGATCTTCCCGCCTTCACAAGGGGCAGAGGCATTTGAATGCGCAGGGAGCCTCACGGCGGGCGCGAACATCGAACTTGCTTTCCGATGCTTTCCATAATTGTGATCGGATAGTCGCTTCGAGTATTGGTGTGAACGTATAGTTGAGGACAAGTCTTGAGTCTTGGATCTATCGATTCCCTGCGAAAACTCGGAGGCACTTCGCGATACCGTTCGCCGTGGCCAAATCTCAGCACTTCACCCTCAAGCAACGCATCCGCTACCGCTTCGACAACACGCTGTCGCGTGGCATCTGGGCTGTCCTTTTGTGGATGGGGCTGATCGCATCCGGCTTCTTCATCCTCATGGCCTTGCTGCTGACAGTGCTGCACCTCGGGCCTGATGATGAAAGCACGACTCTTCCGGAGGCCTTCTGGTTCGCCCTGACCCGTTCATTGGATCCGGGCACGATGTCTGGTGACACCGGCATCCGATTCCGAATAGTCATGGTCATCGTCACGCTGATTGGCATCTTCATCGCGGCCACAATTATCGGTTTGGTCTCGTCGGCGATCGACTCTCGGGTTGAGACTCTGCGCCGCGGACGCTCACTGGTGGTTGAGACTGGTCACACGCTGATCATTGGGCTTTCTGACAAGTTGAATCCGATTGTGTCCGAGCTGGTTGAGGCGAACGCCAGCGAGCGTGGCAAGGCGATCGTGGTGCTGACGACAGAAGACACCGTGCAGGTCACTGAGGACATCAAGGCTTCTGTTACGGATTTGAAGACTTCTCGGTTGGTCGTTCGGTCAGGTGTTACGACACGTATTACTGATCTTCAGCAGGGCAATCCTGGGGCTGCGAAATCCGTGATCGTGCTGCGCGCGGCTGATGGCACCGATGCTCAGGTCGTGAAGACGGTGTTGGCACTGTCGCGCTGCGTACCTGACTTTGCTGCGCTGACTGTTGTTGCTGAGCTGGAGGATGCCGATACGGCTGAGGCACTTTCTCTTGCTGTTGGCTCTTCGTTGATCACGGTAACTCCGCGCGACATCATCGCTCGAATTGGGGCTCAAGTTTCTCGCGCATCTGGTCTTGGGGCGATCTATCAGGAGTTCTTGGATTTCGAGGGCGACGAGCTCTACAGCATTCCTGTTTCTGGTCAGTGGCTTGGTCGCCGCTTCGGTGAGGTGCTCCTTGGCTCCTCGCGAGGCACGATCATTGGCCTGCGGACTGCTGCGGGTATTACGACCTTGAATCCTTCGCCCTTAACGGTGTTGGCTGCTGGTGACTTTGTGATTGGCATTGCTGAGGACGACTCGGTCTTTTCCTTGGATCTTGCGCCGATTGACTGGCTGCAGACTGAGGTGCGCGAGATGGCCCCGATGTCGAAGTCAGTGGAGCGGACTTTGCTGGTGGGCTGGAGTGATCTGGCACCGTTGATCGCACAAGAGATCGAGGGGCATGTTGCCTTCAGTTCTGAGCTGCATGTGCTGGTCGATCAGACCTTGGTTCCTGCGGAACTGGTTCGTGCTTCGATGCTGCTTTCGCAGCAGTCGTTGATTATTCACGATGGCGATCCGATAGCTGGGTCTGTCGTTGAGCGTGTTCTTGCACAGGGACCGTTTGATCACATCATGTTGCTGTCAGAGCGTGGCGCCTTCTCTGCTGATGAGGCTGATGCGCGCACGTTGCTGGCCTTGATGCACGTCCGGCGTTTCTCCGCTGGGGCTGGTGCGTCACAGAACATCGTGGCTGAGCTGATGGATCCCAATGATGTTGAGTTGGGTGGCGACAGCGACAACAACGATTTCATCGTCAGCCAACGCCTGATCGGCTTGCTGATGGCTCAGCTTTCGGAGAGTCCGCATCTGCGTGATGTGTTCTCCGATTTGTTTGACTCAGATGGTTCTGTGGTGGTGATGCATCCCGTTGAGCGATACCTGCCATTTGGTTCCTACTCGTTCGCCGACGTCATCAAGACGGCTCGCGAGTGGGGAGTGGTGCCGATTGGCTATCGCGCGGCATCGGCTCTTGGTGATCCCTTGGCAGTTGGCAATGGCATTCGCCTGAACCCGCCGAAGGACGCCGTGGTCTCCTACGCGCCTGGCGATGTTCTGGTGCTGATCGCCGAGGCGTAGTTCGCTCGCTCGTCAGTTGTTGTCTACCTGAGTTCTGTTGGCGGATGTGTTCCGGTTGTCAGCGGCTTCTGCATGCGAAGCACGTCGTGCCAGGCACCAAGTTTCCAACCGATGTCCTTGAACGTGCCGATTTCCTGGAACCCGAATGCCTGATGAAGCCTTCGGCTTGGCTCGTTGGGCGTGGTGATGCTCGCGATCGCTTGACGGAATCCGCGTTGAGTGAGTCGGTCCAGTAGCGCGGTGTAGAGGCGTCTGCCCCCACCTTTTCCGCGGAAGTCCTTGTCGAGATAGACGCTGGTTTCGCAACTCCACTGATAGGCGGCGCGGCTGGCATAGGCAGTTGCGTACGCGTATCCGATCACCTGTCCGTCTTGTTCTAGTACGAGCCAGGCGTAAGTCTTGTTGGCAGCACGAATTCGCTCGGCTATCTCCTCGGTTGTCGGAGGTTCGATCTCGAATGTGATCGGTGTCGTGCGCACGTAGTGCTCATAGATTCCTGCACAGGCCGCGCTATCGGCCTCTGTCGCAGGCCTGAGGTCAGCCACTGACTCGGTCATGGGACAAGCCTAGGAGTGATCTTCTGAGCCGTTTGCGGTTTGCCTGGGGTGCTTGAAGGCCAATCTTCTCTACGATGGTGGGACACGACTGGCGAAGGTAGAGAACTACCGAGGAGTGAAGTCGAGAGCGTCGTCCGCCTGGGCGTTCTCCGCATTGAGCGGAGGATGAAATGGCAGCACAACTGATGGATGGCGTGGCACTGGCAGCAGAAACCTTGGAGCGTGTCACTGAGGAAGTCGCGGACTTCCTGGGTACGACGGGACGTCGACCATGTCTTGCCACAGTGCTCGTCGGTGATGATCCCTCTTCGCATGTCTACGTGCGGATGAAGGTCAATCGTTCGCACCAGGTTGGCATCGAATCAAGGCGGATCGATCTTTCTGAGTCAACGAGTACAGCGGAGCTCGTTGCAGTCCTGGATGCGCTGTCGGCGGATGCATCCATCGATGGAATATTGCTGCAGCACCCAGTGCCGTCGCAGATCGACGAGCGGGTCGCCTTCGAGGCCATCCATCCGAGCAAGGACGTCGACGGAGTCACGCGCACGTCCTTCGCTCAGATGTCGTTTGGGGAGCGTGGGTTCAAGTCCGCGACTCCCGGTGGAATCATGCGGCTTCTTGACGCATACGGCGTTGAACTCCCAGGCGCTGAAGCGGTTGTCGTCGGTCGAAGCCCGATCCTGGGTCGACCTGTGGGCATGATGCTGCTGGCTCGCGATGCCACGGTGACCTTCTGCCACTCGCGCACCGAGGATCTCGCTGATGCCGTCAGGCGGGCTGATGTAGTGATCGCTGCGGTAGGCCGTGCCGAACTCATCCGCGGGGATTGGATCAAGCCAGGAGCGGTGGTGATCGATGCGGGCTACAACGCAGGCAACGTCGGCGATGTTGAATTCGCCTCTGCGCGGGAGCGGGCACGGCTCATCACACCCGTTCCTGGCGGAGTCGGGCCAATGACGATTGCTGTGCTGCTGGAACAGACATTGGAGGCAGCGCGAAGCCGAGCAGGAGCTCGGTAGCCGCGCCGGAGTCGTCCCCGACACGCAGTCTGCGAATGCCTATTGGAATGCGCTCCACGGCACGTCAACACTGACGACACCGAATGAGCCTGGTGCCACGTCGTACTTGGCGAAGTAGATGTGGAGGCCATCAGCGCTTGGGAGCCATTCGTAGACGTCTTTCATCTTCACAAATGGCTTCCAGTTCGGGTCGTTGGTGATGCCGCCCTTGGCCAGCTGCGCCGTGATGCCTGCCTTGACTGCCGTGAGGAATGAGGCTTCCTGGCTTGTGGTCACGAATTCCTTGAGTTGCTTCTTGGCGCCGGTGCTCGCATCGAAGACCCAGGTGTCGACCCAGGAGTAGCCGGTGTTCGAACCTTGGGGCAGCAGTGATGACGGCGCCGTGATGCAGACATTGCCCGCCTTGCAGGCTGGAGCCTGCAAGGTCTGGACGAAGTAGCCGCAGTCCTTCAGGCCCATCGAGCACATGTAGTTCTTGGCATGCATCGAATCGAGCATCGTGCGGTTCACGTCCTGCGCGATCACCTTGTTGATCTTCGCCGCTGCCTTCGGGTCGATCCCGCTCACCTTGCCGGTCTGGTAGGTGAACTTGGTGAAGCCAGTGACCTTCTTCTTGTGCTTCACCACTGTGAGTGTGGCGGGGCTGGCAGCCGGCGCGCTCGCTGAACTGCTCGGGCCTGGGGAGGTCGTGGGTGCTGGCGTTTCGGCAGTTGCTGAAGTCGCTGTGATGGCGAGCAGGAGCGCAGTTGATGCTGCAGAGGCAAGGAATTGGGCGCGGCGCATGCGGCAACTGTATGTCGGGGTTCTTAGCCTGCAGTGCTTGGTCGCGCGCGTGTTTGCGTGCGCCCTTGGCTACTTCGCAGGCGGTGTTACCGGCGGGTTGCGCAGGCCCAGGAGGACTGTGCTGCCCACTGCGACGCATCGATTGACGCTTTCGCAGCCAAAGCCCTTGACTCCTGGCTGGTCTCGGATGTCGCCGATCTTGTCGTAGGAGTAGCTCGCGAAATTGTCCACGGTTGACGTCACGATCGTCTGCTTGCCCTGCAGGCCGCCGATCATGCAGAAGCCGTTCACCGGGCAGGTGGCCGAGTTGTAGACCGGAAGCGATCCGACCGGGGTGTCAACCGGCAGAGTCATCTGCGTCCAGTTGTTCAAGTCGCCGGGTGTGGTCACCAGGACCGCGCCTGCGGCCCCTGCGGCGACACACTGCGCGCCGTCTGGGCTGCAGGCTATGGCATTGATGACCTGATCGGAGTCGGCGTTGGTGTAGTGCCACTGCCAATGCGGCAATCCTTGGGCGTCCTTGGTCATGGTGCCCATCAGGATGTTGTACTTGTCGGGCTCAAAGCAGGTCACCGGATCGGTCTTGCCGGCAAGGCAGGTGATGCTTGTTGGACGAACCTTCGGCATCTGATTGGAGCTCCACTCCGTGATGCCGCCGTCGAAGGTTGTGAAGACGACGGATTCCTTTGGCGAGACGCAGAGGGTGTCGGTGACGCAGCTGACGGCGTCGGCACCGGCCGCAGACTGCACAGGTCCGAATCGTGGACGGAACACGGTCATGTCGTCCGTTGCGAGAGTCTCGGTCTGTCCGAAGATCTGGCACGACAGGGAGGACTGGCAGCGAATCTCCTTCGTATTTAGCGCACCGCGATCTGCGATCGGCAGCGACCACAGGGTGCCGCCGGTGATCGAACGCCCGAGGTTCATCTCGCCGCCAGCGATGCAGGTCGGACTCAGGGTTGTGGTGCATACGGCCAGGTCGAACTTCGCCACTTCATTCACGCGATCGAAGTCAGCGCCGGAGTCGATGCTGGAGTACCAGGCTGCCATCTTCCCGACGCCGACGCAGAAGCTCGTGACGCAGGCCAGCGTGGCAATGCTCGGCTGCACGGGCCGCATGAGCCAGTAGTTGTTTGGCTGGCCAAGAGCAGTGGTCTGCAGCACATTGCCATCGCCATTGATGCCGACGCAGTAGTTCACTGCCGGGCAGGACACCGAGACGACCTTGGCCACAGGTGGCAGCGGGCTCCTGCGGAACTTCAGCGCAGTGCTCCACGTGGGGGAGTCATTGATCGTCAGGATCGTGTAGTCGCCCTGGCCGCCTGTGGCCACGCATCGGGAGGGGTTGTCGCAGGCCAAGGCTGCGAAATTCTGGTTGATGCCAATGGGAGTGGTCAGCAAGGTCACCGTGTTGCCATTGAGCATGGCACTGGACGGCAATTCATCGCCGCCAACTGCAACGCAGGCACTTGTGCTGGCGCAGGCCACCTTGCTGAAACCAGCGGTGCTTGCCGTGGCCGGGAGCGCAAGGCCAGCCCACGTACGGCCATCATCGGTTGATCGCCACACGCCACCGGCGTTGCCAACGACGTAGCAGTTGCGGTTGTCTGCTGTTGCCGCTTTGTCTGGTGAACAGGCGATTGCGGATCCGAACATCGTCTTGCGAGCGCCGACCGGTGGCAGTTGCGTCACTGCTGCCCACGTCACGCCGGCGTCAGTGCTGCGGTAGACCCATGAGCCGTAGGAGATCGTCGGACTCAGTGGCGCTGAAACGGCAAGACAACTGGTGTTCGAGCAGCTGACACCAACCAGATCAACAGGGTTGGCCGGATGTTCAGGATCCTTCTTCAAGTCAACAAAGGTCCACGCCAGTGGCACGGTCGCAGTGCCGGGGGAGCGCAGCACTGCTCCTCCTTGCCCAACAGCCACACACGTGCTGGGCTGCGAGCAGGCGACAGCCTTGAGCTCTGGACCGTAGTTCGTCCAACTCCAACCACTAGTGACCGGCACCGGCTTTGCGTTGAGTGCTTCGGCTGTGCCGATGAACGGAAGGAGTGCGATAACCAAGGCAATGCTGGCCAGCGCGGTGATTTTGCGAAGTGCGCTCTTGCGCTCGAGGATCGGTAACATGTCGAAGTGACCCGCTCCCTCGTAGGACGCGCAGTGCGGCCGCGCCGTTGGATTGTCGGGAGCATAGCGCTCATTTCGCTCGCATCTTCCTTTGTGCCAGCGCTACCAGCGGCGACTGCGCAAGCGACAGATCCACTTGTGCGCGTTGGCAACATCAACGTCACGCGAGGTGACGATGGAGCAGTCGTCACGGCTCGAGTGAACTGGAATGCAGATGGCGTCAGTCGATTCGGCATGACCAGAGGCGACTTGCGCCTGCTTGCTGTCAGCGAGCACGGCCATCTGCCGACTCTGCTCGGCAAGCAGAGTTTGGATATCTCCACCGCGCAGACGACGCCAGTGACGATCAAGGTCGGCAGGGAGCTCGTGGCAGCAATGCACAGAGGCAATCGGGTGGTGCTGACCGCGAGCCAGCATGCGCAGGGATCCACAGATGTTCGTTCCCCACGTACTTATGTGACCGTCGCCGAAGTGCAGCCCTTCGGATCGCCCCAGCCGAACATTGGCAGGCAGGACTGCTCCGCCATCCCCGTCGTTCCCGGGGCCATGCTGAAGAACTGCGATCTGGTGGGCGCCTACTTCGACAAGGCACTGGTGTCGATTCACGACGCTGAAAGCCATGACTGCACGGGCGTTGGCGAAGCCACCTGCATGATTCGAGCCGACCTCACTGGCGCGACCGGTGTCGGCGCGGATTTCAGCGGGGTCAGCATCGCCGGCGGCCGAATCAACGGCATGGATCTCAGCAAGGCCAAGCTCGACAATCTCTCGCTGGCAGGCACTGATGCTGTCGAAGTCGTGGCCGTGGGCGCGACCAGCGACGCCAAGGGTGAAGACTCGGGCGCCAACTTCTATCGCACCAGATTCACCGGCTCGGATCTGCGCAACACCGTGTTCCTTGGCATCTCCATCGAACGAGCGCGCCTGGATGGCACTGCTCTGCAAGGGGCCACCTGGCAGAGCATCGGCAGAGGCGCAAGCTTTCACCAGGCCAATCTGACCGGCGCCAAGTTCGGGGAGTCGAAGCTGGACTTCGCTGACTTCCAGGACGCGACCCTGACAGGCGCAAGCTTGCGCGACGATCAACTTCAGTGGACTGTCCTTTGCCGAACGGTGATGCCTTCCGGTTCGCAACTTGCTGCCTCTCGCGACTGCCGCACTGCAGTTGAGAGCAATCATCTGCCATTTCCCAGACCTGATCAGGGGCAGAGCGATCCGTACGTCACGATCGATCAGGACAGTCTCGTTGTCGATGACGACAGCAACACGGTGGCTGCGCGTATCAGCTGGGACAGTCAATACGCCGATGCCGGGATGGACACTGGAGATCTGCGTCTGATTGCCGTCGATGGCACCAGCGGTGTGGCCACCGTGCTTGACAAGCAGACGTTCAACGGGATTGGCAAGACCACCCAGTACACCGTCACGATCAAGGACGCCAGGCTCCGCGCGGCCATGACCAAGGGCAACCGTGTCGTGCTGACCGCGACCCAACATGAGCCGCCCTCCCCGACAGCTGCCAAATCACGACGCAGCTTTGTCACCGTCGACGTACTGCAAAAAGGCCCAGGCCTGGGACAGGTGGGCAAATACGACTGCTCGCGCGTTGCCTTGACCGCTGACTCTGTCGACGCCCTGGACTACTGCGATCTATCTGGCGCGATGCTGGACCTTGCTGCGCTGAACGGACGCTTCATGCGCATGGTTGACCTCTCCGGCGCGACCATGCGCCGCAGTTCAATCGCAGCGCTGACCTGGGACGGTGCACATCTGGGCAGCCTGGATGCAGCTGGCGCGTACTTCGCCAACATCGGGATGTTCAACGCGTGGGCACCGAAGCTGGACCTGAGCGGCGGCTTTCTCAATGGCAGCAAAATGTGGGCTCGCAATCTCGACGGTGCCGACTTCAGCAACGCGAAGATCAGTGACAGCCCATTTACTGCAGCGTCTTTGCGGGGAGCGGTCTTCACCAAGGCCACGTTCATCCACCAGGACATGGCCTACGCCGATCTACTGAATGCGAAATTGGATTTCGTCGATGCCACTCAACTCAATCCTTCACTTTTCCTGGCCAACCTGGTTGGTGCGGACATGACCAAGTCAATCTGGATCGGAGACGAGAGCGGCCAGAATCCGTGGCAGTGGGCGACTCTGTGCAGCACGACGCTGCCAGATGCCAAGTACGGCACCAGCGGCGACCGCGATTGCCCGCGTTAATGCCATAGGAGGCGTGCAGACATGACAGTCGTTCATCGCGGTCACATCTTTCACATCGCCGGTCCGGCTTTGGTGACGAATGCAGCGGTGCACCTTGAGCATTTCTCCGATGGTGCGCTGGTCGTTGACGAGCATGGGGTGATCGCCTGGTGCGGCTCGTTCTCGGTGTTGCCCGCTGAGTTTGCAGGGGCTGCGGTCGAGCATCACCGAGACTGCTTCCTGCTGCCGGGTTTCATCGACACGCACATGCACTTTCCGCAGGTGTGGAGCGCGGATTCCTACGGTGGCGGGCAATTGCTCGAGTGGCTCAATGAGTGCATCTTCCCTGCAGAGTCTCGGCTGGAGGATCCGCAGTTCGCGCATCGTGCAGCTGTTGAGTGGTGCGATCGGATGATCACCGCTGGCACCACGATGGGGTTGATCTTCGGCTCGGCATTTCCGCATGCGCAGGATTCGCTGTTCTCGGTGGCTCGGGAACGTGGATTGCGCCTGGTGAGTGGCCGCGGAATTCAGACTGTGGGGCCTTCATCGGCCGCAAAGCTGATGGTCAGTGAGCAGGAAGCCATCTCGCTGACTCGTGCTGAGATTGAGAAATGGCATCCGCTGGATGACGAAGAGCGCAAGCACGCGCTGCAGTTCGTCGCGGTGGTACCGCGATTCAGTTTGTCGGTGACGCGCGAGACTCTGCTCAATCTGGGGGAGCTGTATGAGGAGTACCGCGATCGCGGCGTCTACTTCACCTCGCACCTCAATGAGAATGCTCGGCCGGGCGATGGTGAGGTCGACGCGGTCAAGTCCTTCTATGAAGTCGACAGCTACCTCGATACCTATGACGGCAAGTGGCTGCCTGGCTCGCGGGTGGGTGGCAAGAGCTTTCTTGGCCGGCGCAGCGTGCTGGCGCATGCCGTGCACTGTCAGGACTCTGAACTCAGCCGCATGGCTGAGACGGGCACGTCAATCTCGCACTGTCCGGTGTCGCAACTGTTCCTGGGTTCAGGAACGATGCCGTGGACGCGGACTGTTGCCTCGGGAGTGAACATTGCGATGGGAAGTGACATCGGCGGCGGCGACGAATGGTTCATGCCGCAGATCCTGAATGCGGCCTTCAAGCAGCACATTTCAGAGCGGTCCATCGTCGGCGTCGATCCGGCACCCGCAATGGACGAATCAGTCTCTCTCCACCCGGCCGAGCTGCTGTTCGCCGGCACTCTTGCCGGTGCTCGAGCACTCGACATGGAAGATCGCATCGGCAACTTCGATGTCGGCAAGGAAGCCGACTTCGTCGTGCTGGATCCGTCGGCCTGGGACATGTTCGACCAGACTTTGAAAAACCGTTCGCGTCAGCCCGATGAGACGCGAGACCGAGATGCTCTGTTGTTCACGCTCTTGATGCTGGCTCGTGAGCAGTCACTGACGCAGACCTACGTGCGCGGTCGCAAGTTAGAGACCTCGACTGGTCGTTGATCGGCTTGGTGCTAGCAGAAGTACATGTCCTGATTGCCGAGCAGGCCTTTGCCCAGGGTCTTGCTGAGCGGGCCAACTGTTGCCACGGTCGGTGACGCCCAGGCGATCGGGAATGCAGTTGGCTTGTTGTCCATGCCGGCCATCTTGCGCTTGATCACCGTGACGCGAATGATGGCGTGGCTGTCCTGAGTTCCAGCCCAGCAGGCAGTCGCCAACTTGCGATGAGTGGCTTGCCGCACGCTGATGTTCGTGCTCACTGCTGTTCGGCCGCCGAGCACGATGTTGGTCACGCCATCGGTCAGCCCTTCCCACGGCGCACTCACGGTGAATGAAGAGCCAGAGGTGTAGGCAGTTGGCAGGGCGAGAGTGGCGATGCCGGCCTTCACCAAGGTCTTTGGGCCATTCCAATCATCGGGCTTGCTCGGGGTGATGGTGCTGGCTGGCTCATTGCTCAATCCGCGTTGAACGCCGATCGTGCAACCTTCGCAACCCTTCACGACCAAAGTGACAGTCGTTGTGGGTTGTGCTGTCGGTGAACTGCTTGGTGAACTCGTCGCTGCTTGACTGATGTTGATGCCAAGGATGGCGGTCACGGCAATCGTTGCGGTCAGTATGAATCCGGAGCGAGCGCGCATAAGTGAATCCCGATCGTTTGCTTGAGGGTGGATGTTGGGCCTGCTTAGGCGTTGTCGAGGAAGAAGGCGGCAACGACTGGAACAAGGGCAAGCAGTGGGAATAGTGCGATGGCGATAAGCAATTTGCCACCCCAGGACTTGTGACGGGTCAGCGCCCAGACGACCCAGGCGACGGGAATCACCAGGAGGGCGAGAGCCTCGAAGCCCCACATGCCGTAGAAGATGAACCAGCCCCAGAGCTCGAGATCTGGTCCGGAATCGAACAAGAAGACCGTTGCGATGGCGGGCCAAGCACCCAACACAAAAGCCACGGGCCAGATGGCAGAGATGAGTATCGGCGCGAGCGGTCCGCGCGCAGGAGCTATCTCGGTCATGCCCGAACCCTAGTGAATCTTCGGCTTGAAACTTGACTGTCGCGAGACTGTGGCGAGTGATTGCCTAACCTGCCATGCTGTGCCCTCAGTCGAAATCAGACCATTGAAAGGAACCAACGCATGAGCGATCAAACGCCACCGCCATCGGAGGAGCCGGAGTCTGTTCCGACCCCTGAGCCCGTGGTCTACACCCCAGCATCTGATCAGCCTGTTGCCTACACGCCGGCACCACCTGTTGCCGTGCCTACTACTGGAAATTCCAACGGCATGGGTGTTACTGCACTGATCTTCGGAATCGCGCAGTTCTTCTGCATCCCGTTCATCGGTGGCATCCTTGCCATCGTCTTTGGTCGCATCGGTATCAACAAGGCCAAGCGCGGTGAAGCCACCAATGGTGGTATGGCCAAGGCTGGCTTCTGGCTTGGCATCGTCGGCTTGGTGCTCTCGGTCATCGGTGGCGTCGTCGCCACCATTGCGATCGTCGTCGCTATCTCTGTGTTGAACACCAACACCAGCGCCGACGTCAACTCCAAGACAGGTATGGCAGATGGCGAGTACGCGATCCAGCATGTGGACGCGAACTACTCGCTCAATGACCGCTGCGGTTTCACTGGTGATGCCATAGATGTGAGCGGCGCAGTAATCAAGGAAGGCGTGACGGTCTCGGGTTCGGGCCTGACTCAGTGCTCGGCTTTCCCGATGGGCGTTATCGGAGTTCGCTTCGATGTGGTCAACGGCGTGGCTGACATCCTCGAAGTCGCGTAAAGGGACAGCGGGGGTGGTCGGGCCGATTGGCCCGACCACCCTTGTCGCATTTATGGGGGAGTAGCGGGTTTTGATCCCGCAATCTTTTGGGATCTCAATAGAATATTCTGCCAAAGAATACCATTCTGCATTGCAAGAATGCTATTCTTTGGTTATGGGACAGGTTGATGTAGCGCAGGCATTTGATCTGGCGACTACTGAGCGCTGGGAGCATCGATGAGCTATCTGGATCAACTCTTTGATCTGACGGGCAAAGTTGTCGTCATCACCGGCGGCAGTCGCGGCCTTGGTCGCGAGATGAGTTTCGGTTGCGCGCAAGCCGGCGCCAATGTCGTCATCGCCTCGCGCAATCTGGAAACCTGCGAGGCCGTTGCCAAAGAGGTCACCGAACTCACTGGATGCGAGGCAATGGCCTATGGCTTGCACGTAGGTCGTTGGGATCAGCACGAAGCCTTCACTGATGCCGTCTATTCGCGTTTTGGCAAAGTTGACTGCCTGATCAATAACGCCGGCATGTCACCGATCTACGACAAGAACTCCGACGTATCCGAGGCGATGTTCGACAGCGTGGTGAATCTGAACTTCAAGGGACCGTTCCGACTCACCGCGTTGATGGGGGAGCGGATGGCCGCGGCCGGTTCCGGTTCGATCATCAACGTGTCATCCACGGGTTCGCTTCGACCAGGCCCACACATCATCCCGTACGCAGGGGCGAAGGCAGCCTTGAACGCGATGACAGAGGGCTTCGCCAAGACCTTCGGGCCCTACGTCCGCGTGAACACCTTGATGCCGGGGCCTTTTCTCTCAGATGTGTCCAAGGCCTGGGATGTCCCACAGACAACCGCGGGCCTGCAGAACACGCAGGCACTGCAACGCATCGGTAATCCAGTCGAGGTCGTCGGCTTGGCGATCTATCTGGCGTCCGATGCCTCAAGTTTCACCACAAGCGCCACCATCCGCTGCGACGGCGGACTTTACTGAATCACTGATCTACCCACCACAGCTTTCGATCTCAACCTTAGGAGCGCACGATGGCAATTGATTTCCGCGTAGAGCCCGAGTTCCAGGAGCTCCTGGATTGGACTCGCGAATTCGTCAAGACCAAGATCAAGCCCATTGATCTGGTCTGGCCGCACGATGTCTACAAGGACATGACCCCTGAGCAGGCGGCAATCATCAACCCGCTCAAGGAAGAAGTGCGTGCCAAGAAGCTGTGGGCCTGCCACCTCGGGCCAGAGCTCGGTGGTCAGGGATACGGACAGCTCAAGCTCGCGTTGATGAACGAGATCCTGGGCACCACCCGTTGGGGACCTCGTGTCTTTGGCACGCAGGCACCAGACACCGGCAACGCCGAGATCATCGCCCACTTCGGTACCGCTTGGCAGAAGGAGGCCTACCTCGAGCCACTGCTAGAGGGCGGCATCGTCTCGTGCTACTCGATGACTGAGCCTCAGGGTGGTGCCGACCCAGGCGTGTTCACCACGAATGCGCATAAGGAAGGCGATGAGTGGGTCATCAATGGCCGCAAGATCTGGTCGTCCAATGCACGTTGGGCAACCTTCTTCATCGTCATGGTCGTCACCGATCCCAATGCGCCACTCACCTCGCGCTTCTCGATGTTCCTGCTGCCTCGCGATACACCGGGCATCACCATCGAGCACAACTTCAGTGTTGCCGGCGAAGGTCCAGATGATGCTTCTGAGGCTCTGGTCAGCTACGAGAACGTGCGCGTCAACGACGACGCAATGCTCGGTGGCGTTGGCGAGGCCTTCAAGGTCGCGCAGATTCGCTTGGGCGGCGGCCGCGTGCACCACGCGATGCGCACGATCGGCAACTGCCAGGAGTTCCTGGACATGATGGCTGAGCGCGCGCTTTCGCGTTCAACCAAGGGCACTCTGCTTTCTGAGAAAGAGTCCGTGCAAGCGATGCTGGCCGATTCGTACATCGATCTGCAGCAACTGCGACTGTTCGTGCTCTACACCGCGTGGCAGATCGACGAGTATCAGGATTACTACCGCGTTCGCAAGGACATCGCCGCGATCAAGGTGCAGTGCGCTCGGGTCTACGAGCGCATCGCCACTCGTGCCCTGCATCTGCACGGTGCCATCGGTTCGTCCACGGCGCTGCCGTTTGCTGGTGCGCTGCTTGGTGCGCAGATCATGGCGCTGGTCGATGGCCCAACCGAGGTGCACTTGGCAACTGTGGCAAAGCAGTTGCTGCGCAATTACAAGCCGACCGCGAGCATGTGGCCGACCTACCTCATCCCGAACATCACGGCCGATGCCGAACTGCAGTTGCTCGGCAAGGAACTCACCGCTCGCGTTCCGGAGTAACGCTCTTGTCGGGTGTTCGTTGCCCGATTGCTAGTCCGAGTTTGGAATTGCTCGTGGAGCCGGGGGTGCTGATTTAGCGCCCTCGGCTTCACGCGAAATGAAGGCAGTGAGCTCAGCGATTGTGGTCATGATGGGGGAGGGGAACACCACGGTGGTGTTCTTGTCCACGCCGATTTCAACAAGGCTCTGAAGGTTGCGCAGCTGGAGTGCCAAGGGGTGCTGCATCATCATGTCGGAGGCCTCACCCAGTGCTGCTGCCGCAAGCGCCTCGCCTTGTGCGGCGATGATCTTGGCGCGCTTCTCACGTTCGGCCTCGGCCTCGCGGGCCATGGCGCGTTTCATGCCCTCGGGCAGTTGAATGTCCTTTAGCTCCACCAGCGTCACTTCCACGCCCCAGGCAACGGTGGTGATGTCGAGGATCTCGCGGATGTCGACATTGATCTTGTCGGTCTCTGAGAGTGTCTGATCCAGGGTGTGTTGACCGACCACCTTGCGCAATGTGGTCTGGGCGATCTGGTTGATTGCTGAGGCAACATTCTCGATCGCGACAACCGATCGCTCGGCATCAACAACCTTGAAGTACGCGACAGCTGACACATCGACACTGACATTGTCACGGGTGATGATCCCCTGCGACTGGATAGGCATGGTGACCACTCGCATCGAGATTCGGTGCATGTCATCGATGACCGGGATGATCAGCCGCAATCCCGGTTGCCGAATCCCGATCACCTTGCCAAGGCGGAACAGCACCCCTTGCTCATATTGCTGGACGACTTTGATCGACATCGCCAGCAGAATCAGTAGGACGACGGCAACTGCGATCAAAATGATGAGTGCAACCCACGACATGGCCTTAACTCCTGAACCCCTCAATGATGCAAGGCGTCTACTGGCGTCTTGCTCTTTGACGGTAGACCTGTGATCGGATCGGCGCTAGCGGAATCGCCCATAGCTCGGGTCAGGTAAATCTTCGATTAGGGCAGGCTTTGCGTGCGCGAGAAGCGGTCAGAGTTCCTCCGTGGGCGAAATTGGCTCCGCAATCTGTGTGCGACACTTGAAGAGTTCGAAGAAGGACTTGCCGATAGGTGAAGCGGAAAACGAACGCTCCTCTATCTGTAGGCAGACTATGAATACCTTTTCGAATACTCCTGTTCGTTGTTTCGCGTGACTACGACTGTCGCAATAAAGCCAGTACCATTAGCGTCTCCCGACGAACAAAAAAATCGCCCAGGATGGGTCGCGAACACGATCCTGGCGATCTTTGTTGCCGTTCCATTGGCCGCACTCCTAGGTGCCTTGCCGCTGGCGATCGTCATCGGCTGGGTATCAGTCGTCGACATCATCATGTTGGTATCGCTGTATTACATCGGCGTGCATGGCATCACCATCGGCTATCACCGCCTGTTCACCCACAATGCATTTCGGACCGGATCTTTCATGCGCGCATTTCTTGCCGTCGCGGGAAGTGTTGCTGTTGAAGGCCGTGTCGTGGACTGGGTCGCTGACCATCGCAAGCACCACCAGTTCTCCGATAAGGCGGGCGATCCGCATTCACCTTGGGCATATGGCACCGGAGTGCGCCAGCTCATTCGCGGCTTCCTGCACGCCCATGTCGGATGGCTGTTCACCTACTCCGGGACCGACGCGCGCAAATACGCACCTGACCTTGTTGAAGACCGCGCGCTGGTGCGCATCAGTCAACTCTGGCCGCTGATTGCCGTCATCACTTTTGTATTGCCTGTCGCCATTGGCTTTGCCCTTGACGGTTGGTGGGGCGCACTACGCGCGTTCTTCTGGGCCGGGCTCGTGCGAGTAGCCCTCGTGCATCACATGACTTGGTCGATCAACTCGATCACGCACATCCTTGGCAAGAAGCCATTCGCCAGCCGGGACAAGTCAGGCAACATCGGCTGGATCGCGGTTGTCGGCTGCGGCGAGAACTATCACAATTACCACCACGCCGACCCGAGCAGTGCTCGCCACGGTGTGCTGCGCGGTCAACTCGACAGCAGTGCGCGCATCATCAAGATGCTCGAAGGTGTGGGGCTGGTGACTGACGCGAAGTGGCCAAGCAAGGCACGCATAGCGAAACTTCGCGTGAAGAACTCAGCCTGATCTAGGTATGCGGTTACCGGCCTTATTTGAGGCCTTCTGATCGTTCGTGGATTGAGCGTTATTGATCGACGTCCATATCGAGGGTGAGATGACGCATGTAGCCACGGGCATGGCGGCGGGCATCCTCTGGGCGCATCTTCCAGGTTGCCGCCCAATCGCCACCGGGTTGGCCAGTGGCATTGACGACATAGGCCGCAATTCCTGCTTCAGCTGTCTTGGGCCAACCATCGTTCACCAGAATCTGCTCCATCCCGTCAAGGATGCGTCCCAAGCGGCGAACGGTCGTATCCACCTCGAAGCGCTTGATCACCTGGGCGTAGGTCATTGGTCGATCGCCACCAGAGAAGGCATCTGTCTTCACATAGTCCAAGAACGGGCCCTTCAACTGAAGCGCTAATTCGTGCTCATTTGCTGTGTGGGTGAGCTTGGGATTCATTGTGCAGATCTGACAAGTGCCGCCTGTAGCGATTGGGTCCATACCTGCGAATGTAACGCCAAGGCTAATTCGGCGGTAGGTGCGTAGGTAATTGCATGCTCGTGACTCGATTTTGACGGCGGTTTGCCCGAGGCCTGAAGTATCAAGAAAAGTGTTGAAGTGAGTGCCAGTCTCCACATAAATATGAGGGCTTTTCCCTTTTTCGGCCGTCTCTCAGTACGCATTCTTGTGCCATTGGAGCAGTTTGCGAGCTAAATGACTACGAGTAAGTAGCTGGCCGAGTGTGACGAAGCCACCACAAGCCGACGAACGGCAACACCAGCGGAATGAAGCCGTAGCCACTGCCGAAGCTGGACCACACGGTGGCCTTGGGAAAATCTGAAGGCACGAGCAGGCTGATCAATCCGATGGTCAGCACGCCGGCTAGCTCGATGCCGATGGCGATCGTTGCCACGGTGCGGGAAGTCTGATCTGCGCGGGCCAGGGCGATCGTTGCCACGACGTAGATCAGCGCAGCGAACGCCGATAGCGTGAATGCCACTGGCGCTGAGGCAAACTCCGTAGCGATCTGCACCGCAGCTCTGGAGCTTGCGGCAAGGGCGAAGAGCGCGTAGACCACGATCAGGATTCGGCCGAATCCCTTGTTGACTGCAGGTTGCTTGCCGGGCGCTTGATCAGCCAAGGGGCCCTGCCCACACCTGTTGGACGCGCAGGACGAGCACAGGCATCACGAGGTACACGGTGCACATGATCCCTGCTCCGATACGCGGCGTGTCACCGCGAGCCCACCACAGGGCGACAGGTGGGATCACCAGCATGCCCAGCAGGTAACCAATGAACTCGGCCTGCGGAACAGGGTGCCCGCTGGAGAGCATCTGCGAGATGCCGCCGATGGTGAAGATCAACTGCAACAGTTCGGCAAGGAGCATGGCGCCAAGAAGCACGCGTGTGAAGTTCGTCTTCATGATGGCGTGCACGATCGTCCAAGCAGCAAGGGTCAGATAGACCCCGATGAGGATGTTCGCGTAGAGGCCGGTCACACCGTCGATCCTTGCCTAGGTATTGCTATGCCTTCGTCCTGCCTCGCCGGTAGCGCCGGTCTAGGGATGCTTCAAAGTGAAATTTCAATAGGCGTGGTGTTGTCAGTTGCATCGATGCATGTGCCGAATCGGCACGAAGGTTGTGGATCTAGCCCTTGACTACCAACTGGTCGAGCAGATGTGCAGTGGCGTGGGCAACGGCGGCAACAGCTTCGTCGAAGGCCTCGCGGTTGTGCGCCGCCGGTTGCCGGAAGCCGCTGATCTTGCGCACGTATTGCAGTGCAGCAGCTTCGACGTCAGTTGGACCGACATCCTCGGTGAATGGTGGGCGGAGGGTCTTGATGCTTCGACACATGGAAGAAGGCTAAGCCCGACTTGCGTCGGACCTAGCCTTCTTGCGGTGCTGAATTGCTTGTGCGCTGAATATTTAGGCGACGATGCGTGCAGCACGCAGTTCCGCGATGCGTGCCGCATCCAAGCCGACGATGTCACGCAGGATGTCATCGGTGTCAGCACCGAAGTCTGGAGCGGCTGCTCCTGGTCCGGCGTTCTCATCGAACATCACTGGCGGCATGACCACAGCTGGCGTGCCCGGCTCGTTGGTGGGGATCCGCACCATGCCGTTGGCCTGAGCCTGTGGGTCCTCGTACATCTCCGCTGCGTTCTGCACTGGAGCCCACACGCCCTTGGACGGCAGCAAGATGACCTTCCACTCGGCAAGGGTCTTGGTCGCGAAGATCTCGTCCATGGCCGCCATGAGTGCGGGCGAGTTCGCCATTCTGTTGGCCGTGGAGTCAAAGCGCGGGTCGGTGATGAACTCCTCGTGGCCTACGAGCCGGGCCAGATCCTCGAACTCGTCCTGGTGATCGCCGAGGAAGGACATGTAGATGAATCGTCCGTCACCGGTCTTGTAGTTGGTGCCTGACCACAGGCTGAGGCTGCGGTCGACGAAGGACCCGAACATGCTCGCGCCCTCGGTGAAGCCAGAGCTGATGATTGCTGGGGCGTTGAACCAGGCCGCAGTGCCCATGAGCGATGAATCGACCACTGGGGCCTCACCTGTGCGCTCGCGCTTGAGCAGGGCAGCACAGATGCCACCTGCAAGGACTAGCCCGGACATGCCGTCGCCGTGACCGACCATGCTTGGGGGATTCTGCGTGTTCGTGACCTGCATCGCTGCGGCGCTGAGCGAACCGCGCGACCACCAGCTGGCAGCGTCGTAGCCACCGCGCATGTTCTCTGGACCAAGAGGGCCTGCGCCTGTTCCCTTTGCGTAGATGAGCTTGGGGTTGATCTTCTTGAGGTCATCGACATCAAAGCCGAGCTTCTTGCGGGTCTTGGGCAGGAAACTGGTCAAGAACACATCGGAGTTCTTCACCAATTCGTAGAGAGTCTCGCGTCCTTCATCGGTTGCCAGGTTGAGCGCGAGGGAGCGCTTGCCGCGGTTGTAGTGCTTGAACATCCACGCCGCTCCACCTGGCTCGAGAGATCCGCCTGCGAACAGGCGCATCGGGTCCGGGGAGTTGGGGTTCTCAATGTGGATGACATCGGCACCCCATTCGGCCAGCACCCGTGCCGCTGATGGGCAAAAGGCCCACATGGTCAGATCAAGAACGCGAAAACCATCAAGCATGCCGCTCATCGATACTCCGTTTCAATTGCCCGTGGCGTGGTGGACTCGGGCGCTTCCGTGAATGTTTTGACAACCTAAGCAGGGTTACTGGCAACGTCAACGGGAATCTCGAAACTGCCTCGTTTCTGCGTTCTGGTGCGCACACATCGGTCATACTTCTGCTACTCCGCATAGCCACGTGGCGTGCGAGCCATCTGCTGGGGAGTAGGCGCACTTCGTGACGACTGACGGCAGAACCGTTCATGGTTGGAAGCGCAATAACTATGCCGCCACCTTGGCCGTGGCCCTGGTGGCCACCACCTTCTCCTTCACCGCTCCCTTTCTTCCCCTGTACCTCCAGCAACTGTCAGGTCTCACGGGACCAGAGGCGGCGATGTGGGCAGGCATCGCCACTGGGCTCGGTGGTTTCTTCATGTTTGTCGCAGGGCCGATCTGGGGAGCACTCGGGGATCGTTATGGCCGCAAGGCAATGCTCGTGCGCGCCTGTTTCGGTGGTGCTGTCGGACTGCTGCTGATTGGGCTTGCCACTTCGGTGTGGCAGATCGTGATGATCCGCGCATTCATTGGCTTCATGGCTGGTGCTGGACCTGCGGGCATGGCCTTGGTATCTGCCTCTACGCCGCCCGATCAGATATCGCGGTATCTGGGTCGCTTCCAAGGTGGGGTGATGGCCGGCACCGGCGCTGGACCAGTGATTGCTTCTGTGCTGATCGCGATCTGGAGTTACAAGACCACCTTCATCATCGGTGGCGTGCTGATGTTCTCCGGAACTGTCGTGGCAATGCTCATGATCAAGGAACCCGCGCGTGCGCCCATCGTCGCATCGCTCGATGGGGTACCGAAGGCATCCGGCTTCAAGTCGATCATGGCCTCACCAATTGCGCGTTCGGCTTTGATCTTGGTGCTGCTTCTGGGTCTAGCCGCTCCGATGATTCAACCGATCCTTCCCACGTTTGTGGTGTCGATGCTTCCGGCGGATGCAAATAACACCGCGATCATCGGCTGGCTGTTCTTTGCCATTGCGGTGAGCATGGCGATTGGCGCGGTCTACTCCGGTCGGATCCTGTCGCGCATTGCGCATACTCGAGTACTTCTGTGGTCCACGATCGGGATTGCCGCATTCCTGATTCCGATGATTTTCGTGCAGAACATCGCAGTATTTGCGCTTCTGCTCATTGGGATGTCGCTGTTTGCCGGAATGCTCGCCACAGGGAGCGCCTCTTTGCTGCCAACTTTGGTGTCTGCTGCTGCACTCAGCGCGATCTTCGGGCTGTACCAAAGCGTGCAGGCACTTTCAGGCCAGATCGCCCCGGCTTTCGGAGGCGTCATCGCAGCACACCTCGGCTACTCGTGGGTATTCGCAATCGCGGCCGCGACACTGCTGTTTCTTGGTCTGCCGATGTACCACTACTTCAAGAAGGTCGTGCGCACGCATGGCAACGACCCTTTGATCGTCGAAAGCCCGGTACAGGCCCACTGATCTGTGGATCGGATGCACCGGGCTCTCAAGTTCGCGTGGAGTTACGGTTTTCGCTACTCCCAAACGGGCGTGCGACCTCCGGCATAGCGTTCGCCGAATGAACCGTTCGGCAGAATCTCAAGAATTGCGGTGAGATCTGCAGCGCTGAGGTCAACATTGGCAGCACCGACATTCTCCTCAAGGCGCTTTGGACTCTTGGTGCCAGGGATCGGCACGATGTCCTGGCCCTGAGCAAGCAGCCATGCGATGGCCAGTTGCGCAACAGTGCAGCCCTTGCTGGCTGCGAGCTTCTTCAACTGATCAACGGCATTCATGTTGGCGTCGAAGTCCTCACCCTTCCAACGTGGGTCGTGCCGACGCATGTCGTCTTCGGCGTACTGATCGGCTGGCTTGACGCCTGCTGTCAGGAACCCTCGTCCCAGTGGGGAATAGGGCACGAAGCCGATGCCAAGTTCTCGAGTCATCGGCAGCACTGCTGCTTCGACATCGCGTTCGAAGACCGAGTATTCGGTCTGAAGCACCGAAACTGGCTGCACCGCATGCGCACGCTTGATGGTCTGCGGTCCGGCTTCGCTGAGGCCGAAGTAGCGGACCTTGCCGGCGTCGATGAGCTCTTTCACCGCACCAGCCACGTCCTCAATAGGCACCTCCGGATCGACGCGGTGTTGATACAGCACGTCGATGTAGTCGGTGTTGAGATAGCGCAGGCTGTTCTCGGCGACCTGCCGGATGTTCTCCGGGCGGCTGTTGACTCCACGCATCTGGCCATCAACGAAGTTGAAGCCGAATTTCGTGCAGAGCACCACCTGATCGCGGAATCCGGCCACGGCTTTTCCGAGCAGGATTTCGTTGGATCCGGTACCGCGGCCATAGAGTTCAGCGGTGTCGTAGAAATCGACGCCGAGTTCGAAGGCACGATGAATCGTTGCGATGCTTTCGGTTTCATCGCTAGGGCCATAGGCCATGGTCATGCCCATGGTGCCCAGCCCGATCGCATTGGCCTTGAGCCCTTGGGTGCCAAGGATGCGTTGCTCCATGTGTGCTGCTCCTGTTCGTTATCTGTCTAGGCCAGGCTGCGGCGGCGGCCGGCTGGGGTCATTGCCGGCAGCGCCCAGCCTGAGTACATCCCGTCCAGGATTTCCCCTGGCGCCACGATCTGGTCAATGCGATCGAGCACCTCCTGGCTCAACTGGATCTCGTCTGCACCGAGCTGAGTGACCAGCTGTTCCATCGTGCGTGGACCGATGATTGCTGAGGTCACGCCCGGATGCTCAAGCACGAAAGCAATCGCAAGTTGCGGCAAGGTGATGCCTACTTCAGCTGCAAGCTTGCCGAGGGCGTCAGCTGCGATGAGCTTGGCTCGGTTTTCCGGAAGTGCTGGATCCAGGTCTCCGGTCGATTTGCGAATGCCGGCACTGGTTGAGTCGGTGGAGCCTTCGAGGCGGTAGCGACCGCTGAGCCAGCCACTAGCGAGCGGGCTCCAGGTCAATGTGCCCATGCCGTACTTCTGGGCGGTGGGCAGGACGTCCTTCTCAATGGCGCGAACGAAGATCGAGTATGGGGGCTGCTCGGCGACCACGCGATTGAGGTTCTTGCGATCTGCCAACCACTGGCCCTCGACGATCTCGGTTGCGGGGTAGGTCGAGGTGCCGATGTAGCGGATCTTGCCTTGGTGCACGAGGTCATCCAGAGCGCGAAGAGTCTCTTCAAAATCGGTGCCTGGCTCGGGGCGGTGCACCTGGTAGAGATCGATCCAGTCGGTCTGCAGGCGCTTGAGGGATGCCTCGACCTCCTTGATGATCCAGCGTCGCGAGTTGCCGCGCTGCAAGAGATCGGTGCGGTGCATCGGATTGTGGAATTTGGTGGCCAGCACCACGTCATCGCGCTTGCCGATCAGTGCCTTGCCGACAATGGTTTCTGATTCGCCGAAGGAGTACATGTCAGCGGTGTCGATGAAGTTGATGCCACCGTCCAGTGCCTTGTGGATGATCGAGACGCAAGTGTCGTGATCGGGCTCGCCCCAACGGCCGAACATCATTGTGCCCAGGCAAAGCGGTGAGACATAGACGCCGGTGGCGCCAAGTGCACGTGTAGTCATGTGGTGGTACCTCTCATAGTTGGTGAATCGTGCGAAACATTGAAGTGCGAGCGTTGATGACGAACAGCTAGTGGACTGGCGTTAGATGGCAACAATCAGTTTGACTCCAGGGCCGTCGACCTGACGTTGCCACTCGAGTTCGATGTCATCGAAGGAGACGACTTCGTGCTCGATGACGAACTCACCCGATGCTGTGAGCCTTGCCATTGTGGTGAAGGCCTTTGTCTTGACCTCACTTGGCGTAGTCATGTTCGAGTAGCCGTGGAAGGTCTTTCCGATGAGTGATCGGGAGGGCAATGGAGCAAGACCGCCAGCCATTCCGCCGACCGTCACGGTGCGAGCGCCATCCTTGGCGCTTCGCAGCGCAGCTGCGAATGGGGCACCGTAGATCGCGTCAAAGATGACGTCCGAACCACCGTTGGTGGCGTCCTTGATCGCGGCGGCATCGTTCTCGCCGTCAAGCACGACGTATGCGTCGGCGCCACGAGTCAGCAGTCGCTTGAGCAAGGCTTCATTTCTTCCGACTGCCACGATGCGCCCAGCACCGAGATAGCTGGCTGCTTTGACCGCAGCTTGTCCGACGGCGCCGGTTGCGCCGAGCACCACCACGGTCTCACCCTTTTGCAATGCGACTGTCGTCTCCATTGGCACCCAGCCAGCTAGGCCGGCAATGCCCAGCGGAACCGCTGAAGTTGGATCCAGATCCGCCGGCAGCGCGATGAGATCTGCCTCCTTCGCGATGGTCCATTCAGCCAAGGTTCCATTGGGCTGCACGGCGCGCTCGATGTAGTAGGCCCGATCGTTCAGCGAGACCGCGCCTTCAAGGCCGAGCACCCGCGGATGCGGTCCGCGGTCATTGGCCGCTATGGAGAGCAGAGTGTCGACCGGATTGAGTCCGGCGGCAACGACTGTGACCAGGATTTCACCGGGCTCTACAGGTGTGGGAGTCGGGAGTTCGACTACAGATGGAGTCGCGCCCAGCTCGCCAAGTTGGAAGGCTTTCATGGCTGTCCTTTAGCTATTGGAAACCAACGACGGGATGCGGCTTGTATGGAGCCTCGAGGGACGCGATGTCCTCCGGGCTCAACTTCACCTTGAGTGACTCCACGGCATCGGTGAGGTGATGCTCTTTGGTGACACCGACGATTGGTGCGACGACTCCTGGCTTGGACAGCACCCACGCAAGTGCGACTTGCGCCCGCGGAACACCATGCCTTTCGGCGACTTCGGCAACACGCTCGACGATGACCTGATCTTCATCGAGATACAGACTCTTGCCGAACTCGTCGGTCTCGCTTCTGGCGCTGGTAGTCGACCAGTCTCGCGTCAAGCGGCCGCGCGCTAGCGGGCTCCACGGGATCACGCCGACTCCTTGATCAGCACACAGCGGGAGCATCTCGCGCTCCTCTTCACGCTGCAGCAGGTTGTAGTGATTTTGCATTGACGTGAAGCGAGTCAGGTGATGCACATCTGCGAGGTACTGCGCCTTGGAGAACTGCCAGGCCCACATTGATGATGCGCCGATGTAGAGGGCCTTGCCGGACTTCACGACATCGTGCAGCGCCTCCATCGTCTCTTCGATCGGCGTTCGGTGATCGAAGCGGTGGATTTGGTAGAGATCGACGTAGTCGGTGCCAAGGCGCTTCAAGCTCGCATCGATCTCGGTCATGATCGACTTGCGCGAAAGGCCTTGGGCGTTCGCGCCCTTGCGCATTGGCCCGTTGACCTTGGTCGCGATGACGACTTCTTCGCGTGGGATGTAATCGGCCAGGGCGCGGCCCAGGATTTCCTCGCTGGTGCCGTCTGAGTAGACGTTGGCCGTGTCAAAGAAATTGATGCCGAGCTCGAGGGCCTGCTTGATGAGCGGGCGGCTGGCTTCCTCGTTCAGACTCCACTGGTGTGTGCCTCGATCTGGGACACCGAAACTCATGGCGCCAAGAGCGATGCGGGAGACGGACAGACCGGAGCGACCAAGTTTGGCGAATTGCACGGTAGGCAGGACCCTTCATTTGTGGTGACTCGAAAGTAGTCGCTGTCAACATCACGAGTCAACCTTGATTGCTCGCCGGTACAGTGAGCGCGTGTCCAGCGCCGCTACGCCCTATCACCACGGTGATCTGCGCAGCGCGCTGCTCGATGCCGCAGAGGAGTCGCTGCGTGAGGGCGGGGCTGCCGACATCTCCCTTCGCGGTCTGGCGCGCGAACTCGGCGTCAGCCACGCTGCACCACGTCGGCATTTTGCCGACAAGCAGGAGTTGCTCGATGCGGTAGCCGAGGTCGGCTGGAGTCGAGTCGACCAGGAATTGCGGCTGGCCGACGAGACAGTGGCCGGCGAGGATCTTCAGGCCCACTTGATCGCGCGCGGCATCCGCTATGCGCGCTTCGCCATCGCAAATCCAGCGCTCATTGAATTGATGTTCGCCTACAAGACTTCTGGACGTCGACCACCCACGCCTAAGGGAATGATCGGGCCGAGCTCGATTGACCTGCTCATCGATGCGCGACGCAAAGGCGATCTCGCGGTTTCTTCGGGTCAATTGGCGCGTTCGGTGTGGGCGCAGTTGCAGGGCATCGCCGCCTTGGCGATCGGTGGCTTCATTCCTGATGTCGATCTCGATGATGCAGTCGCTGAGGGCATCGAGCGACTGATGGTCAATACCGCAAGCAAGCTCAGTTAACTTGCGAACAAGGCCTGCAGCTGAGTCAAACTTTCCTGCATCTGATCCTGGTTAGAACGTGGGAAGAAGGCCATCATCCTTGGGTCTGTCACATCGGCCCAGTCATAGTTCAAGCCGACTTCGCAAGAGTTGTCGTCGATCGCGGTGACGTCGTATCCCCACCAATGACCAGCTGCTGGGCGGCCGCCGGAAGAGGGAAGCCATGAGATCTCCTCATTGGGTTTCAGCGCCCGAACATGATTGCGGACGACATAGTCGCCTACTCGTTCGTTGTACATGTTCATCTCGAAGGTCTGGCCCTCAGCTGTCAGTGGGGCGGTGTCGATTGAGTCGCGGACGGCGCCCGAACCATCGAAATCTCGGTGGCGGGTGGGGTCTGCCAGGACGGCGAACACCAGTTCGGCGCTCGCTGGGATCACGCATGAGACGCGATAGTGGACGACAGTCTCTTCAGTCATGCTGATCCAATCGTGGTGTGGGGTGACGTGGTGTGACGTTAAGGTAGCGCAAATCCATTGTGCACAACTTAATTTTCAGACAATACGCTTTGGGCGAAAACAGACAAGAGGAATTCCGTTGTGCACGATGGAATGTGCAAATGCAAACTTGTCGCAAGTTCTAAGTAGGTCCTCGCGTTTAGACTTTGCTCGGCGAACTGAACCACAGATATCGGTATCGCTCTATCCAGACAAGGCGATCGTTGGCGCCGCAACGGCTTGAGTTTGCAACTTGAAAGCAGTTGCGGCACCAGTTATGCAGAGCTACCAGGCGTAAGCCTCCGGCGCGGTTCCACCTGGTCCCGGAAAGAGCAGGTCGAGCTCCTTCATCGCATCGGCATCGAGCTTGATGTCGAGTGCGCGAAGCGAGCCATCGAGTTGCGCAAGAGTGCGTGGCCCGATGATCGGTGCCGTCACTGCTGGGTTATGGAGCAACCAGGCAAGCGCGGTGTCAGCTGGGTCCTCGTCACGCTTGGCGCAGAAATCCTCCCAAGCCTGAATCTGCGGACGCAGTGCTTCGAGTCGTTCGTTGGTGCGCTGCACCTTGCTGCGGCCCACGTCGCCGGATTCGAGCTTCTTGATGATGCCGCCGAGCAATCCACCCTGCAGTGGTGACCAGGGGATGACGCCGAGCCCATAGAACTGCGAGGCCGGGAGCACCTCGAGTTCAACCGTGCGCTCGAGCAGGTTGTAGATCGATTGCTCGCTGGCCAGACCAAGGAAGTTGCGACGACGAGCAGCCTCTTGTGCTTGGGCGATGTGCCAGCCAGCAAAGTTCGATGAGCCGACGTAGATGATCTTGCCTTGATTGCGCAGCACCTCCATCGCTTCCCAAATTTCATCCCATGGAGTGCGGCGATCAACGTGATGCATTTGGTAAATGTCGATGTAGTCAGTTTGCATGCGCTTCAACGAGGCATCGCACGCGCGCCGGATGTTCAATGCCGAGAGCTTGCCGTCATTGGGCCAGTCGCTGAACGAAGCGTAGAGCTTGGTTGCGATGACGGTCTTCTCGCGACGTCCGCCACCGGTGGCGAACCAGTTGCCGAGGATCGTTTCGGTTCCGCCCATGTTGCCCGGACCGCCATAGGCATTGGCCGTGTCGAAGAAGTTGATGCCGAGCGAGTGGGCGTGATCCATGATTTCGAAGGAGTCCGGCTCGCTGGTCTCAGGACCGAAGTTCATGGTGCCAAGGCAGAGCTTGCTGACGCTCAGACCTGTGTGGCCCAGATGGGTGTACTTCATTGCGCTCCTCGATTTTCTGGTGGTGAATTGCATGGGATGCGATAAGAGTTCGTCATGTTGACACTATCAACATGCTCAGGCCGAGAGGCTCGAGTTCGAATAATGAGTGCGGTGGGCTACAACAGTTCGGTCGCAAGAACGATGTGGGTAACGCAAGCTCAAAGAGATGTGGCGATTGCCGAGCGTGCCTTGTCTCGCAGACCAATCGCTGCGCGGCGGTTCAAGCCTTGAGTGTCGATGGGCTCGTGGATAACCAGTCGTACCAATCCGCTGTGAATCGCATTGCTGCCGGGAGCCCATACTTCCCGGGTTCCAATGACCGTGATCGGCAGAATTGGCACACCGTGCTCGATGGCAAGAACAAAGGCGCCGATGTGAAACTGATTCAAGCCGCCGTCGTGTGAAGTCTGTCCTTCCGGGTACACCAACACGCTGGCTCCGTCCGTCAGCGCGAGGCTCACCCCGCGCATGATCATCCCGCTGTCAGGGTTTTCTCGGTCGACCTCGATAATGCCAATTCTTCGCAGGGCACCGCTCATCCCCGGAAGGTCGAACAGCTCTCGCATCGCTAGGAAGCGGAGGGGGAGCCTCAGCCCGGCAAGATGCGCCATTGGGTCCAGGTTCGATTGATGATTCGACACGACCACATAACGATGTCCGGCCACGACATGCTCTTGACCATCCACTTGGAGTCTTACTCCCGCCGGGACCAACCAGGCGCGTGCCCAAGTGCGCAAGATCGGCTCGAGCAAGTGCGATTTGCGAGTGCCGGCTCGAACTCCCAAGGTGGCGATGATGGCGCCGGCGGTAGCCACCGCACCCGATGCAAACATCGGGACGGTTCGTAGAGTCCAATGCTCACGAATCTCCGACCCCCGAGCAGACAAGCTCCGCCTACTCATCGGGGCCCTCCTCCCAAGTGGATTACATCCATGCCGACCGCCGTCTGCGCCCGCTCACCTTCCCATGAGACGCTCTTTACGGAGATCACAAATATCCGCATATTGCGGTGATTGGCGTGCTCGTGAATGTCAGGTGTGTCAAGGCATTTCTGGATACTCTCCACGAATCGATCCAATCCGGTGAACCAGTGCACGCATGGAGTGTCAGATGGCTGTATCCAGCACGGCGTACAACGAGAAGCATCTGTTGAGGGAAACCTCAGAACTGCTCGGTGCACCGTGGACCGAGCCGATCCTGACGCGTGAGTTCTGGGAGATGCCCGATGGGTCGAGCATCTCCTCATTGCGCTGGCTGGAGGCAGAGCCAGAGCTCGTGATGCTGCACGGCGGCGGACAGAACGCACACACCTGGGATGCCGTCGGTTTGCTGATGAATCGCCCCTTCGTTGCCGTCGATCTGCCAGGACACGGCCACTCGTCTTGGCGCGAGGACAAGGAGTACTGGCCCTTCACGGGCGCGGAGAGTATCGCCATCGTCCTTGATCGCATGGGCCTGAAAGATGTTGCACTCGTTGGAATGTCGATGGGTGGCTTGACTGCAATCCATCTGGCCGCGATCCGTCCTGAGATGTTTTCGCGTGTGGCGATTGTTGATGTCACACCAAGTCAGATGGAACAGATGAAGAAGATGACTCTTGAAGAGCGTGGGACCACTGCGCTTACTCAAGGCCCTGATCGATATGAGTCATCGCAAGCGATGATTGATGCGACGACAGTCCTGGCACCAAATCGTCCGGCTCTTCTCATCGAGCGGGGGGTCGTGCACAACTCACAGCAATTCGCGGACGGCCAGTGGGGTTGGCGTTATGACTCGATGAAACGTCCCGAAGGCGAAGACCCAAGCGAGTTCCTGAACGACGATTTCTTGGCGCTTTGGGAAGACGTCAACAAGATCGAAGTCCCCATCATGTTGGTGCGCGGTGGCGCTTCGGCGTTTGTCACCGACGAGCATGTTGCTGATTTCAGGAGTCGCGCAAAGGACTTCCGTTTTGAGATCGTCGATGGCGCGGGCCACTCCGTGCAAAGCGATCGACCGGCTGAACTTGCTGCACTCCTGACGGAGTACATCTCCTAGAAGGCAGAGAGTCGTTGGATTGGGCGCTCTTCGCGTGCGAGTGCGCGAATGACATCCGTCAGGCTGTTCCTGCGTGCAGAGATGCAGGCGAGCGTTGCGACCACGGTGTCTGAGGCAGTCATCGGAAATTTGGGGGAGACCTTGCCGATGCTGACGGCGAGGTCATCAGCATGAACGACCATTTCCACCATGCGGGTGATGAGGTATTCGGTCAGCAACATTCGTGCGCCAAGGGCAATCACTTCGTGATCCTCAGCGAGCTCGGGGAGAGTCGTGGACAGTTCGCTCAATGCAGAGTCGTACCTCTTGAGCAGATCCTTAGCGCCAGTGCCTGCTGATTCCACTCCGCGTTTGCGAATGTCGATGGCCACCTGCGAGTTGATTTCCTGAGCACTGGCTGGCATGGCGGAGTAGTACTCCACGGCAGATTTCAGCGGCAGTTCGCTGGGCACTTTGGCGGCGAGGATGGTGGGAATGTTGAGCACCGGACGTGCGAGATGTCCGGCCAAGCCGGCAACGGTCCATTCTTCCAGCTCGCTGGGGTACTCCCAGTACTTGGCAACTTCGCTCGTTGCCAGGAAGGTTCTGATGATGCCGGCCACCTCTAGATACTGGCTGACCACTGACACTGGATCCTCCGCACTCTGGGCTGTGAACATGTGCTCACCTCGATTTACAGGATGTGCAGCATCTCCTGGTAGGTAGGAAGCGGCCACAGATCGTCCGCGACCATGCCTTCAAGGGAGTCCGCGGCGGTGCGCACCGTGGCGATTGCTGGCAGGAGAGTCTCCAGTGCGTATTTCGCCTCGGCCTCGATGTCGTGACCATGGTCGGCATGAAGCACGGCGTTGAGTTCAGCAAGTGCTGAGCGCAGTGCGTTGAGCACCGAGGAGACCGGAACCAGAGTCGAGGTGTCAGTCTCGACCCCAGCGGCCAGAAGTGCGCCGACGTTGAGCGCCAACTCTGTCTGGTACCGCATCGCAGCAGGAAGCACCATCGTGTTGCCCATCTCGAGGGTGAGCTTGGCCTCCACGCTGATGCTCAGGACGTACTGCTCCAGAGCGATCTCGAAGCGGCTGTGCATCTCGCGCTCGTTGAACACCTTGTAGTGCTCGAAGAGCTCGACTGCTGCAGGCGTGATGAGCTCAGGGACGGCGTCAACAGTGGTGCGCAGGTTTGGCAGGCCGCGCTCGGCCGCCTCGATCTGCCAGTCGTCGGCGTAGCCATTGCCGTTGAAGACCACCGATCCGTGCTCGCTCATGATCTTCTGCAGCACACTCTGGATGGCGTCGTTGAACTCCACGCCCGAGGCCAGTGATGCCTCGATGTCCGTTGCGATGAAGTCCAAAGCCTCAGCCAGGATCGCGTTGATGGTCGTCATCGGACCAGCAACTGACTGCAATGAGCCAGGTGCGCGGAACTCGAAGCGGTTGCCGGTGAAGGCAAAAGGGCTGGTGCGGTTGCGGTCACCTGGATCGGTTGGCAGCACCGGCAAGGTGTCAACGCCGATGCGAATCTGGCCCTTGCTCTTGGAGGAGGTTGCGCCGCCTTCAGCGATCTGCTTGTACACATCAGCGAGCTGATCGCCAAGGAAGATCGAGATGATCGCGGGCGGAGCCTCGTTCGCACCAAGACGGTGGTCATTGCTGGCGGATGCCACAGAAGCACGAAGCAAGCCACCGAATTTGTGCACCGCACGAATGACTGCGCCGCAGAACACCAGGAATTGCGCGTTGTCATGCGGGGTGTCGCCTGGCAGCAGCAGGTTGCCCTGGCGGCTGTTGCCCAGGGAGAAGTTGATGTGCTTGCCTGATCCGTTGACGCCCGCGAAGGGCTTCTCGTGGAACAGGCATGCCATGCCGTGCTTCTCGGCGACCGACTTGAAGGTGGTCATCAACTGCTGCTGATGGTCAGCTGCGAGGTTTGAGCGCTCGAACATCGGCGCGATTTCAAACTGTCCGGGGGCAACCTCGTTGTGGCGGGTCTTGGCCGGGATGCCCAGTTTGAACAGTTCACGCTCGGTGTCCATCATGAAGCCGAGCACACGCTCAGGGATGGCACCGAAGTAGTGGTCATCGAACTCCTGACCCTTGGGAGGCTTGCAGCCGAACAGGGTGCGACCTGCATTGAGCAGATCGGGGCGAGCCAGGAAGAAGTGACGATCCACCAGGAAGTACTCCTGCTCGGCGCCGCAATAGGACACCACCCGATCAGGATCCTGGCCAAAGAGCCTCAGCACCCGATCGGCCTGCTCAGACATGGCCTGCTGGGCGCGCAGTAGAGGGGTCTTGTGATCCAGGGCCTCGCCGGTCATCGAGACGAAGACCGTCGGAATGCACAGGGTGTTGCCGTTGGGGTTTTCCAGGATGTAAGCCGGGCTGGTGACGTCCCAGCCGGTGTAGCCGCGAGCCTCGAAGGTGTTGCGCAGGCCGCCGTTGGGAAAGCTGGACGCATCAGGCTCGCCCTGCACCAGGGTCTTGCCAGCAAACTCGGCAAGGGCCGTGCCATCGCCGACAGGCTCGAAGAAGCTGTCGTGCTTCTCAGCTGTGAAGCCGGTGAGGGGGTAGAAGACGTGTGCGTAGTGGGTGGCGCCCTTCTCCAGTGCCCAGTCCTTCATCGCTGAGGCGACCGCGTCAGCGACTGTGGGATCCAAAGGTGCGCTGTTTTCAATGGTGTCCGTGACGGACTTGAACACGATCTTGGGCAGTCGCTTCTGCATGACCGACTTGCTGAAGACGTTCATCCCGAAGATCTCGCCAGGTGCTTCAAGCTCGCTAAAGCTCACTGCAGGAGGCACATAGGCTTCGACGTCCTTGATGGCTTGCAGACGAACGGCATTACCACTCATGAATGTTCCCTTTCAGGCACGGCGCACCGCTGGTAGCGCGGGGCTTGGTTATTAGAGGTCGTGGAACTGGATTGGATGGAGCCTAGGAGATGTAATCGCAGGGTTTGTTACGTGCTGGTGACATTCATGATTCAGCCCGAATGGGCGGACATGAGGCCCTTCCTGTGAGGGACTCACTGGCGTTGCCCCGATGCTGGTTCCGATCGCGGCTCTGGGGCAGGTTCGGTGCCTTCGCGCTCTAGGCGCGGAAATTATGGGAAAGACCGGGCGCTGAGAACACAATCCAAGTACCTTGCTCGCCGATCATCGAATCAATTCATGGAGGCAGCAATGAGCGAGGTACTACTCACCGAGAAGCGTGGCGCGGTGTTCATCATGACGATGAACCGGCCCGAGGCACGCAATGCGCTCAGCCGCGAATTGATGTACGAAATGGCCGAGGCCCTCTACGAATTCGATACCTCGAACGAACTCTCAGTCGCTGTGCTCACTGGAGCTGGTGGCAACTTCTGCTCTGGCATGGATCTTCGCGAATTCGCAGCCGGATCGACCTTCGACAAGGTCAGCGAGCACCCGGGTCTGAACCAGCAGCCCCCTGCCAAGCCGATCATTGCGGCGGTCGAGGGCTATGCCCTGGCCGGCGGATGCGAGCAGGCGCTGTGCACGGACATCATCGTTGCCTCCCGCGAGGCCAAGTTCGGCATTCCCGAGGTCAAGCGAGGCCTGGTCGCAGCTGGCGGCGGCCTCTACCGGCTCCCGCGCGTGATGAGCTACCCCGCAGCTTCGCTGCTCGCGCTCACAGGCGACATCATCGATGCCGAGCAGGCCAATGCCTGGGGCTTGGTGTCGGTGCTCGCCGAGCCGGGCAAGGCACTGGACTCTGCCGTCGAGATCGCCGAGCGGATTGCGCAGAACGGTCCGCTGGCCTTGAAGGCCACCAAGGCAATCTTGGCCAAGGCCGCCAGCTGGACCGACCCGGAGTTCATGGCCTGGCAGCAGACGGTCACCGGCCCGGTCTTTGCATCCAACGATGCCAAGGAGGGCGCAACTGCCTTCGGCGAGAAGCGCGCACCGAAGTGGACCTCCACCTGATCGATCCGATTAGACGAACAATTGGGAACCGGGCTTGAAGCCCGGACCCCAATTGTTTTTCGAGCTACTTAGCTGACGACCACGCGTGCGGCCGCGAGGTTGGGAATGCGACGCGAGGTCGCATTGACGTCTCCTTCACGATGCGATTCGACAAGGGCACTGACGAAGTAGGTGCCTGGCTTGTCGAATGCATGTGAAGTCGACTTCTGCACGGATGCTTGTGAGCCGTCGAGAGTCTCGCGCACCGGAAAAGAACCGCGTCCATCGAAGTCCCATTGTATGCCGATGATCGTTCCGGCATTCGGTGGAGTGTGCACATCAACGGTGCAGTTCACCGCTTCGCCGACGCGCACATTCGTCACCGCTGAGCCATTGACGGTAACTGTCGCGACTGGCTGAATGCCGCCGCGCTCCTCCGCGGTCGCTGGCAGGATGATCGCTCCATCGCGGTATTCGAACGCAGTGTCAGCCGGCTCGATGCCATCTTCAACCCAGTGCTTCAGGTCGACAAGTGATTGCTCGATGATCGGGTGGTAATCGATCAACCAGGTGTTGTTTGCTCGGCCAGGACCGGGAGCAGTCATTGCCGGCGGCACGTGTTCGGCGTTCTCTGACCAGCGCAGTTTGAATTTGGAGTCGGCAATCTCCTTGCCGTACTCCCGCTCAATGTTGGCCTTGAAGCCGATGCCTTGCGGCGGCCAGAGCGATGAGTCGTGTGTGTGGTGCACCCACAGCAGCTTGCCTTCTATTCGGCCGGTGTGCTTGACGCCCATGAATGGCGACATCGTTGGCAGTTCGTACTGGTCGTAGATCGGTCGCCCGTCAACAGTGAGGAACTGGTACTCGGCATCAGTTGGAACATGGTGCCGGTAGTAGTAGCAGTAGGCCAGGAAAGCGCGATTGTCGATGCGGACTCGATCACCTGGCTCGACTCCGCGGAAACGCTTGTTGCTGGCCTCGCCGTCGCTGTCGGCCAGCAACACGTCGCCGGCTCCATTCATCACATACAGCCGACGACCGGCTGCGGCTCCGCTCAGGAGTTCGATGCCAGCACCCATGAGGTAGCCATCTGGGGCCTCATCGAGTTGCAGTGCCATGGGAATGTGCTCCATGTTGTTCATGCTGGCGAACAGTGCAGCCAGTGAGCGAAGTTGAGCCAACTCAGGGATCTGCAAAGTGGGATCCTCGGCGAGTTCCTTCGCGTAGAGCACGCGCTTCACGGTTGTCTCCAGGACAACGAGGTCATCGGCGACCAACTCAGGTCGATCAAAGCCCACATGTCCGGGCTTGGTCCAGAAGTTCTCCCAGTAGGCGGGGTAGTCCTGCTGCAGACGATTGGCCATCGACGCCCAGAGCCAGATCTGTCCCATCGGCTGCAGGATGAAGGACTCATCGCCGCGCGGGAAGCCGATGCGGTAGAGGTTGGCAAGCTCCTCCTTCTCATCCACCGTCAATCCGGCGAAGGGATCACCGCTGCCGCCGGGCCACATGGCATCGATTACGCCCAGCAGCTTGCTGCCCAGCATCCGCTGCACATTGAACATGCAAGAGAAGTTCGGCGTCGCACCCCGCAGCAACTCGTGGTCGCCGTAGTCGCCGTCCTGTGCATCGCCCATGAAGGGCAGTGCGGCGTCCCACACGTCAGGGGCATACGCAAGACACAACGGTGATCTGCGAGCACCACCACTGCCGCCGTAGACATAGGAGTACTTCGGCTCTGATCCGTAGATCTGTGCGGCAACGAACTTTGAGAAGCGTGCGGATTCCGCGGCTGCGCGCCAGCCATACAGCGTGGGGTCAACGCCTGCCTTGGGGTCCATGACATCGCCGATGTGGCCCATATTGGACTCGATGGCGTAGCCGCCAAGCCGAAAGATCATCTGCAGTCCGCCGGTCACCTGGCCTAGCGGACCGGTGTTCACATTCTCGTGACCCGCATTGGCGCCTTCAAGTGGCTGATACAGCCGTCCCTGATAGAGGTCGGCCGGCGGGAAGGCGATCGCAAAGCGGGTGCTGGTGCCCTCGAAGTAGCCGTGCACGAAGCGATGGGGGGTAGGCAGTTCGCGCTCGTCATCGATATCGATGATGGGCGTACCGAAGAACGGATCGGTGACGCGATAGGAATCGACTTCAATTGATGACATGGCTGCACCTTCTGCGGAATTTTCGACGCTCGGCTCTCGGGCTGGCGCTGACCGTAGTGGCGCAGGTCACATCACGCTAGGAGTTTGTCCGAGTTGGCAGTCGGTGACTGCTCTGGTGCTTCCTTCATCGCCCAAGCCTGGGTTGGCATAGCCGCTTGCATGCCGCGCAGCCCAGCCAGCAGCGCTTCCCCCTCTGCCTCTGTCAGGACAGCGAAGGCCTTGTTCACAACGCGATTGGTGAGCTCTTCGGCCTGGATCCGAAGATGTCGATCCGCATCAGTTGGCTCAGGTCCGTCGTCCAATGTCCATCCGTGGAATCTCCAGCTGGCCTCTGGCCCGAGGGCTGCGGAGACTCGTGGCTCGAGTCCTACAGCAATAACTGCCGCGACATGTGCCGAGCCGCGGTGTTCGCGAAGGATCGTCACCAGTTGTGCAGCCCGACCCGGAAGATCGTCAGCCAGCGGTAGCGAGAGTTGGCCGGCAAACAGTGGCAAGCCTGCGGGATCAGCGGATCTGACAATCAGTTCAGCGGCTTCGCAAAACTGCGCGATGCCTTGGACCGATGCAAAGTTCTCGCGACCGAATTGCGCGGTGCATTCGCGGTAAATGGGAGCGGCATCCTTGGCGGAAAGGGTTGTGCGTGCGGAGTTCCAGAACTTGTCGATCAGCTTCGGATTGAAGAATCCGAAGGCACTGACCACCACCGGCCACTCGACATCGCCCAGCGGTGCACCACGGCCCAAGAAGTAGAAGCGCATACCGTCGAGCCCAAGTTCCTTGCCACGGGCCAAGGTGCTTGCGGTGAAGAAGTAGGTGCCACCGAGCTGTCCGATGATGGGGGAGGCGGCATTAACGAGGGCTTCAGTTTGCATCAAATCAGGCTAGTGGGGGATGGGCGTCGGCGCAGCCCGGACGTACGCAGTGCAAGGATAATTTCCTTGCTGCTGACTTCGAGTGCGCCTTGCTCGATCGCCTGTGCACGCAGATCGTGCGGAAGGTCGTAGTGATCGCCCTGGAATCCGCGCTCGGGAATGCCGAGTCTGGCCGCGAATGCGTGCAACTCGTTCAACGAGGTATCGCTGATCAGGTGGCACCACATGCGTTCACGCCAGTGCCAATGCGCCTGATCAACCAAAAGTGCCATAGACCGCAAGGATATTGCCAGCGGGTAGCCGCCGCCTCAACTCGCCGGCACAGCTTCTTCGATTGCCCGCAGGCCTGTGATGAATGCCAGCTGGCCTTCATCGTCGAGCACTGAGAATGGAGTGCTCACGAGCTGGTTGGTGAGTTGATGAGCTTGATACATGAGATCCAGATCCTTCGGCGTCGGCACGGGCAAATCCGCTTGCGCCCAGCCATGAATCTTGTAGTTCTCGGCGCTGTTGATCACATCGGCCACTCGCGGATCAAGGCCAACCGCGACGAGCGCGAGCAAGTGGGCCGAGCCGCGATGTTCGCGCAGGATGGTCAGGTATTGCATTGCGCGCGCAGGCAGATCCTCCGCGAAGGGTTCACAACTCACAGCTGCGTACAGCGGAAGGCTGAATGGATCAATGGCCTTCGTGATCTGTTCAGCCGCTGCGCAGAATGAGTCAAGGCTTTCGATCTGAGTCAGATGCAGCCGTCCGAACTCACGGGAGCATTCAAGGAACGCTCGTCCGCCTTCCCGTGGAGGCAGCACTTCTTGAGCCGAGTTCCAGAATTTGTTGACCATCGTTGGGGAGAAGTAGCCAAAGGCGCTGACGACTACTGGCCATTCGACATCTCCCAGCACACCGCCGCGCCCGATGAAATAGAACTGCAAGCCGTTGAGTCCGAGCTCGCGTCCGCGCCCGAGGGTTTCGGGAGTGAAATAGAAAGCCCCGCCGATGCGATTGATGATCGGCGAGGCTTCCTGAATCAAGGTTTCGGTCAGCATCCAATCAGGCTAGCTGCCTTGCCTTGCTCTTGTTCAGACTTAATCTGCGAGCAGGCGATAGATCTTCTTGCGCGCCTCGACGAGGATTTCTGCCGTTGCAGCGATCTGTGCGGGGTCGTTGAGCTGACTGACTTGCTGCACAGCGCCGCCCAGCTGGCGACCCTCATTCCACAATGCGCTGGCACCGTCGTTATCGGCTTCGGAGGGGTTGGTCCAGGGCTCACCCCAGGATTCGCCTTCTGCCGCAACAAGTGCTCGCCCAGCATCAGTTAGCGTGAATACTCGCTTGCCATCTTGATTTGATGGAGCAACAAGCCCGTCTTGGGCAAGTCGCTTGAGTACCGGGTAGATGGAGCCTGGAGATGGCTGCCACTGTCCGTCGCTGCGGTCAGCGAGCTCGGTGAGAATCTCGTATCCGTGACGGGGCTGCTCGGCCAGCAGGAGCAGGATGGCTGCTCGCACATCGCCGCGCTCGCGACGACGTCCGCGCGAGGGACCCCAAGGTCCGCGGCCACGTGGGTTCCAAGGGTCTTGGCGATCTGATCCACGGCGATGACCGCCGTGACGATGGCCGCGTTGCGGCCCACCCCGATCTTGGGCCGGTTCGGCCGCTGGGGTTTGTGCAGACGAATTGTCGTCAGCTTGCGCGTTCATCAGCGCCCACATGGCGCGAGCCTTACGGCTGTGCTGGCCGGCTCCACGACGGGAGTTCCAAGGGCCAAATTCGAGGGGATAAGCCTCAGTCATAATGTCCAACTTTCTCTCTCGCGACTGTTCGCGATGTAGTAACGATATATCGCGACTACATCGATGTCAACTAACGGGAGGAATTCGTCCAATGTTGGCTTTTCGTGCGAGCGACTGTCCGAAAGAATGAGGGCACCCAACTCGCTGGAGGCACCATGGCCGTCACCCTGAATCCATATTTGAACTGGCGAGGAAATGCTCGTGCGGCGATGGAGTTCTATCACTCAATCTTCGGCGGAGAGTTGACGATGAGCACTTACAGCGAGGCTGGCATGGAGGTCGACCCTTCAGAGGTCAATCAGCTCATGCACTCCCAACTCATCAGCGACAGCGGACTGGTGCTCATGGGTTCCGATGCGCCAATGCACATCGAGGGGACCCATGGCAGTGCATTTTCGGTTTCCTTGAGTGGGCCGGACGAAGATATTCTGCGCACCTACTGGGATGGGCTCGCAGTGGGGGCAAGCATTGAGCAGCCGTTGACCACTGCTCCATGGGGTGACACCTTTGGGATGCTCGTCGACCAGTTCGGCATCAACTGGATGGTCAACATCCTCGCCGAGCACGGCTGATCTTCAAGTCCGGTCGATGCCTATATACCTGCTATCCGTCTGCTATCCCGCTGTAGCGCAAAGCTGATTCGACGAAGGCCCTGATCAAGGGCGCGTCCACGAGACGGCGCTCAGGGTGCTCGGGGTGCCACTGCACACCGATGCAGAATTCGGCTGAGGTGTCTTCGCACACCTCGACTGTGCCGTCCTGCGACCATCCGGTGATGGTCAGATCGCCGGGGGAATCCACGGCTTGATGATTCGATGAGTTCACGATCAGTGGACCTACACCCAAGAGTCGAGCAGTGTGAGAGCCCTCGGCGAAACTGGCCTGATGATCAACGAAATGCTCAGTTCCCTCGCGGTGTTTCACATCCGTGAGCGCAGGGAGGTGCTGAATCAGCGATCCGCCGTGCGCGACTGCCATCAACTGCACCCCGCGGCAGATGCCTAGCACTGGCATCCCGAGTTCGCGAGCCCGCCGATAGAGCGAGAGTTCACTCTCGTCCCTTGAGATGCGAGGAACGTCGGTCGTCGGATCAACTTCAGCTCCGTAGAGGAGCGGACTGACATCAGCCCCACCAGCTAGCGCCAGGCCATCGCAGCGATCGACAACGGTCGGAGAATTTTCAGGAGGAAGAATCACCACTTCAGCCCCTGCTTCGTGCAGGACATCCACGTACCAGTCGTGGATGAGTACCGCCTTGGATTCCCAATCACCCCAAATAGCGGGTTCGAGATAGCTCGTCAGCCCAATTACAGGTCGCACCATTGGGCGAGTCTGCCATTGGATGTCTCTGCCCTTGACCCCTTGATGCGGGTGAGCTAGGCCTCCGGCGAAAATACCAATTCGCTGATGGATGGGTCGCTGTACGCCTGCCAATACAGAGGCGTGATTGCAGAGATCTCAGCACCAGGCTGATTGCCGATCCAGGCGTTGATTGCAATATGCACAACGTGCACTCCCTTGTCCTTGCCCGCGGCATTCAAACTGAGCGCCCAATTGCGAAGCGAGGCTGCCGCGAGCGCGATATTTCCGAAGACCGCATTCGGGAACACTGACGAACCTCCGGTCGTCATGATGATGGTGCCGCTGCCACGTTCGAGCATCTGCGGCAGTACTGCTTGCACTGCTGCAATCGCACCGTGCACATAGAATTCGAGTTGGGCTTGTGCGCCCTCGACCGTCACCTCGGTGGGAGATTGCCGTGGAAGAGTCGGGTCGGCGGGCGAGAACTCAAGGACATCGATGGCGCCCATTGACGATTCCACGGCGTTTAGAGCCGCAGTGATCGATGCTCGATCGAGTACATCAGCTGCGAATCCACGCGCCAGGATGCCTTCTGCCTGGAGTTCTGCAGTCAAGGTGTCGAGCTTGCCTTGGGTTCGGGCCAGGAGCGCGACCTGGAAGCCCTCTTGGCCGAATCGGCGCGCAATGGCGGCGCCCATCCCTGGTCCGGCTCCGACAATGGCGATCACGGGCATGATTTCCTCCTGGTTTGGCAGACGGATTTCAGATGAAGATAGCGGCTAGGAATCAATGCGGACGGCTATTCGTTCATGCGCGAAGATGGTCGAGCAGTCTGCGATTGTGCAACTTCATGGGAAGGCTTGGATGATGGCAAAGAAGAAGTGGGCTGACTTCACGCGCACTCAGCAGCGTGTGATCCTGGCAGCCTCAGCAGTAGAACTCGTACTGACATCGATTGCTCTTGTCGATCTTGCGTCGAGAAGATCGTCTGAAGTGCGCGGATCAAAAGCACTGTGGTTGTTGGGCGTTTTCGTCCAACCTGTTGGGCCAATTGCATACCTCAGCCTTGGGCGACTCGCGAAAGACGAACGCTGACCGTTGAGTTTGCCTGTGATGCACGACACCTCGTACGACGAGTCAGTGCGGCGAGCCAATTGGACTCTGGGCAAGGCGCGTGTCACCATGGACGCGCAACAGACAGATGGGTGCACTTCGGCAACAGGCCGAAACAGACACATCGAGATTCCTTGAATTTCGCGGCAGCCCATGATCTGCATGCTTGATCCAGCGGCGCGTATGCCCGCTAGAGGAGTTTCAACGATGTCCCGCCCCACCCAAGCTTCACGTCCCACGTCCCAGCGACCATCAAACAGTCGCCCTAACCCCCGTCGTCGCCCAGCAACGCGCCCAAATGGTGCATCAAGTAGCGGCAACAACCCCGGCAAGCCAATCGTCATCACCAAGCCCTTGCTGGTCGAGATCGCGGCCGACAATCCATTCGTTGCACTTGGCGTTCCGGAAATCCTGGCGCAGGTACTCGCCGGCCAGGGGATCTTTGAGCCCTTCCCAATTCAGCAGGCAACGATGGTCGATGCGCTCGCCAGCCGCGATGTGCTTGGTCAGGGTCGCACTGGTTCAGGCAAGACTCTTGCCTTTGCCCTGCCACTCGTTGCAACTCTGGCTGCCAACCCGAAGCCACGTGCAGCTGGTCGTCCGCGTGCCCTCGTGCTCGTGCCCACTCGGGAACTGGCAACTCAGGTCGCCGCAGTTATTGAGCCGCTCGCAGCAGCCGTTGATCTGCGCGTCACCACTGTGTTCGGTGGAGTCAGCCACGGACCCCAGCGCTCAGCGTTTTCGCAGGGTGTTGAAATTGTCGTCGCTTGCCCAGGCCGATTGCTCGATCACATGCAGGCCAAGGATGTGACTTTGGATCGTGTTGAGATCACCGTGCTCGACGAGGCCGATCACATGGCCGATCAGGGCTTCCTGCCGATCGTCCGCAAGATTCTTGACGCCACTGATGGCAATGGTCAGCGTCTGCTATTCAGCGCGACTCTTGCAGGTGGAGTCGACAGCCTGGTGAAGCGCTATCTCGACAATCCGGTGTCACATGCCGCAGAGGTTGAAGCCCCGGTTCTGCTGGATCACCACGTGGTCGTCGTCTCTGAAGCCGACCGTCCCGGAACGATTCATGAGCTCGCTCAGCGTGGCCGTGTCGTGATGTTCACTCGCACGAAGAGCCGCGCAAAGCAACTCACGCGAAAGTTGGAGACGGGCGGCATCAACGCTGTCGAGATGCACGGCAATCTCTCGCAGAATGCCCGGGAGCGAAATCTGCTGGCATTCAGTTCTGGCACGGCGAAGGTGCTTGTCGCAACTGACATTGCTGCTCGGGGCATTCACGTTGATGACGTGCCCTTGGTCGTGCACGCAGATCCGCCAATTGAACACAAGGCGTACACCCACCGCTCTGGTCGTACCGCTCGCGCTGGTGCTGCCGGTGAAGTCATCACGGTGGCCACACCGGATCAAGTTGCTGAAGTGCGAATGCTGCTGAAGAAGGCAGGCGTCACTGCAAGCTGGACCGGAATCAAGGTTCCGGCGAACTCCTCGCAGCCCCGACCAGTATCTTCAAATCGAGGTGGCAGCAACAACTACGGAAATCGTCGCCCGCAGGGATCTCGCAGCCGCTAATAGCACCTGAAGAACTACCAAAGTCCCCATCGAAGCAATTCGGTGGGGACTTTGGCTTAGCCCATGTATCGAGTGGTGCTTTCGAGATCCATCTCTCGCAGGAGCAGGTAGTCGGGGCCCTTGAGTGCGGTGCGCTCATGGGGGCCAAAGCCCATCACCGTTCCCTTGGCGCCGAGCACTGAAGGAATGTGGTGAATCTTTTCGAGCCCCTCCTTGAAACCTTCGGCTGTGTAGACCGGGGCGTAGTGCAATCCGAGAACGGCGAGTGTTGCCATGTCGTAGCCGACGCCGAAGATCGGATTGAAGCCGTCCATGTCCCAACGCGATTTGAACTCGCGCATCATGTGCTGCATCACTGGGTTCTCCTCGTCGACCATGTCGACGTAGGTCCATCCCTTGAGCACAACGCGTTCTTCGGGCGTCTTGCTGTACCAATGCAATCCTGCAGTGCAGGTGAAGCGCGGCACCGTGAAGTTTGCGTCAGCGATTGCCTGAGAGAGCTCGCTGAGGATTCCGCCAAAGCCGAGATAGACCAAGGCTTGCGGGTTTGAAGCCTTCGCCTTGGCCACCTGGGATGTCAGATCAGTGGCGATTGGCGAGACGACCTGATCGCTGATCACGGAGATTCCGCTCATCTCGCACTGATCGACAAAGTATTCGAAGAATTCAAGGCCGATGGGACCGCGATCCCTGATGACGGCAACTTCAGTTAGCCCCTTGCGAGCGATCGCCCGGGCGCAGATTGGCCCGTCTTCATATAGCGCGCCCAACTGGTAGTGGAATCCATACTCACCCCTCGACAAAACGGTGCCTGGGAAGTTGATTGTGGCAACTTTGTATTCTTCGAAAAGTGGCTTTACTGCAATGCAGTTATCTGTGATGCCCGGTCCCATGATCCCGAGGACTCCAGCATTCTTGAGTTCCATCCAAGCATCTTCGACAGCCTTCGCCGTGCCCGACGGAAGCCCATAGCCGTTGGCGACAACCAACTCGACCGGCCGATCAATCAATCCACTCTCGTAGGCCTCTTCAAAGCGAAGTCGGATCGCTCTACCAAGACTGAGGTCAAATGCATCGCCCTCCATCAGTCCTTCGTTCAAGAAGCCGATCTTGAAGGGTTCAATGGGTCCGTGTGCCATGGAATGCCTCTCGTGAAGGGTCAAGGAAAGCTGACCCGCTAGGGCCGCTGGCCAGTATGGTCACAGCTATGCCAAGGGTTCAAGGACTTATCGCAATAGTTACCGGTGGAGCGATGGGAATTGGCGAGGCTCATTGCCGCTTGCTGACCGATGAGGGCGCAAAGGTGGTGATTTGTGATGTCTCCGATGACATTGGCAATGCCCTCGCAGATGAGATAGGCGCGACCTACCTTCATCTTGATGTCTCTGACGAGGACAACTGGACAGCCGTCGTCGACGAAGTGATGAGCACCTTGGGCAACATCGACATCCTCGTCAACAATGCTGGCATCGCCGCGTCCACTCCGATCGCGACGGCGGCAACTGCCGACTGGGATCGCGTGATCGCGGTCAATCTCACTGGGACCTTCTTTGGCATGCGCGCTGTGGCCGCGTCGATGAAAGCAGCGGGTGGGGGAGTCATCGTGAACACCTCATCGGTTGCTGGACTTGTGGGAACTGCGGGCATCAGCGCCTATGTTGCAAGCAAGTGGGGGGTTCGTGGACTCACCAAATCAGCAGCTTTGGATTTGGGGCCCGACAACATCCGAGTGTTCTCCATCCATCCTGGTGCCATCGATACTCCGATGAATACGGCCGGTGACAGGCCAGTGCACGCCCAGATCATTAATCGATGGGGGCAGCCTGAAGAGATGGCCAAGGGGATGCTGTACCTCGTTGCAGATGCAACGTACTCAACTGGAACTGAATTGGTCATGGATGGCGGCTTCACTGTCCGCTGATCAGGCATCGCGCGTGGACAACTGAATGCGAAAGTGATGGGCTTGGCCTATGACTGATGAAGCGATGATGTCCACAACATTCGAGATTCCCGGGTATCAGGTTGATGAGCACTTAGGTATGTGCTGGGGCGTGCTGGTGCGAAGCGTTGGCTTTGCGAAAGGATTCGCTGGTGCTTTCCGTTCCCTGGCTGCTGGCGAGGTGCCGCAATACACACAGGTGGTGAACGCTGCACGGGAGCAGGCAGTCGAAAGACTGATGGCCCACGCAAAAGAACTTGGTGCAAATGCAGTGCTGGGTGTTCGCTTCGACTCCTCGGATGTCGGAAACGGACTCAGCGAGATCCTCGCCTACGGAACCGGCGTGAAGGTTTCCAAGCGCAACTAGACTTTCGGACCATGTCATCCAGTGATCGCCGCTCGCGAAGTCGACGTTCAGTTCTTGCAGTTCCAGGCTCGAGCACCAAGATGTTGGAAAAGGCCAAGGGGCTTTCCGTTGACGCGCTTTTCATGGATCTTGAGGATGCAGTCGCGCCGCTAGCCAAGCAGGATGCTCGCGAGAACATCGTTGCTGCCCTCAATGGCGGCGGTTATGGCGACAAGATCCTGAGTGTTCGCGTCAACGACTGGACAAGTCAGTGGACCTACGCCGATGTCATTGCCGTCATCGACGGCGCAGGCGCTCACATTGATTGCATCATGCTGCCCAAGGCGCAGACTCCAGAGCAGGTCATTGCCCTTGATCTGCTCATTACCCAGCTTGAAAAGGCAAATGAGCTCCAGCCCGGCGCAATCGGCATTGAGGTGCAGATCGAGAATGCGCTCGGGCTGGTGAACGTCAATGCCATCGCTGCTTCCAGTCCGCGGCTTGAGACGATCATCTTTGGGCCTGCCGATTTCATGGCCAGTATCAACATGAAATCACTCGTGGTGGGGGAGCAGCCGCCGGGCTACGACGTCGGTGATGCCTATCACCACATCCTGATGAGCATCCTGATGGCCGCGCGCGCGAACGACAAACTCGCTATCGATGGTCCGTATCTCGCCATCAGGGATCCCGAAGGCTTGCGTCGGGTCGCTTCGCGTTCGGCGGCTCTCGGGCTCGATGGCAAGTGGGTACTGCATCCGGATCAAGTCGATGTCGTCAACGAGCTGTTCTCGCCCCTGCAAAGTGATTATGACCATGCGGAACTGATCCTGGATGCCTACGACTATTACACGTCGGCTGCAGGTGGTTCACGAGGTGCCGTGATGCTCGGCAACGAGATGATCGACGAGGCTTCGCGGAAGATGGCATTGGTCATCTCGGCCAAGGGCCGGGCGGCTGGTCTGGTTCGCAGCACAGCCTTTGAAGTGCCGCTTTAGCCACGGTAGTCGAAGTGCTGATAGTCCTTGAACCGCGCGCCCCACTTCCAATGGTTGGCTCGCAGGATCTTGGTGATGGGAGATCCGCCTCGAATGACCAGGGGTGAACTCGCTCGAGTGTCAAACCACCAGCGATTCGGCAGCACACCACCCCGGGCCAGATAGGGGTTCTCCCATGGATTGATGTCCAAGGCCCGGCCAGTGGCATGCGGACTCCATAGGTGGCTGCGTTCCTTGCCCACTTGATACCGGCAATTGAACATGGAGGTATTGCCAGCAGCCATCGATCCGTAATCACTTGCCCCGATGCCCTTCGGGTTCTTGCCATATACATCCACCGGATGCATAGAGCGAAAGCGGTAGCCGATGTTGTACATGGTGGTGAATGCCTTACGGATAGACGAGACGACTGCTTCATTGGCGATGAGGATTCCTCGATGCCGGTACCCATCTACTCCCCAGTAATTTACTTGGATCTCGCGCAGGGAGGAAAGCGCTATGCAACCGCGATGCCACGACTTGCCCGTCATTGACGCTCGGCGCTCTTGGCTCAGCATTGCAACGCTCGAGTTTGCACCTTCGCCAACGGCCGCTGGGTCCAAATTGATGCGGTACGCCAGTAGTTGCAATGGAGCATTGGCCGGAGCTTTGATTGGAGCGCGTGCCGGAGCAACCGCAACCTCAACCTGCGTGGTGGAAGTGCCATAGGCAACCGTGATGGCCACGCTTTGCCAAGCCAGAATCTGGAAACGCGCGATGTTGTCTGCCCCAACCACTGCATCAACTGTTGACACGACTCCGGTGCTCGCATTTGTCCATGAGGCTGAGGACGGGTCGCCAGCACCCATGGGCAGGCTTGGATCGGCAAAAGCCTCCAACTCAAATGGTCGTTCGGAAGTAGCGGTACCCACCATGCGCGCTGTGAGCGAGTGCGCCGTTGCCGAAACTAGGTTGTCGGCGCTGGCTGCTTGAAGTGGGGAAAGTGCGCAGGCGAGGGCAACGGTGGAGATGGTCAAAGCAATGCATGCCTGCCTCAACGTAGTGTCGCCCCCAATGCCTCCTGATCGCCGAAACCTGTGATCGAGAAGAAATCGAACTTGGTGAACCACACGCGCGAGGGCTAGGCGCCTAAATGCATCATCGCTCGATCTGTTCGCTGGTTCCTAACAATGTGAATCATGTTGCTGCCCTTGAGCATACGCGCATTGCAGATGGTCAGTACGCGACAGTGAACCTCGTGCGGTGGTGGACGGGCTTCTCGATCTCATCTACGAATGCAATGGCGTAGTCGTCACCGCTAATTGCCGATTGGCCATCGACATCGGTAAGGAGGACATCGCCGCCGAGACGGTAATTGCCGGTGCGCACACCGGGAACGTGAGAGCCAAAGGAGAGTGCTGGACTCACGAAGAACCAATCAACATCGGCTGGTGTTGTACGCAAGGCCTCGAGGAAGGCTGCATGAGTATTGATCTCCGGCATCGCCTCAGCTGGAAGCGCTGATGCGTAGGCAATGCGAACCTGCTCGCCACCCGCAGAGACATACAAGCTGCCCGCCCCTGCAACGATGCCAATGCGTACGCCATTGGTCTGTGCAACTTCCACCAGTGTGGGGAGGGCATCAATGATCGAATCGCCGTCTGCAGACATTGCATGAATCGCGCTCACAAGCACATCAGCATCCTTGGTGAGTTCGTGCAGCAGGGCAGCGTCGTAGAACGAGCCGGCAACATACGCGACGCCCTCGATCGCCGGCGCATCTGCAATATTTCGCGCAACAGCAGTCACTTCATGCCCGCGACTTGCTGCCTCGGCCACAATGCGGCTGCCGGCATACCCTGTCGCGCCATAGACCACGAGCTTGCTCATGCATTACTCCTTGTCGCCGAACGATGTTCACTGTGACAACCTCGCGCGGCCACCTGGATATTCCCCAAACAGTTGCCTAGTGCGCAGCAGCTCCAGGACGGAAGGAAAGCAGGGTTGCCTCTTCGCGGAATGAAGCAAGCATCGAAGTCTCCATGCCCATATTGATCTGGCTCTTGATGTGGCCAACGCGGTAGCTGAGATCTTCACCGGGTACGCCCATCGATGGGCCAACGGTCGGAGCGCTCATCTTTGCCAGTCGCTGTGCCCAGTCTGCGGCCGTACTGAGCAACTCGTCTGCGGGAACACAAAGGTTGATGAGTCCCCACTCCTCGGCTTGCTTGGCCGGGATGGGATCACCAAACAGTGCGATCTGCTTTGCCCGTGGCAGGCCAACCATGCGCGGAAGCAGCCATGCGCCGCCACCCTCGATGGGCAGGCCACGACGGACGAAGACCTCCCAGAAGGCGGCCTCTTCGGAGGCAATGATCAGATCGCAGCCGAGCGCGAGCTGGCAGCCACCACCAGCAGCCACACCGTTCACGGCGCTGATGAATGGAGTCTCGCTTCGCCAGATCGCTTCGAACAGACGAGCCCAGCCGTAGAGGATGCCGTCATCGCGGGCCGTCAGTGGCGCTGGGCGCCGACGATCTGCTGGAATCTCCGTGGGTCCACCCGGTTGGGTGAGGTCTGCGCCTGAGGAGAAGACCGAGCCGTTGCCCGTGATGATGGCGCACTTCACGCCGTTGTCCTCGCTGGCCTCGTGAATGGCTGCGAGCAGGGCCCTGCGCAGTGGCAGGTCCATTGCATTGCGCTTCTGAGGTCGGTTCAATCGCAACCATGCGACTTCGTCGACAACCTCGTACTGAAGTCCTGCGGTGTCCCATTCTTCAACCAGCGCAACCATGTCAGCCCTTTCGATGTGCTCCTGTCACAGCCAATTGCACCCACCGTGCTTTGAGCTCACGGTGAAAGCGACTGACTGCGGATTCAGACGGACTGTATTGCATGGGTGGAGTCGAAATTGGGCGATTGGACTGTTCAGCCTCGGGGCCCGCGCAGAACTCCTGTTGTGGAGAAGGTGCCGATGAGTGCACCCGATTCGTCCTCGAGATTGCCTTCGCCGTGCACGCGTCCCTGACCGGCGTATCGGGCACGCGAGCGAACGAGCAGCCCCAAGGAGAGATCGACTGGTCGAAGCAATGCCACGTTTTGAGTGAGCACATTGCCTGCGACTCGTCCGGCTTGGGCGGGCACTTGGTTGAAACTCATCAAGGCGGCCATGACAGCGGGCTCGGTCACCAAGGCAGTGAGCGCTCGCGCCGTGGACGCATCCAAGTCTGGCTCGTCCGTTGCGTACAGAACAGCCAATTGGGTCGGATCGGAATCCGGCCATCGGGTAGCCCCTCCGGGCCAGATGCCAGAACCCGTGCTTGGCCAATCCTTTGAAACAGGAATTGAAGCCCAGGGATTGTCATGGCTCAAGAAATCGGGCTCGTCGATCGTGAGCATCACCTCGGCCCTTGTGACGATGAGATCGTCCTGTCGAAAAGTCAGACTCAGAAAGGAGAAGGAGCGACCGCTCTGCAAAGTGTCAACAGTGACCTGGCACGGCTGCCCGCTGACTCCACCGTTGGCAAAAGCCGTCTGCAGCGAGATCACCCTCTTGCCTGGAGCGACGAGCTCAGCAATCAGCACCTGTTGGAACATCAGGTAAGCCCCGTAGATGCCGCCGTGAGGCGTCACCAAGGTGTTGACATCAAAGCCGGCGTCAGTCGCACGAATATCGCGAAGGGGGGCGAGGTCATTGAGGGTCAGGCTCACAGCGGGCACGTTCCTTCGGATGCAGTCATCAATGGGGATTGCACGTTACTTTATGGCTCGGGCTGAGCGCCCCGTGCCTGCAGATGACGGGCGAAATGATTCGAAACCCCCATCAATGTGACATTGTGTAGGGAACAAAGGAGTGTGATGGCACGCCCGCACCTCGTTCTATCGGACCGCTATTTCGAAGCCATCCGGTATACCTCGCATGCCCATGCAAACCAGACCCGCAAGGGCGGGAACATTGCCTACATGTCGCATCTGCTCGGCGTATCCAGTCTCATCATCGAGGCCGGTGGCGATGAGGATCAAGCAATCGCAGGGCTGCTTCACGACGTAGTTGAGGATCAAGGAGGGCTTTGGCGTCTTGCCGAAGTGCGCACGGTGTTTGGCGATCGAGTTGCGGACATTGTGTTGGGCTGCAGCGATTCATTGGACGATGACGACGATGGCTACTGGCCGATCTATTGGGAGCGCAAGCAGCGCTACCTGGATCGCTTGGAGACAGAACCAGTTGATCTCGTGATGGTCTCGATTGCCGACAAGGTCCACAACTCCCGAGCGCTCGTGACCGACTTGCAGGCCTACGGCATTGAGGTCTTCAACAAATTCCATGGTTCTCCGCGCGAAATCATTCATTACTACCGTGAGTGCTTCCGGATCGGTGTCAAAGCTGGGGTGAGTCACGTATTGACGGTTCCACTGGCCACGGCCATTCGCGATATCGAATTTCTCGTCTACGGCTAAAACGCTCTGTGTTGACTGCAGTCCTCGCAAATTCCTGCGCTAGATCGGCTTGATACCTAGTATCGGTCAAACTTCTAGCACAGCGATTTGAGGAATGCCATGGCCCAGCGTTCAGAATCCGTCGAGGACTTTCGCCAGCGTGCACGTGTCTGGCTCGACAAGAACATGCCGAAGGCGGGCACGATGCCCAAGCGCGATGGCATTGATACCGAAGAGCAGAACTGGCTGGATGCCCGCGACCTGCAGAAGTTGCTGTTCTCAGGCGGCTTCTCTGGAATCTGCTTTCCGACCGAATACGGCGGCCAGGGCCTCACACGGGAGTATCAGGCAGCGTTCAACGAAGAATCGGCGCCATATGAGATGCCGGTAGCGCTCAATGTTCCCTCCCTTGGAATCTGCTCAGCGATGTTGCTCGACATGGGCACTGAGGAGCAGAAGCAGAAGTACGTGCGCGGGGCTATCTCCGGTGAGCTGGTCTTGTGTCAGTTCCTGTCTGAGCCCAGTGGTGGATCTGACCTTGCCGGCCTTCTGACCCGCGCTCAGCGCGATGGCGACACATACATCATCAACGGACAGAAGTGCTGGAGTACCTTCGCCTTCGCGGCTGACTATGCAACCTGTCTGGTCCGCACTGACTGGGACGCACCCAAGCACCGGGGCTTGTCCATGATCATCGTGCCTGTGCACGATCCAGCCACGCATATGAATCGAGTGCAGATGGTCAATGGGTCAACGGAATTCTGCGAGGAGTTCTTCACCGATCTCGTTGTTCCAGCTGAGAATCTGGTTGGAACCGAAAACGATGGTTGGACTGTTGGCCAGCGTCAGCTGTTCTACGAGCGTCAGGCAGTCGGCGGCGGTTCGCCCTACGCAAGTGGCATGGTTCGCGCCCGCGGCACCGCTCACAATTCACACACGCCAGTGTCGATGGCTCGCAAAGTTGGCAAAGAGAAGGACCCGGCAGTGCGCGAGCTCATCGGAGGGATGCACGCGCAGGAAGTTGCAAATGCGCAGCTGATCCGTCGAGTGACCAAAGGTATGGCTTCGGCCGACTATCCAGCGCATTCAAGTTCGATGATGCGATTGGGATCGGCCGAGACCAATCAGTTGCGAACAGACGTGATGCTGGAGCTCGCTGGAGATATTTCGGTGGTTGGTCAAATCGGTGACCGCAGCGTGCTGCAGCAAGTCGGCGTAGCGGCCCTCATGCGCCAGTCAGCGAGCATTGCTGGCGGCTCAACGGAGATGAGCCGCAACATGATTTCAGAGCGAGTGCTAATGATGCCTCGGGAGTATGCAGCTGATCGTGATGTGCCGTTCAGGGATGTTCGCCGCGGTCGATGAAGAAGTAGAGCTTGGGCAATGTCCGGTAGGTAGTTACACGCACGCAGCATCGCGGTGGAGCACAATGTTTGTATGCATCGAAGAGTCCGACTCCATTTGCTGATCTCTGCTCTGCTTGGCCTTGCCGTCGCCGCGGTCGCGTTGCTAATCGCGCACTGGACCTACGCTCCGTCGCTTGCCTGGGATGCGGCAGCCATTTCGTATCTCGCATTGACTTGGCGGGAGGTGTGGCGATTGTCGCCTGAACAAACGCGTGAGATTGCAGCGGGCGAGGATCCCTCGCGGGCACTCGATGACTTCATAGTGATCGCAGCGGCGTTGGTTTCACTCCTCACCGTTGTCTTGGTGCTGAGTCACATCGGGTCGACCCCTCAGGATGCTTCGCTCATGCGCACCGTGCTGGGCATCGCATCCGTTGTACTCGCCTGGTCAGTCGTGCACACCGTCTACACAATCCGGTACGCGAAGTTGTATTACGCCGAACCTGTTGGAGGCATCAACTTCAACAATGAAGACTTGCCCGCCTACACGGATTTTGCATACCTTTCCTTTGGAGTAGGTATGGCCTTTCAGGTTGCCGATACCAACGTGGAGACGGCTGGGTTTCGAAAGATGATTCTTGGCCATGCTCTCTTGTCGTTTCTTTTTGCGACCACAATTCTTGCTGTAACCATCAACCTTGTCGCAGGTCTGAATAACTGAAAACCCATTGATTTCACGGTCCTAAGTCGCAGAAACATCTCAATTGTCTGTGAATCTCGTACGAAACTGATGTGCCTTGCCTTTTATGTTGATGGACGTCGCAGAGGTGGCCATAATCTCAAGGAGTAGCTCGAGAATCTCGAGCACACGAATCGAGGCATCGTTATGAAACGAATAATCATCGCAGTTGCTGCACTTGCAGTAGTTGCCTCCGGTATTGGAATGGCTTCATCGGCTTCTGCAGATTCAATAGTCAATCTCACCGTCAAGAATGGTGTCGTCGGCGTAGCCCAAACCGTTGATGCCTTAGTCTCTGCCTCTGTTGGAGTTGGAGCGCCCTCGGGCACCGTCACCTTCTATGACAATGGCGCCGTGATCGGCACAGACACTGTCGGTGGCAATCAGGGTTCCAATGCACAGATCATCTGGACGCCGAATAATTCTGGTCCTGAAACCATCATGGCTTCCTTCAGCGGTGGTGGTTCTGACACAAGTACCGTTTCGGTGAATTCGGTCGATACGACAACGTCGATTACCGCGCCTGGTACGGCTGCTGGCGGATCGCAGGTTGCATTGCAGGCGCAGGTTCGAGCCAAGCAGGGTTCGTACGTTCCGACCGGCACCGTGACTTTCTCGACATCCTCGACCACGATCGGATCTTCAAGTCTGAACGCGCAAGGTCTGGCCACCATCAACTTCACGGTGCCGACAGGCGTTAATTCAGTGAATGTCTACGCGGCATACGGTGGTAACGCCAACGCGAACGCATCTGGACGCAGTTCAGCTGCGAACATCAAGATCTCTGATGTCGGATCGACGGTAGCGCTGAGCGTTCCGCAGACCAACTACCAGTACACCTCAGTACCACTGAGCGCAAAGATCACACCTACGTCAGGTACTGGCTCGGTGACTTTCACAGTTGACGGCAAGACGATCGGTACGGCAACTGTGGCGTCGGGCGCTGCTTCGGTCACTTGGGTGCCGACGACTCTGGGCAATCCGACCGTCAAGGCCGCCTACACAGGTGGCAATGGAGTGGCTGCGTCTTCAGATAGCAAGAACGTTGCGGTTGTGCAGGCCCTCAAGGCTGATGCGATCATTGTTGATCCTGCAGGACCTCCCGGACCCATCCTGAACGGTGCGGTCTTCGTGCTTCCAAATGGTTCATCAATCGCAGCAACCATCACGGCTTCCTCTGGTCTGCCAGTAAAGGTTGCAGTCACCGGGCCGTGTACCTGGAACGGCACCACGTTCAGCGTGCAAGGTGTTGGTGGCAACTGCTCAGTAGTGACCAGCACCACTGGTGGCAATGGCTACTCGCCAGCAACGCTGTCCTTCGCCATCTCCACGGCCCAAGGCCAGCAGACGGCAACTCTTGCTGCTCCGAGGTCCGGTACGTACAAGAAGGGTCGCTTCCTGCTCATGGCCAAAGCGGGCACGGTCACGAATCTGAACAAGGCCCTGACCTGGAGGGTGACTTCGGGTGCATCGCATTGCAAGCTCTACCGCAGTGCAGGTGCGGTCAAGTTGAAGTTGGCCAGTCGTGGACATTGCTGGGTGCAGGCAACTGCGCCAGGAGTGCCCGGACAGTGGTCATCGTTCTTGACCAAGCGCAGTTACAACGTGAGGTAAGTCAGTTAGGGCAGTAGACAAGAAGGGGTGCGAGGCAATTGCCTCGCACCTCTTCTTGGTATCAACTACTGCGCCGCGACCACAAAGGTGATGGTTGCGAGATCCACCGTGCCGTCCTTTGCAATGACCTCACTGGTGCCTGCAGCCAGCGCTTGGCCGCCAGCAACGGTCGTGGACTCGCCGTCGCCTTGCGCCGCTGTAGCGGTGAACACCGCAGAGTCACTTGATGCGAAGGTGGCTCCTTCTTGGAAGCCTTCAAAGATCACCGCCTGTCCAACAACCAAGGATTGGGTGGATCCGTCATCGTCCGGAGTGATGCGCACAGGTGACCAGGTGCTCGGATCGCCACCAACGAGTACATCGGACGACTCGCTCACCGTCGGCGTTGTTGAAACAGAAGGCGTGACTTCGCTTGATTCGTAAGACGAGCACGCTGTCAGCGAGGCGGCCAGAACAAGGCCGAGGGCGAATGTGGGAAAGGCAGCCTTTGAGAAGCGCATGATCGTTTCCTTTGCCAGATATGGACGTGAGGGCGTGGACAGGTTAACTCGGCAAGAGCTAGAAATGCTGAACAGCTGGTGAAGAGTCAGCATGGGGTAAGAACCAGGAGAATCAAGGCCTCACGTTATTTTGACCTGAGTGGTGGGAGACTTCAATTTGATGCGCGTTTGGAACGTGATGGGAACGAGGTTCGCAGTTGTCGGAATTGTCGCCGAGTCCTCGAGGAGAAACTCGGTGAGGCCTGCGGTTGGGAATGTCCTAGGACTCCGAGCATTGCTGCCCTAGCGGCGTCGATCGGTAGACCTGCCGCTGATGGCGTGTCGGGTTCCGCGCTCGATATCAAGCGGTCGGCTATTAGGTCGAGATCACCGATAACATGGACGCCGCTCTCGCGAATGGCACTGACGTACGAGCGTGCGAGTTCGGACGAACGGTCCAAGGCCCATTGCGGGGTAGCTATGCGAGGCTCGTCAGCGTCGGGACGACGTGACTCAATCATTGACTTGATAAGGCCATCATGGACAGCATCTCCATACGACTTCCATCCCGATCTACCACCCACGGCGACATTCAAGACGCGCAGGAATTCGGCCTCCGCAAGCGTCATCGAACGATTTGGCGTTTCAAGACGATTGTTGAGCAAAGTGCCCTCAGGTATTTGGATGAGGGATTCAAAATCTCGATAGATGTTGTCAGGGTGAGCATCATCGACCACGACGACGCTCATGTGCGCACCTCCAACGAGAGCGGCCCAGCGGCGTACTATTCGATCGTGCCGGTGGCGAATCCAAAAGGTTTGAGGTTTCGGATCCACCTCGGATGAAGCGAAGATCTCCCGCAACCAAGGCTCGTATGGTGTTGCGTACCCAGACTTGAGCGCTTGTTGCCAAGCTGACGGGAGAATTCGTCCTAAGTTTCTGAGGGTCACAACGACGTGCAGTCGCTGTGCCCCGATGCTCTGAACTATTCTTGCGGCCGCTTCATCTGATGCCTCGGCAAAGAATTCACTTGAGCACACCGTGATGCCTTCATAGGCATGAGCGTCATCAACGAAGTGCTTCCACAGCAATGGATCTGGGGCCGGGGCGCCACGGACTTGCCAACCCATTGGCTGATCGATTGCTGAGGAGGCTTCGAGTCGGTGGGCCATCCGTGTTCCTGGATAGCGCACCTGCCAGATGCCAAGTGTTGACCGACAGTTTGCCAGCGCAGTTTGGATCGCAGTGGTGCCAGTCTTGTGAACTCCGATGTGTAGCACGAAGTTCGACGTACCTAAGGGCTGGTCGTCCGAGGCGGGCACGTCTGGACTTTAGCCGCTCGCGGCAATAGCGGGCATGTCCAAAACATGTGGGACGTCGAAATTTGCAACGGCATGGTCGTCGGAACTACCGCAATCTCTAGGAGAATCACTGTTCATTCTCAAGATCTCGGCGGTCCAGAACTGCACATCATCGTCCACTGAGAATTAGCGTCCAAGCGACTACCTGTGGAGCGCCGTCGCCATGAGCCGGGTTGCCCTAATCCGCGGCTGGTGCTGGCTGGCGCGTTGGCATCAATGGAGCGCATATCTTCATTGCAGCCGACAACTTTGGATCACTCCCATCAAGATTGGGTCGAGCGCCGGCTGTCGGTGGCAGGGTCACGCCATGGTCAGTGAGACATGATCGATAGGCCTGGAAGGCAGTCGATCCGGGTCCGTTGGCACCAGCTTGGAATCCACCGCCGAAATTACCGCCGCAGGCTTGCATTGCAGCCTGGAAGGACTGTTGATCCACGCCAGCTGGCAGCCCTCGGCCGCCAGCGAAGCCTTGACCGGCTTGTGGCGCGCCAGTCGGAACGGCTGTTGGGCGCACTGCATCAGGTGCTCGGCTGGGCAATGTAATGCCCTTCTTCGCAAGGCAGGCTCGCAGCTCCTCCCGAACGGCGCTGCTTTGTGGTGCTGAGTTGTTCGGATCGCCATTCGCACTCGACTGTGGGTTGGGTGCCTGTGAACTTGTGACGGCGGGCGCTTCAGCGCTCGATGTTGAACTGTCGGATCCAGATCCGCAGGCAACCAACGACGCTGCCAGTCCAAGAGCGCCCAAAGGCAGGATGATGGCTTTGCTCAGGTTCATTGAATTGCTCCATTTCCGGATGAGGCAAGGCCGCTGGGGAGCGCGCCCTGGGTGATCGTGGTGGCCGCGACGGTTCCATCCGTGCCGGCTTCGCCGCGGACAATCACTGTTTGACCTGGCTTGAGTTCGCTTGCCTTCACTGTCGTTTGAATTGTGACTGTGGTCGTCGGTGAGACCTCGACCTTGACGATGGTGCCCTGGGCTGTTGTGACATACACGTGCGTGCCATCGACCAGAGTGATCGACCCAGCCGTGATGGAGCCAGTGGCACCCGTCGAATTTGTACCGGCAGCCCCACCGAATCCACCGGCAGCGGCGAATCGCCCGCCTGCCAGTCCAGCTGGGAAGCCGCCGCCGGGAAATGCCGAGGTGCTTGCACCAGGACCGAAGTGCTGTTGCGCGAACGAACCAGCGAAGAATGCAATGACGATGCTGATTGCACCCAGCAGGAACTTGGTGCCGCGCGGAATTGGCCCTCGTTCCTTCTGAGCGATCAATTCGCGAAGATCGGCTTCTTCGATGCTCTCCAGTGGCTCCACAGCTGCCAGTTCCTCATTCATGGCGGAGCGCTTCGATAGGTCGCATGCGTGCGGCTCGATTGGCCGGGTAGCTTCCGAAGAACAGCCCGATGGCAACGGACACGATGAAGGCTCCTAACACTGAGATGGGCATGATCACTGGCTGCACACCTGCGATCTGGAAATGAGCGACGACGAGTGCAACGACGACCCCGGCAGCGCCGCCAATGACTGACAGCAGCGTCGCCTCGACGAGGAACTGCGACAAGATCGCAAAGCGATTCGCACCTATGGCCTTGCGGATGCCAATCTCGCGAGTTCTTTCTGTCACCGAGACGAGCATGATGTTGGTGATGCCAATGCCTCCGACAAGAAGACTGATCGCGGCGACTGCTCCAAGCAGAACGGTGAATACCTGGTTGCTGCTGCTTGAAGTGGTGAGCAGACTCGCTTGATTGATGACTTGATAGTCACGGTTGGTTGACGTTGTTCCGTGTCTGGAATCAAGGATGGACGAGATCTCCGACTGTGCGGTCTCGGAGGCATCTGAAGAAACGGCCTCGGCAGTGATCGAATCCAGACTTCCGTATCCGCTGAGTTGTCGCTGCACAGTGGTCAGCGGCGCGATCGCCACGTCATCGGGATCTTGAAAACCCGAACCGCCCTTCTTTTCGAGCACGCCAACCACAGTGAACGGAACGCCGGCACAGGCCAGCGTTGTTCCAACTGGATCAACGTTGCCGTAGACCTGATCGACCACGCTCTGCCCGATCACAATCACGCGACTACCCGCAGTGACGTCCTCGTTGCTGAAGTAATTGCCGTTGGTCACTTTGCTGTTGGAAGTCTCGAAATAGGAAGGCCAAGTGCCGGTGATCGAAGTGCTGTGACTCGTGCCCGCATATGCGCAACTGACGCTGCCCGCGCTCTTCACAGGCGATGCGCTTTTCACGCTTGGTGCATTGGCCGGGTCAGTGAGGGCTATTGCGTCAGCCACCGTCAGATCCTTTTGGATACTGACGCGGGAGCCTCCCGGGGTGCGGAAGCTTCCATGGATGACCGATATTGAATTGGTCCCGAGCTTCTCGATGCTGGCGGCAACGGCTTTGGAAGATCCATTGCCAACAGCGAGCAGCACGATGACTGCCGCCACACCAATGAGAATTCCCAGCACAGTGAGGCTGGAGCGCAATTTGTTCTGCAGCACGCCAGTGAGACCCTGATTGAAGGATTCACGAATCATCATTTCTTGACTCGTTCATCACTGGAGATTCGACCATCGACCAAATGGACTACTCGTTCGGCCCGCGCCGCAACATTTTCCTCATGCGTGATCAAGACGATCGTGTTGCCTCGTGCATGGGTGATATCGAGCAGATCCAAGACTTCTGCTGTCGAATGGGAGTCGAGATTGCCTGTTGGCTCGTCGGCCAACAGCAAGGAAGGATCGGTGACAAGTGCGCGAGCGATGGCGACTCGTTGCTGCTGGCCACCTGAGAGCTGAGTCGGGCCATGATCCGCGCGATCACCCAGACCCACCGAATCCAGGGCCGCGAGGGCTCGACGGCTTCGTTCCTTTCGCCCAATGCCTCGATAGGCCAAGGGAAGCTCGACATTTGCCAGGGCCGTCGTGCGTGGAATGAGGTTGAAGGACTGGAAGACGAAACCAATCTTTCGATTGCGGACGACCGAGAGAGAGTCGTCGCTGAGCCTGTCGATGTTGATGCCGTCGAGTTCATAGCAGCCGCTGGTCGCAATGTCCAAGGCTCCAATAATGTTCATCAGCGTCGATTTACCCGAGCCCGAGCTGCCCATGATCGCCACAAACTCCCCCGGGTGAATGGTCAGATCGATGCCGTCGAGGGCTCGCACTTGCGCCTCACCAAGCCCGTAATGCTTGGTGACCTGCTGCAATTCGATAACCGGATGCCGTTCAACTGGGGAATAGGTCATTGCGGTGGACCTCCGACCGCAAGGCCGCCACCGGTCAAGGTTCCAGCTGTTGTGCGACCACCGGGAATTCCTCCGGTGGGGAATCCTGTTGAACTTGTCGCGGCTGTTGGCAGCACGATGACATCGCCGGCAGTCAGCCCACTGGTGATCTCCGTCGTGCTGTCACCCTTGACTCCAGTGACCACCTGCACGACGGTTTCCTGATCGCCCCTCTTGACCGTCACCGTGCTCGAACCTCCGAGAGTGGTGATTGCGGTGCTGGGGACTACGAGAACATTGCTGGCTTCAGAAGTGGCCACCGAAACGCTTGCCGTCATCCCCGCCAGAACCCCTTTGGGGGCTTTGTCGATTGAGATGATCACGGGGTAGGTGGTCAGGCCATTGCTCGTTGAGCTGACGGGGCTGACCGAGATCACCTTGCCTGTCGCTGACGCAGTCGGCAGCGCTGTGAACGTGATGGTGGCCGACATTCCCGCAGTGACCTTCGCGGCATCGGCTTCGTTGAAGTTGGATGTCACATCAAGCTCGCCCTTGCCAACAAGAGTGATGACCGAACTGCTGCCCGTAGTGCCGCTTGAACTGGCCGAGCTCTGTCCGACTGTTGCATTGACTGCGCCGATGGTCCCTGCAACAGGAGCCCGAAGCGTGGTCTGTGCGTATGCGCGCTGGACATTTGACAACTGCTCGCGAGAGGCCGCAGCTGATGCTGCAGCAACGCTTGCAACTCCCAATTCCTTGGGAGCTTTTGAAGAGGCCTGGGTACTCGCTAATGATTGCTCAGCCTTGCGTTCGGTTTGCAGGTCTTGGGCGATACCCTTCTGCTGATTCAGAACTGCAGTGTTGTACGCCTGCTGTGCTGACACAGCCGCCTTGGTGAGAGTGTCCTTGACCTGCAATAGAGCGACGTTTGCCTTGAACAGATTGGTGATCGCGGTATTGATCGCCGCCTGATCCGAAAGCACTCCCTTGTCGCGCGCGTTTGTGGCATTGGTGACGGCATCGGAGGTGATGGCCTGGCTGATGGCAGCGTTGTAGCCGTTCATGTTGAGTGCGGCCTGGGATTGAGCTTTTTGTTGGTCCAATTGAGCGCTGGTGATTGCGGCCTCGGCATTTCGAAGGCTGGCCCAAGCTTGACTGTTCGCGCAGTCAGATGAATTGGGTTGGCTCGCAGGGTTGAAACACGCAGCGGAAGCACCGGCATTGGCCTGATCCAAATCAAGCTGAGCCTTGTCCACGTTCTGTTGGTAGGAAGTTGCGTTGGCCAAGGAATTGGCCTTTGCATCAGTGACCGCTTGCTGGGCTGCCTCGAGAGTGAGATTGCTCTGACTCAATGAAGTCAAAGCCTGCGCGTAACTGCTCTTGGCGCTCGCCAGCTGTTGCGATGCGGCTGAGCTGTCGATTCGTACGAGCGCCTGACCGGCCTTGACCTTGTCTCCTGTTTCAACATCGACAGCAGTGACAGTGCCATTGGTGGTGAAACTCAATTCGTAGTTGCCAGATGACTCCACGGTGCCTGAAGCGGTCACGGTGGCTGTGACGGTGCCTGTTGCCACGGTGGCCGTGCGGCTGGTGGTTGCTGTGGATTTCGGAGCGAAGATGAAGTACCAACCCCCGGCAAGAACGAGTACGAGAAGTGCCACCAGTCCGAAGTTCAACCAGTGCGAACCGCCGAAAGGCCTGCTGAGGCGTCGAGTCATGAAAGGAGTCTTGCGGGCAAAGTTCAGCGTTCGAGGAGCCTTCGGTTTGGGGTCTGTAAGCGTTCAATCAATTTGCGGCCGAATGACAGAAATACGTAAGCAACAGGTGGTCTATCGTCATCGTGATTGGCTCGATGGGGGGCGAAGTGATTGAAGTCAGAAATCTGACCAAGCGCTACGGCAAGGTCACGGCAGTGGATGACGTGAGTTTCAAAGTCAACCCTGGAGTGGTCACTGGTTTTCTCGGACCAAACGGTGCGGGCAAGTCCACGACCATGCGCATGATTCTGGGTCTGGACAAGCCCGATGGCGGTGATGTGCTGGTGCATGGAGCGCCATACCGATCTGCTCGTACTCCGGTGGCTGAGATTGGTGCGCTCCTTGAGGCCAAGGGTTTCGACAAAGCCCGCTCGGCGCGCAATCATCTGCGCACCCTCGCCTCGACCTCGGGTATCAGAATGAAGCGCGTCGATGAAGTGCTTGCGCTTGTTGGGCTTTCCGAAGTCGCAGGATCAAAGGCAGGTGGATTCTCACTTGGCATGGGTCAGCGCTTGGGCATTGCTGTTGCCCTGCTCGGAGATCCGCGCATAGTCATGCTCGACGAACCTGTAAATGGCCTAGACCCGGACGGCGTGCTGTGGATGCGCAATCTCCTGCGTCAATTGGCAGATGAAGGCCGCACCGTGTTCTTGTCCTCCCACCTGATGACCGAGATGGAACTCATCGCCGATCAGTTGATCATCATCGGACGAGGACGGATCTTGGCGGACACGACGATGACGGAGTTCATCGCTGCGTCGTCCGCCAATCGCGTGCGGGTCGTGTCGCCGGGTGCTGCCGAACTGAGGAGTCGACTTGAAGGCCGAGCGGCCGCCAGCGAAATGCTCGATTCAGGCGCACTGGTGATCTCTGGTCTCAGCTCGGTTGAAATTGGCGAGGAGGCATTCGCGGCAGGGATCATGTTGCATGAACTCACTCCGTTGAGCGCCTCTCTCGAGGAGGCGTTCATGGAACTGACCCGGGACTCCTTGCAATTTCACACAGATGGGGCAGCGGCATGAGCACTGATACTTCTCCAAAGTATGAAGTCGATGCTCGGCTGTTGAAATTGACCTTCCCTCGGGTGTTGAAGTCCGAGATTCTCAAGCTTCGGACCTTGCGTTCCACTTGGATCATGCTGCTGGCAATGCTGACCCTGTTCATTGCCTTCGGCGCCCTCGCCGCACTCTCCACTACTGGTCAGCTTGAAAGTAGCAACGGTCGACGACCGCAGGCTTTCGCTCTTGACCCAGTCACGACAGTGCTGGCTGGGGCGGGCTTCGCCGTGCTGCTGATGTCTGTATTCGGAGTCCTTTCGGGCGCGCGTGAATACGGCAGCGGAATGATCCGGGCCACCTTGTCCTTTGTGCCCAAGCGTTTGTACGTGCTGTGGGCAAAAACCATTGCTCTCCTGATCTTCGTGATCCCGGTGACATTGATTGCCGCTTTTGGAGCCTTCGTGTTGGGCATGGCTGTGCTCAACGGCGCGGGCTCGGAAACTGTTGCATTCACTGATCCGGACGCGCAGCGGGTGTTGTTCGGCACGGCAGCAAATATCACCGGTCTGGCCATCATTGGGCTGGCGCTGGGAATGGCGATGCGTTCGATGCCAGGCGCGATCGCCACTGTGATCGGCGGGGTCTTGATCCTGCCCGCATTGCTGACCGCATTGCTGCCGGAGTCTTGGCGATCCGTGCTGAAGTTCCTTCCATCGAATGCAGCGGCGGCGTTCACGGAGGTGAATGTTCGCTCCGACATGCTGCCCTTGAGCCCAGGGATCGCAGTCTTCATTGCTTGGGTGGCCTTGAGCTTGGGCATCGCCGGTTTCCTGCTTGTTCGCAGGGACGCCTAATCTGACACTTCTCACCGTCTTGGAGATCACTCATGCGCTATCGGAAATTGGGCACGACCGGCCTCGAAGTCAGCAGCCAGTGCCTTGGCACGATGATGTACGGGAGCAACAGCAACACCGATCACGAGGATTGCATCGGACAGATTCATCACGCGATTGATTCCGGCATCAACTTCCTGGATTCGGCGGATGTCTATTCCGATGGTGAGAGCGAGACGATCGTCGGCAAGGCGCTGGTTGGACGTAGAGACGACGTCATCGTGGCGACCAAGTGCTTCAACCCCATGGGAGAAGGCCTCAACCGTCGCGGCAGCTCGCGACGCTGGGTTATCCAGGCCTGCGAAGACAGCCTGCGCCGACTCAACACCGACTACATCGATCTCTATCAGGTTCATCGCCTCGATTGGGACACTGATATCGAAGAGATCATGGACGGCCTCTCGCACCTCGTTCAGCAGGGCAAGGTGCGTTACCTCGGCTCCTCGACCTACCCAGCCGAATGGATTGTCGAGGCCCAGTGGGCATCTCGACGTCGCAATCTGCAGCGCTTTGTGTGTGAGCAGCCTCAGTACTCGATCTTCTCGCGCGGCATCGAAACGTCCGTGCTGCCTACCGCGGCACGTCACAACATGGCAGTCATTCCGTGGAGTCCCTTGGCTGGCGGATGGCTCACCGGCAAGTATCGGCGCGAAATCGGGATACCTGCAGATTCTCGCTACGGCGGCACCGGCCGTTTCGCACAGATGGCTCGGCTTGGGGAGGATCCCGAGATGCTGGAGGCGCGATACGACCTGATTGAGGAACTCGACGCAGTTGCCACGCAGGCTGGCCTGACAATGACCCAGATGGCCTATGGCTTCGTCGACGCGCACCCGGCGATCACCTCAACGATCATTGGGCCTCGTACTCGGCCGCAGTTGGACGACGCAATTGCATCCGCGGATGTCAGTTTGGATGCTGCAATTCTGGATGCGATCGACAGGATCGTTCCGGTTGGTGTCGATGCACCTGGCATGACGAACTTTGCTCCGAACCCGGCATTCAAGCGAGGCAACCGCCGACGCTGAGGCATGTGGGTCGCCGGTGTAGCTGCGCTTATGGCCTAACATCGTCACGTGAGGATCACCGAGCTTTCCAAGTCGCTCAGATCAGTATTCGATCTGCGCGGTGGCTCGAATCTGCCCGTCGGTGATTGGCAAGGTCGACGTGAAAACGCCGAGAAGATGTTCGGTTCGGTCGCTGACGGCATGAAAGTTCCTGATTCGATTGCCATGACCGATATCACGGTCACCGGCCGACATGGGCAACGCATTCCGGCCCGCGTCTACCGCAAGAAGGGCTCAACAAGTCGCGCACTTGTCGTGTTCGTCCACGGGGGCGGCATGATCATGGGCTCCATCGACGCCAGTAATTCCACCGTCGCTCGCTATGTGGAACTCACCGGAATTCCTGCTCTTTCGGTCGGATACCGGCTCGCACCAGAGCACACCTACCCCGCACAGCGCGATGACATTGCTGAGGCCATTGCCTGGGCACATTCGCACGCTGGCGAGTTGAATCTGGATCGCAGCCGAATCGGCATCCTTGGGCAGAGCTCTGGCGGGGCCATTGCTGCTGGAGTGGTGCTGCGCCTTCGCGATATGGGCGAGCATCCTGTTGCTTGTCAGCTGTTGATCTACCCGATGCTCGATGATCGCACCGACAAGGCGGGTCCGATTGCTGCTCGCTTCCTGACCTGGAGCGTTGCCGACAACATCACCAGTTGGAATTGCCTGCTGAACGGCAAGGCCGGAACTGCGGATATCTCGCCATACGCTGCACCTGCGCGGGCCAAGGACCTTGTTGGTCTACCGCCTACCTACATCGAAGTTGGCACCCTGGATCTCTTCCGTGAAGAGGACGAGTTGTACGCCAAGTCGCTTGAGGCCGCTGGCGTCAGTGTTGAATTTCATTTGCGCCGCGGCGCACCTCATGGTTTTGAGGCATCAATGACAGAGCTGGCGGACAAGGCATTCGTGCAACGCGGCGAGTTCCTGCTGAAGCACCTTGGCGAGCCGCAGTCCTAAAGCCAGTTCACCAAGTGCATGACCTGCGTGGCACGGGTTGCAGCGACGTAGAGGTCGGCCCCACGCTTGGTTTGGGTGCCCATCGACTTGGGATCAACGACGAACACCACGTCGAACTCAAGACCCTTGGTATCGCGCGCCGAAAGAATCGCAATAGGAGCATCAAGAGCAGTGTCGCCAATGCCGAACTCGCTGCTCGTTGCCAGCAGTTGAGCAGCGAGTTCTTCGATCTGGTCATCAGGGACGATGACTGCCGCACGCCCGGGAATATTCGCAACAGTCTTGGTGACCAGCTCTGCCAATTGGTCAGGCGTGATGTCGTGAATCTCGACCTCAGCACCCTCGCGTACGGGGTGCAACTCGGGTGCGTTGCCGCCCGCGGCTGTCAAGAGCTCAGTTGCCTTGTCAGCGATCTGCTCAGTGATGCGATAGGTGACGGTAAGCACATGCAAGTCAATCTTGCCGCGGACGTCGCCCAGGGCTTCTTCCCAATCGCGTGCACCAGCAGGGTGGCTGGTTTGCTGCACGTCGCCGACGATGGTCATGGACTTGCGCGTTGCTCGACGCGAAAGCACGCGCCAGGCCATCCGTGAGAGTTCCTGAGCCTCGTCTACCACGATGTGCCCGTAGACCCAGGTGCGATCAGCAGATGCAAGCTCAGCAACTGATCGTCGTTGGCTTGCGCTGTACATGCGACCGACCAAGCCGGCGGCATCAATCCAGCCGCCCATGTCTGTGTTGCTGATGGCTTGCTCGGCGTGAGCAAGTTCATGGCGACGCTCGGCGGATTCTCGAGCGTTGTTGCGCGACTCATCTGGATCCCAGGGACCAAGCAATTCCGCGGCTTCATCGATGAGCGGCACATCGTCAATCGTCCAAGCAGCATCTGGATCTTTAAGGATCAACCGGGTTTCCACAGCTGTCAGAACAGACGCCGTTGCGGCATGTAGGCGTTCGACGTCGGTCAGTATGCGCCGCACGAGCACTTCGGGAGTGATCGGCATCCACATCAGGTTGAGTTCTCGTCGAATGTTGCGATCTTCGACCAGTTCACTGACCTGATCTCGCCGAACCTCAGGATCGCTTGCATCCTCGCCGAGTTGTCGGGCGCGATACGCACCCAGATGGTTAAGGGCGCGAATGAGGAAAGTCTCTCGACCACTGTGGAAACTGGCGTTGCGCGCAACTGCGCGTTCGGCATCTTGGAGTTGCCTCGCGGTGATCATGACGGTCGAGCGGTCTTCCATCGTGATCGTGAAATCCTGCTTTGGGATGCGTCGGCGCTGACGCACGGCGTTGGCGATCACTTGCGCCATGCGGGCATCACCCTTGACCGCCGCCACATCATCAACGTCGTGCTTGCGAGCATCGATGCCGGGATACAACTGTCCTGGAGTCAGCAGCACAACATCTGTCTCACCAAGGCTCGGCAGCACCTGATCGATGTAGTGCAAGAAAGTGGGGGAGGGGCCAACGACGAGCACGCCATCGCGAGCCAGTTTGTCGCGGAAGGTGTACAGCAACCAAGCCGCGCGGTGGAGTGCTACGACGGTCTTGCCAGTGCCGGGACCACCTTGGACAACGGTGAGCTGATTGAGCGGGCTGCGGATGATGGAGTCCTGATCGGCCGCAATCGTGGCGATGATGTCGCCCATGCGACCTTCGCGCGGAGCGTCAAGTGCCGCGGCCGCGGCGCGCGATTCGGTCAAGGTTGGATCGTTGAGCACCTCGTCCTCAACATGAGTCACCGTTCGATCGCGAGTGACGATGCGTCGTCGAAGCTGCACTCCGAGCGGATTGGCGAAAGTTGCTTGATAGAAGGGTGCTGCGTTGGGTGCACGCCAGTCAATGAGTTCTGGCTCGCCGTCCTCATCGCGCAGGCCGATACGGCCAATGTGATAGTTGCCGGAGTCGCCGTCGATACGTCCAAAGCACAGTCGAGTGTCCGAGGTTCGAGCCGCGCGCAGTTGGGAGGTGAGGTTGTCGAGCATCGCTTCGCGCTCCAGATCGTCCTGCCCGGTGCCAGTACTCAGGGCATTGGAAGTGGAGTTGATGCGATCTTCGAGATGGCTCACATAGCTGGCGAGCAGCAAGTAACAGTGGTCGACATGCGACTGCTCGAGCCGTAGCGCGTCGTCCACTTCACCTCCTGTAGCGCTGACCGGTCACACCTGGGTGATGCCTATGTTTGGGGCCAACAGTCTGCCAGAGACAGAATGCAGAATTGCGAACGGGAGGCAATCTCAGCGTTACAGGAATCTGTGAACCGCAGGCAATTGGAAGAAGGGGTCAGATGGTGCTCGCTCGGGAAGATCTGTTTGCCGAATACGAGGCGGCGATTGTGAGTGCCTGCGACCCGAACGCATCAAACGAACTTGCTTGGAGTGACCCGGCATTGTTTTGCGCGTTGCGCGGCCAAGCTGGCTTGGTGCTAACGGCTTGGAACCCTGGATTTGCCCGGCCAACACTTGCCATCAACGAGGCCAAGAATCAACAGATGCTCGCCGCAATCCAGGCGAAAGGCTTTGAAATCTGGCCTGCTGAATGCGCATCACCGGATGGTCAGTTCAGAGAGCCGGGATTTCTCGTGTGGGCAATGCCTGTGGAGTTGGGCGCACGTCTTGCTGCCGAATTCGAGCAGCTTGCCATCTATGCGTACTCAGATGACGGTGAGCGCTCCATAGTGGCTTGTGGGCCCGCCTAACTCGATCCTTCGAATTTCGGTGTCGACTTGTACGGATGGTCGGGATCTCGTCCGGTGACGTAGCGGGCCACTCCGTAGATCGCCCCGGCGATCGGCACCGCGATGAGTGCTCCGACGATGCCCAGCGCAATGCTGCCGGCGGCGATCGCGATGACGATTGCCAGAGGATGCAGATTGACGGCCTTGCCCATGACAAGAGGCTGCATGACATCGCCATCGAAGCTGCCCACGACGATGGTCAGCAGCACGACCAGGGCAGCAGTCACCGGACCATTTTCAGCTAAGGCAACGATCGCGGCGAAGAAGGTTGCGATGGGTGCACCAATGACTGGAATGAAGGCGCCGAGGAAGACCACAGCTGCCAAGGCCGCCGCGAGCGGCACCTGGAGAATCAGTAGCCCGACATAGACGAGTAATCCATCCATGAGGGCAATCACGACGATGCCCCGCGTGTATCCGGCAATGGATTCCCAGGCGATGCGACCAGAAATGTCGACATGCTCACGCAATTGACCCGGGATCCAACTCATCAGCCAATCCCAGATTTTGACGGGTGACATCAGAAAGAAGATCACGCCGAAAATGAAGACCGAACTGGCGATGATCAAGGTACCGATTGATCCGAGAGCCCCGAATGCGTCACCGGCCAGACTTTTCAGTATTCCTGTGCCCCAACCCTGAAGTTGATCAAGCAATTTGGAGAACTGTGAATCAGAAAGTTGGAGGGGGCCTGTCTTCAGCCAGGTTTCTATGTCGGCAAATCCCGTTGTGATGGAGTCAACCAGCTTGGGACCCTCTTGAATCGTTGCGTTGATTACGGTGGCCAAGATCAAGACGACCAACGCGGTAATGGTGAGCAGTGCCAAGATCATTGAAAGCACCTTGGGCAGCAACTTGTTGTAGAGGTTCATCACAGGTGAAGACCACGCGGTGACGAGAAGGGCAAAGAACAGCGCAAAGACAACCGGGAAGATTCCGTTGAATATGTAGACGATCAGCGCAAAGCCGGCTACAAGAATGAGCAGACGCCAAGTAACGCCCGCCAGAGTGCGCAGGGTCTCTGGAATGTTTTCTTCGCTGCTCAACGTGAACCCCTCACTGTGCTAGGGCACGCAGGCTAGCCCACGTAGCGGGAGTGAATCTTGGTGTTTGTTCAGTCGATTCGAACGGTGCCATTGGGCGTTGTGAATGTGACGGCGATGACTCCAGGATTCTCGGCTTCAACCCATTCGACATACACGCCGTCCATCACGTCCATGAAGTTTTCGTCGATGTAGGCGCTGACGGTATTGGGATCGCCTGCGATTTCAATACGCTCGACGGTGACATTGCTTGCCCCTACCGACGGATGCTTGTCGGCCGAGCTCACCCATTCAACGAAGAAGGGCAGTTGGGGATTCTCCATCACATTGAGCACGCCGAGTTGCTTCCACTCCAGTTTCTGACCATCGGGAAGGATGCGATGACCTGCCACGGCTTCGCGTCCGAGGCGCTGCTCGTAGGGCTTGATGTTGTCAACGGAGATTGCCCAGCTCATCCAGCCGCCGCCATTGGTTGCGCAGTGGTTCACCGCGCGGCCGAAGGCAGCTTTGTCTGAAGCGGGATGGTCGAGGGCAGATACGACTTCGATGTAGCAGCCGTTGGCCATCGGAAGAATGAAGTTGCGGGTGCCGAATTGCGGGTGACGTCCACCATCGCGGAAGGTAGCCGAGAGATCTGAGCCAATACGTTGGACAACGTCTGGGAGTTCGCTGGCCGTGCAGGCATATGAGATGTGATCAAGCCGCATGTCTGCATCCTGCCCAATGGATATTTCGACTCTGACACGGCCCCCCGATATGCCCGATGTGCGAGCCTTAGGCCCATGTCCACGCCGGCCCCGTCTGCTCAGCTCGACAAGAAGAAGTCGTTGATCCTGGGTGCCGTGGGTCTGTTCTTCATTGTGATCATCTTCTGGAAGGTGATCCCAACCATCGGCAACTACAGCGAAGCCTGGGATGCCCTGAAGTCGATGTCGCTGGCCGCGCTCATTGCGATAGGGATCAGCGTGGTCGTCTACCTGACCTGCTACGGCTATCCGTTCATGGCGGCTACTCCAGGCTTGCGTTTTTGGCCGTCCGAGCAGATCAACCAGGCAGCGTTTGCGATCAGCAACGGCGTTCCTGGAGGCGGAGCTGTCGGACTGGCCTTCCAATATGGGATGTTGGCTTCCTACAAGATCCCGCCCGCTGCTGCCACTTCCGCAATTACCGCGGTAAGCATCTGGAGCACTTTCGTCACTCTTGGCTTTCCAATTCTTGGGGTTCTCGCGCTGACTGTTGCCGGCGAGAATGGCGATTCGTACTTTCTTGGCGGAGTGATTGGGTTGGCCCTGCTCATTGGAGCAATCCTGGCCTTCACCCTGATCATGCGTTCCGAACCGGCTGCGATCTGGATCGGCAAGCTTGGCAATCGGCTGATCGGACCTTTGCGCGGCCGCATCAAGGCATTGAAGGAACTCGATCTCGTTGGGCCACTGACCAACTTTCGAAAGAGCATGTATGACGTTCTCAAACGTCGCTGGGCTGCTTTGACTCTCGCCCAGGTCGGGGTCTCCTTCACGCAGTTCCTCATCCTCTACGTGGCCCTGCGTGGCATCGAGGGTTGGGACCAAGCCGGAACGCCGATCCTGCTGGTCTTCGCCGCCTTCGCCATCAGCCAGCTTGGGCTGATGATTCCGATTACTCCTGGAGGTCTTGGCACCGTTGATGCGGCGATGATTGCCCTGCTCGTGAGTTTCGGGGTGTCCGAGGGCACAGCTACAGCGGCCGATCTGGTTTGGCGAGCCTGCTCTTTCGTGCCGCAGATCATTATTGGCATCATCGCTCTGGTCTCCTGGTCCAAGAAGGCCGGACAGACCTTTGCATCAACTCCTGACGCCGCCGCGTAAGCGGCGTGTCGGTGATTGTGCGCTCCGTCCGGGCCCCTAATGTGTGCCTTGCTTGGTTGTCGCGGGAGGGGAAGCCTTCGATGACCAAGCGCTTTTTTTGACCGGAGTCGCCCGTGCACAAGCGGGTGTCGGAGGGCTCTGGTCCACAGGATTCTGACGCCACTGTCACCGGGCCCAGCCAGTTGCGACCTTGGCTGCATGAAGACTCAGATCCCCGCTCCAGTACTGCGCAGTCCACATCACCTTTTGGCGGCTGTTCCTTTCCTCCTTGGCTTTCGACCGCAGGCAAGTGTGGTGGTGGTCTGGATTCGGTCCGGAGTTATCGCGTTGACACAGCGCGTGGACTGGCCAGTGCAGGCAAGCCACGAGGAGCTCGCCACTTGGGCGGAGGCCGTGGTGCGGCCCGCACGTCATGTCTGCGCCCAAGGAGCAGTGATTCTGGGGTATCCACCAAGCCATATCGACGCCGTCGACTCGCAAGGGGCACTGCCGCTCGTCTGGCTCGGGAAGGCGATTAAGGCCAGGGAGACTGAAGTGCTCGATGTGCTGCTCGTTCTCGAAGACGGCTGGAAGCAGGTACATCTGGAATCTGGCTCAGTCGCTGAGGAGATCTCGCTGTTCAACATTCAGGTGCTTGCAGAGGTCAGCGACGATTTCATGTTTTCAGGCTGGTCCTTCGCCGCAAGTCGAGACGATGTCTGTGCGGAATTTGAGCCGCAACCGGGAGCGGCGCTCGCCTTGGTCGAAGACCTGGAGCAACTGGCCGAGGAGATCAGGTCCTTGGAGTCCGCCGAGCTGGAATTGTGGCGAGACGAAGTCATTCGTCTACTGCTGAACTGCTGCGAAAGCGGGGTAGTGGCAAGCGCTGATCGCTTGCGTCTTGCCAATGGCTTGCGAGACATTCGAGTGCGCGATTCGGTGTTGTGGCATCTGGCGCATCAATTGGATCCAAATACCAGCTTCCTTGCCGTGCGGGCGCTCATCCGCTGCCTCCCCGAAGGTCAGCGCGCTCCGGCAGCGACGGTCGGCGCCATCTGTGCCTGGCTGACCGGTGATGGGGTCCGCGCGACTGCGGCCTTGGATATCGCCGCACATGAGGAGCCCGAATACGGTTTGGCGCGTCTGGTGAGCACAGCATTGGCCAATGGGCTGCCGCCGCGGATGTGGCAGGAAACCATGGAGCAGCTCACCTACGACTCTTGCCGCAACGGCTTGAGTTAGCCCTTGTCCACAGGCGAGCAGTTCGGACTTGGCCTAGCGTGGCGACCTGCCTAATTTGTCAGTATGCGTTGGTATTCGCGGATGGCCGCCGTGCTCTTCTTGACGTTGAGTTCCTTGGGCCTGGGCCTGCCCGCGACGAGCGCGCTCGATGTGAGTGGCGATGATGCCAACGATCAGTTTGTCGGGTCCGGTGATACCGGATCACACTCGGACGGTTCGGCAAGCGGTAGCCAGCATTCATGCGCGCATTGCACGTGGATGGCCGCGGATCCCTGCTCCTTGGATTCCAACGCCATCGGCTGCGGCCGGCTCACGGCAGCTTGTCCAGCTGGGCAAGAACAGCGGCGCATGTGGTTTTCGCTGGACTACGGACTGACGTGGTTTGATCGGGGATTGGAGTGCGTGGGTGCAAGCAGTGAAGCATCCATCGATTCCGCCGGGCAGGCCTTGCACGAGACTTTTGCTCGTGCGGTGCCTCAGGCGAGAATCAGCAGCCAACCCAGTCAGGGCCTGCTACCGCAGGTGCCAACTCTGTTCGATTCAGGGCAGCCAGTTGCCTTGGCACCATCACGTCACCGCATCGGATCTCTTGCCATAGTGCTCGCCCCGATTGCCCATTGGCATTGGGATTTTGGCGACGGCGGGCGCCTTGACACCCAAAGCGCTGGCAGCCGGTATCCGGATCGGACGGTTTCGCACGTCTACCGCAAGGCTGGGGTCTTCCAGGTTCGCCTCCGGACAACCTGGACGGCCACCTACACCGTGGACGGACAGGGGCCTTTCGCCGTGGAAGGGCCAGTTATTCAGTTCGCAGCCACCCGAATTGAGGTCGGCCAGGGCCGGGCGGTGTTGACCTAGGACGTGTTGGCGCAATCGTCGGATTTATGTGGCAGAATCAGGGGACCACGGCCCGTACAAGTCTGCAAAGGCTTGACACGGGCTCTTGTCGTGGACATCGGTTGATGAAAGGCATTGAACCTGCACATGGCCACCGCTACCAAGAAGACCACAGCCAAGACCCCGACAGCCCCGGTGAAGAAGGCCGCTGTCACGCCGTCAAAGGTAAGCCCGATCAAGAAGGCCGCTCCTGCTGCTCCGGCAAAGCCGGCTGCTAAGAAGGCCGCTCCTGCTGCCCCCGCCAAGCCCGCAGCCAAGAAGGCTGCCGCTGGCAAGTCCACAGCCAAGAAGGGCGCTGCCCTGGTTGCTGACGATGAGGTGCTCGTCGACGTCATTGAGACCGAAGACGGCCTGGTGGCCATTGACGCCGAGGACGTAGACCCGGCTGCCCTCGTTGTCGTTGCTGAGCTTGAGGTCGAGCTTGAAGCCGAACTCGCCGAGGATCTCGCAGAGGTTGATAGCGACACCGAGACTGAGGCCACCCCGGCAGGCGCCGAGGAGGAAAAAGGCTTCGTCATCTCCGACGTCGACGACACCGACGAGCCTGTTCAGACCGTCACCGTGGCCGGAGCCACAGCTGACCCGGTCAAGGACTACCTCAAACAGATCGGCAAGGTCCCGCTGCTCAATGCCGAGCAAGAGGTTGATCTGGCCAAGCGCATCGAGGCTGGCCTGTTCGCCGAAGAGAAGTTGGCTGACCCCAAGAAGATGGACAAGAAGTTCGAGCGCGATCTGCTCTGGATCGCCGAGGACGGACGCCGCGCCAAGAACCACCTCCTGGAAGCCAACCTGCGCCTGGTTGTCTCGCTGGCCAAGCGTTACACCGGCCGCGGAATGCTGTTCCTGGATCTGATTCAGGAAGGCAATCTCGGACTCATCCGCGCAGTTGAGAAGTTCGACTACACCAAGGGCTACAAGTTCTCGACCTACGCGACTTGGTGGATTCGTCAGGCCATCACGCGAGCTATGGCCGATCAGGCTCGCACCATCCGTATCCCAGTGCACATGGTCGAGGTCATCAACAAGCTCGCTCGTGTCCAGCGTCAGATGCTCCAGGATCTGGGTCGCGAACCAACGCCCGAAGAGCTCGCCAAGGAACTCGACATGACCCCTGAAAAGGTCGTCGAGGTACAGAAGTATGGACGAGAGCCCATCTCCTTGCACACCCCCCTGGGCGAGGAAGGTGACAGCGAGTTCGGCGACCTCATCGAGGATTCTGAGGCCATCGTCCCTTCCGATGCGGTGTCCTTCACATTGCTGCAAGAGCAGTTGGAGTCGGTGCTGGACACCTTGTCTGATCGCGAGGCAGGAGTCGTACGAATGCGTTTTGGATTGACCGATGGTCAGCCCAAGACTCTGGACGAAATCGGCAAGGTCTACGGAGTGACGCGTGAGCGCATTCGACAGATAGAGAGCAAGACGATGTCGAAGTTGCGTCACCCTTCGCGCTCGCAGGTGCTGCGCGACTATCTGGACTAGCAGGAACAGTAAGGGGCCCCGAGAAAAATTCTCGGGGCCCCTTGACTTGTGGTCAGTTAGCGATCGTCACTGCTGCTGACGTGAGCTGCGACTTCAAGCCGATGCGTTTCGTCGAATACCTCGATCGCCTGCGGACGCAATGCATCCTCATGGCGATTCCAGTGGTGTCCGCAAAAGAGCAAGTCAGATCCGCCAGGCAGCACTACACGAACATAGGCTTGGGAATTGCAGCGATCGCAACGGTCGGTAGCGGCCAGCGCGGGTGCTGTCATTGTGGTGGCCATCGGAACCTCCAACTTGTCTCTGGCTTTGGCTTCTAATTACCAATGCCTGTGCAATGTGGATAACAGTCTTACATGCAATTCTTATTCCTGCGATGCCACGCCGTGTCGTTCACCTAAAGCGAAACCGAATTGTTATCTGGCTGACATATGAACATGCGTTCATTCGTGGCATCCGGGTCTGCGCAAGGTCAGCGAGTAGGTTTGCGAGGTGCCTTCGACCTACTCTGCCAAGGATCTCGCAGTTCTTGAAGGCCTTGATGCAGTTCGCAAGCGACCCGGGATGTACATCGGCTCCAACGACGGTCGCGGCCTCATGCACTGCTTGTGGGAGATCGTGGATAACGCAGTTGATGAAGCCCTTGCCGGCCATTGCACTTTGATCGACATCACCTTGCATCCGGACGGATCAGCAGAAGTGCACGACGATGGCCGTGGCATTCCCGTGGACATTGAACGCAAGACCCGACTCAGCGGGGTCGAGGTCGTCCTGACCAAATTGCACGCTGGCGGGAAATTTGGTGGCGGCTCGTATGCAGCTTCTGGCGGTCTGCACGGAGTAGGGGCATCTGTTGTGAACGCGCTATCCAGCCGCCTTGACGTTGAGGTCGACCGGGGCGGAAAGGTGCACTGCGCAAACTTCAAGCGTGGAGTCACAGGAGTATTCGACGGTCCTGGCCCAGATGCCGAGTTCAGCAAGAAGTCAGGGCTGGCTGTCATTGGCAAAGCGCCGCTGAAGAAGACAGGAACGCGTATTCGGTGGTGGGCTGATCGCCAGGTCTTCACCAAGGACGCTGACTATGACCGACTGGCTTTGCGCGACCGCGCGATGCAGAGCACATTTCTCGTTCCAGGACTGACGATTGCCCTGCATGATCTGCGCGATGAATCAGATATCTACGAAGAGCGTTTTCAGCACAAGGGCGGCATTGGTGAATATGTCGAATCCCTGAGTGCAGGCGAAGCCGTCTCGCCAACTATCCGGCTGGTGGGCCAAGGTCACTTTCACGAGACCGTGCCCGTGATCGATAGCAAGGGCCACATGTCTCCGCAAGAACTTGAGCGCGAACTCGTCGTCGACATTGCTCTTCGCTGGGACCTTGGCTACGACTCGCTCCTGCGCTCCTTCGTCAATGTCATCGCCACACCCAAGGGCGGCACTCATGTGGCCGGCTTCGAGCGGGCAATCACGAAAGTCTTCAACGACCAGTTGCGTGCGACCAAGGCGCTGCGCGCCGGTGAAGACAATGTCGCCAAGGACGACGTCTTCGAGGGCCTGACGGCGGTGGTCGCTGTGCGACTCGCCGAGCCGCAGTTCGAAGGGCAGACGAAAGAAATTCTTGGCACGCCAGCGGCAAGTCGCATCGTGAGCAATGTCGTCACCAAAGAATTGACGAAGTGGTTCGCGACTCCTCCTCGCGGTGACAAGGCGGCTACAAAGGCGGTACTCGACAAAGCCGCCAATGCGATGCGGGCGCGCGTCTCGGCGCGCGCGCATCGCGATACCCAACGCCGAAAGACAGCCCTTGAATCCTCGGCTCTGCCAGCAAAGCTCGTTGATTGTCGCTCAGATCAAGTCGAGCACAGTGAGTTGTTCATCGTCGAGGGTGATAGTGCATTGGGCACCGCGAAGTCGGCTCGAAACTCAGACTTCCAGGCGCTGCTGCCCATTCGCGGCAAGATTCTGAATGTTCAGAAATCCTCGCTCTCAGACATGCTCAAGAACTCTGAATGTGCTTCGATCATTCAGGTGATTGGTGCCGGTTCGGGTCGCTCCTTCGACATCGATCAAGCGCGCTACGGAAAAATCATTCTGATGTCCGACGCCGATGTCGATGGCGCGCACATTCGTTGTCTGCTGCTGACTTTGATCCATGCATACTTGAAACCGATGCTGGAGCATGGCCGGGTGTTCGCCGCCGTTCCGCCTCTGCACCGAGTAGAGATCATCAATGCCGGGAGCAAGGCCAATGACATCGTCTACACGTATTCCGATGCCGAGATGCGAACAGTGATTGCCGATGCTGAGAAGCGCGGACGAAAGATCAAGGATCCCATCCAGCGCTACAAGGGACTAGGCGAAATGGACTCGGGTCAATTGCGCGAAACCACGATGGATCCAGCACACCGCACCTTGCGTCGCATCACCATGCATGACGCGAATGCGGCCATCTCAGTCTTTGATCTGCTGATGGGCAACGATGTCGCTCCTCGCAAGGAGTTCATCGTTGATGGGGCTGCTGGACTCGATCGCGATCGCATCGACGCATGAGTAATTGACGTGTAGGCGCTAGATTCCAGATATGCCAATTTACGACGCTGACGATGTTCAGGCTTTCCCCGCTGAAGAGTTTGCGGATGTCATCGCTGGCAATGCTGAATTCGCCTCGCGGTTCACTGGGTCCAATCTCTCTGGGCGTGCGGCCAAGGGTCTGGCAGTGATCACGTGTATGGATTCGCGCGTCAATCCACTCGGACTGATAGGGATGTCCGCTGGCGATGTGAAGATCCTTCGAAATGCAGGCGCGCGCGTTACTGATGACGTCTTGCGCACTCTGATCTTGGCCACCTATCTGCTGGGCGTGAATCGCGTGTTGGTGATGCCACATACCGATTGCCGGATGGCCAGTGCCCCAGAATCAGAGATTCACGAGGCGATTGATCGCGAATTCGGCGTGGACACGCGCAGTGTTGAGTTTCGCACGGTCGACAATCAAGAGTCGGCGCTGATCACCGATCTCGTTCGGATTCGTTCGCACCCTTTGCTGCCTGCGGGACTCGTGGTGGGCGGTGCGATCTACGACGTCCACACGGGTCGCCTGATCCCGAAGGCCGCCTAACTGCCAGCTTGCAGGGAGTTGAAGGATTCCCCACCGATGCCCCAGTCGTCTCCTGTGACTTCTATCAAGGCAATCCGGATGCGATTCGGGTCGCCGCCTAAGACTTCGGCTGCTGCGCTGTTGAGCTTACGCATCAGTTCCTGCTTCTGGTCGATGGTCCGGCCTTCGAGCATCGTCACCTGAATGAAGGGCATGTAGTCTCCCTGATCGATTGAGACTCGCACCGTATCGAACTGACAGGGGACCTTCATGCACCAACCACTGCGCATCGCCGTCGTGGGATCTGGTCCGGCTGGCATGTATGCCGCGGCAGCCCTGGCCGAATCTGGTCGAGCCACTGTGGATGTCATCGATCGCCTGCCGGCTCCGTTTGGGCTGGTCCGTTACGGCGTGGCCCCTGACCACTTCAGCATCCGCTCAGTGCGCGACAACCTGGATCGCATCTTGGATCAGCCTGGCGTGCGTTTCCTGGGCAATGTCACCGTTGGTGTCGATGTCCACGTGCATGAACTTCAAGAGCATTTCGACGCAGTGATCCTTACCTACGGATCCTCGTCGGATCGTCACATGGGCGTACCGGGTGAAGAACTTCGCGGTTGCCTTGGAGCGACTGATTTCGTGGCTTGGTACTGCGGCCACCCTGATGCAGATCGGGCATTCTTCGAATCCTGGCTGCCAACGGTGAAGCACGCAGCGGTAGTGGGTCTTGGCAATGTGGCCGTCGACGTGGCACGAGTGTTGGCGAAGACTCCCGAAGAACTGAGCACAACCGACATGCCCGCACATGTGCGAGCAACTCTGGCCAGCGCGCATATCAGCGACATTCACATCGTCGGTCGTCGCGGTCCGGCGCAGGCAACATTTACGACCAAGGAACTCAAAGAGCTGGGTGAATTGGAAGCCACGGGCGTTCGTGTGGATCGTTCCGGCCTGGACGAGGAGACCGGCTGGAGCACCGGTGACCGCGCGGTTGCACGCAATCTTGAGGTCATTCGCGGCTGGATGGAGCGACCCGAACCCACCGGCAAGACTCTGCACTTCCACTTCATGGCCCGTCCGATCGAGATCAGGGGCAACGGATCAGCTGAATCCATGGTCGTTGAACGCACCCATTTCGATGCCGGTGGTCATGTCAGCGGAACAGGTGAGCTGTTTGAGATTCCAGCCGAGTTCATTGTGCGCAGCATTGGCTATCGCGGGGTTGGCTTGCCCGGAGTTCCCTTTGATGAGTCCACCGGAACTGTGGTGCATGCCGAAGGTCGGGTCACTCACGGGCTCTACACCGCCGGCTGGGTCAAGCGTGGGCCTTCGGGAATCATCGGTACAAACAAGAAGGACGCGGTATCAACGGTCACCCAGCTCTTCGCCGATGCAGATGCTGGCTTTGTTGCGGGCACGAGTACGGACGATTTTGATGACTTCCTGAGTTCGCGTGGGGTCGTTCCCGTGACCACGGCCGGATGGCGTGCAATTGATCTAGCCGAGCGTGAGCTTGGCAAGGAGTTTGGCATTGAGCGGATCACGATTGCTGATCGCGGAACAATGTTGTCGATTGCAGAACAGGCGTAAGTTGTTCTCAGCGGCTAGTGCCGCCAGTCCGCAATCTGCTCAAGTTCGCGGACATTCCACACGAAGATCGACTCAGGCAATTTCGTGCACGACTCGGCGCGCAGACCGGGAAGTTGAGCCCGCTGCACAGCTACCCGCCAAGAGCGGCCATCGGTGTGGCGAACCTCGGTCTCCATCCGGTCGTCAATGAAGACCACGCTTGTTGGTGCTGGAACAGCTTTGCCGTTGACTACGCGCAGAACATCGATTGCATCTTGCCCACGTACATCAAAGGCGTCTCGTACAGCGATACCAGCGACCTGGAGCGGCGCCGGGTAGGCGCTGCGCCCGCGAAATCCGGTCAGGAGGACTCGGCCTTGCGCTGCCTCGGCGCGCATTTCGATTGCAGCTGCGACATCGAGTCGACCATGAACAGAGCCGCTGGGCAAGGTGAGGATGGTTGGCGCGAAGCGATGCCCGCCAATATGACTGATCTCCCATACAGACGAGCGTTCATCTGTTGGAACATCGGCCAGCAGTTCGTCATACACCGATCGTCCAAGAAGAGCGCAGCACGCATCCCGAGCCCCGTGGGTGCACACGAAGGTCACGGGCGAAGTTTGGGATTGTCCGAACGGCGGCAGATTGCCTGCTGATATCGCGGCAAAATCCCAATCGGCAATCGTGTTGAGATCGGTGACAAACCCGTGCCTCATTCCTCGAAGGCCGGGGGAGGTGTGCGCAATCCACACGTGGTGGTCGGTATTGCCATCGCGCGCGAGCCGGTCAGCATGCCGGGCAAGCAGCAATTTCACGTGCGTACCCATGGTCTTGCCGAGCAGCTTCTCGCCCAATTCAAGCGGGAATTGACTCTCCAGGAGCGCTTCTCGTCCCCACGCACCTGGCTGCTCGATCACGATGTAGCAGGAGACCACCGGAGCCGTGCCTGCCAGGGGTTCGTCAACGGCAAGCGATTGTGCTGAGCAGGTAAGGGTCATAGCGGTCCTCCTAGTGCGGCGACCGGCAGGCTACCGGGCGTCCCCGTGGCATCTCGTCGGGCCAGCGCGGTGGGCAGATCAATGGGCACACCAGAGGCGCTCGCCGCCCAAGCAGGGGACGGGCCAGCCCATCCCAATTGCAAGGCATCTTCGCCCGAGCGGAATCGATGACTCCGGACTCCGCCGGTTCCCCGACCCTTGGCCGGGATCTCGCTGAGGTCGCTCACCTTGATCGTTCCTGCATCGGTGCCGGGCAAGGCGGCAGAAGAGCCGGCGATTGTGACCAGCACGGCCGGGCGAGAGCGATCGGTGGCAAAGGCGCCGATCAGCGTGGCTCCAGCCGAGAGTTTGATTCCGGCCATTGCACCGGCTGCTCGACCTGTTGGGCGAACCGAGGTGGCAGGAAAGCGCAAGACTTGGGCATCGTCGGCAATCAGGATGATGTCCTGCTGCTCGGCGGCACTCTCGTCCATGCGCGCTGCGCCCACAACTCGATCACCGTCGTCCAATCGGATAACCTCCCACGACGTTTTGGTCAGTGCCTCGGGAACCACGCGCTTGACCTTGCCATGCGCGGTGGCCAGGAACAGCCCTCCGGTTTCATCCAAAGGAGTGAGCGCAAGCACCTGCTCGCCGCTTGGCAGATCAAGGAATGCGCCCACAGGCGCGCCCGCGCTGAGTGCCGGTGATCCGTTCACTGGCGGCAAGTTCGGCAATTCCAGTACCGAGAGCCGCCAGACCAGACCGCTGCTGGTGACGACGCCTATCTCACCGCGAGAGGTGGTGACGCAGGCGCTGATGATCACATCATGCTGTGCGCGCGCTGCATCAGGATTCTGAGTCAGTTCGATTGGCGCTGTGCGCGCGAGCAGTCCGGCACTTGAAAGCAGCACCACGCAAGGCACATCGTCAATCTCGAGTGGCATTGCACTTGCTGCTGGCACCGAAGCTGATTCCATGAGCAGGGTGCGCCGAGGGCTTGCGTGTTCTTGCACGACCTCTTGCAATTCGGATGAAACGAGGTCGCGCAACTCCGATTCATCCTCAAGAATCCGTGTCAGAGTTGCGATGGCGGTGCGGTGCTCTTCTGCTTCGGTCTCGAGTTCGATGCGCGAGAACTTTGTGAGGCGCCGCAGTGGCATGTCCAGAATGTAATTGGTCTGTTCAAGGCTGAGATCGAAGACTTGCATCATTCGATCGCGTGCTGCCGCCACATCATCAGATTCGCGGATCAATTGAATGACCTCATCGATGTCGATGATGGCGATGAGTAGACCTTCAACAAGATGCAGACGATCCTGTGCCTTGCGACGGCGATAGTTGCTGCGTCTGCGCACCACGTCGATGCGGTGGTCAAGAAAGACTTGCAGCAGTTCAATGAGGCCAAGGGTTCTCGGCTGTCCATCGACGAGCGCTACGGCATTGACGCTGACTTGGTCTTCCATCGGCGTGAGCTTGAAAAGCTGTTCGAGCACAGCGTCAGCGTTGAATCCATTCTTGATCTCAATGACCAAGTTGAGTCCTGATTCGCCATCAGTGAGATCAGCTACATCGGAAATGCCCTGCAATTTCTTGGCCTGAACGAGATCCTTCATGCGCTCGATGACTCGCTCAGGACCTACGTTCATTGGCAATTCAGTGACGACGATGCCTTGACGACGCGGACTCACCTGTTCGATACGGGTGCGCGCACGCACCCGGAAACTGCCGCGACCGGTGGCGTAGGCCTCGCGGACTCCATCCAAGCCGACAATCACTCCGCCGCCGGGCAAGTCTGGCCCAGGGATGAAGCGCATGATCGCTGCCAGCTCGGCATCAGGGTGAGCAAGCAGATGGCGCGCCGCGCCGACCACTTCGGTGAGGTTGTGCGGTACGAGGTTCGTGGCCATGCCTACCGCGATGCCAGATGCGCCATTGACGAGCAGATTCGGAATGGCTGAGGGCAACACCACAGGTTCTGTCTCGCGACCGTCGTAGTTGGCGACGAAGTCGACAGTGTCTTCGTCGATGGTTGCCGTCATCGACAAGGCGGCGGGAGCCAAGCGGGCCTCGGTGTAGCGCATGGCAGCTGGCCCATCGTCAGGTGAACCGAAGTTGCCATGCCCGTCGATCATTGGCAGACGCAGGGAGAAAGGCTGTGCCATGCGCACCAGGGCGTCGTAGATCGCCGAATCGCCGTGTGGATGCAGCCGGCCCATCACCTCGCCCACAACTCGCGCGCTCTTGACGTGGCCGCGGTCGGGACGAAGTCCCATCTGCCCCATCTGGAACAGAATTCGGCGCTGGACCGGCTTGAGCCCATCGCGAGCATCAGGCAGGGCTCGCGAATAGATGACCGAGTAGGCGTATTCGAGGAATGAGGACTGCATTTCGGCAGCCACATCCACATCGATGATGCGCCCTTCCCCCGGTGGGGCCGAGCGGGAGGTGCGGCGTGCCATGTTCGAGCCCTTCTGACGCTGTCGCTTGACGCTACCGGCTCGACCTTGCCTGATTGGGCATCGGGCAGTCCCCGTCGTGTCCGCCATGATTGGGGGACACACCACAGGGAGACGAGAATGGCGTCATGGCGCAGGGGGAGTGATGGCGGATTACCCGATTGAGTGGGAAGCCGATGTCGTCTTGTCCAACGGCCGACCCGTCAATCTGCGGCCCATCACGCCAGATGACACCGACAGGATGCAGGCCTTCCACAAGAGTCTGTCTCCGGAGACCATCTACTTTCGGTATTTCACTTCCAAGCCATTTCTGAGCGAGCGAGAACTCGAGCACCTCACCCATGTGGACTACGTCGATCGGGTGGCCTTCGTTGCCATCGTGAATGACGAGATTGTTGGTGTTGGACGTTATGAGCGACTCAACGAGAGCGACGCGGAGATCGCCTTCACCATTCGCGATGAATACCAAGGACGAGGCCTGGGCTCGGTTTTCCTTGAACATCTGGCCGCGGCTGCGCGCGACCGAGGAGTCTCCCGCTTCGTAGCTGAAGTCCTGCCGGAGAACAGAAGGATGATCAACACCTTCAAGGAGGCTGGCTACACGATCGCGCAGCGCTATGAGGATCACGTCTTGGCCATCAGTTTTGCCGTCGCATCGACAGAGGAAAGTCGCGCCGTCTCCCTTGCGCGCGAGCACCGCGCCGAGGCTCGCAGCGTCAACCTGCTCATGACCCCTACATCGGTGGCGGTCATTGGAGCTTCAGATCGACCGGGCAATGTGGGTCGGGAGCTCGTCGAGAACCTGATGCACGGAGGCTTCAAAGGACGCATCATTCCGATTCATCCGCAGGCTGTTTCAGTGCTCGGAATCCCTTGCCTGTCAAGCCTTCGCGATGCAGGCCACGTGGACATGGCAATCGTCGCCGTGCCGGCCAGGCAGGTCGCCGCGGCAGTGGCCGATGCCGCCCTGGCCGGGATCTCGGGCTTGATCGTCATTGGTCGAGGCTTCGGCGATGCCGGCGCTGAGGGCATGCGATTGCAGGCCGATCTCTTAGCCTTCTGCCGGACGCAGGGGATCCGCTTGGTAGGGCCGAACGCGCTTGGACTCATCAACACTGATCCGGATGCCGAAATGAATGCCTCACTTGCCCCATCGATGCCTCGCCAGGGATCCATCGGCTTCTTCAGCCAGTCAGGCGCCTTGGGCGGCTCGATCCTGAGTCGTCTTGAACAGCGCGGGCTCGGTGTGAGTTCCTTTGTTTCGGCAGGCAATCGAGCAGACGTATCCGGCAACGATCTCTTGCAGTACTGGGAGTCCGACGAGCGAACCCGAACAATTCTGCTGTATCTGGAGAGCTTTGGTAATCCTCGGAAGTTCGCACGATTGGTACGGCGCATCGCAGCGACGAAGCCAGTGCTCATGGTGCAGGTCGGTGGAGCCGGACTGAATTTGCCTTCGGGTCACCGCGCAGAGCGAACCAGACTCAGCGAACATGCGATGGACGACGTCCTGCAAGCGTCAGGTCCCATCGTTCTGGGTTCCATCGACGAGATGCTGAATCTGGCGGGGGTGCTTGATAGCCAACCCCTGCCTGCTGGCACCGGTATTGCAGTTGTCGGCAATAGCGAGGCGCTCATGGTGCTTGCCGGCAACGCCGCATACCGCATTGGCTGCGATCTGGCTGCTGGTCCAATCACCCTGCCAACGGTGCAGGATTCCGAGGGCTACCGGCCGGCCGTGCGTCGGGTGCTTGAAGAGGATCGTGTCGATGCCCTGCTCCTGATCCACACACCCGGTACGAGTGGCAGTCGAGATCGCGAGATTCGAGAAATGATGCTCGAGGAAGGACACGCAGTGGCCAAACCGGTTCTCGCGGTGATGCAGGACTCCAACGTGAGTTTCTGCATTGCTGATGGCGTTCCGACTTTTCTCGATGTTGAGGATGCCGTCAGCGCTCTTGGCTCTTTGCAGAGATTTGAGCATTGGCGCGAAACTTTGTCCGATGATCCTGAGCCACCTGAGGTAGTGGACGTGGAGCGGATCGAGCAGATCATCAGCGACGCCCTTGGTCGCGGTGATCAACATCTGTCTGAACGGGAAGCCCGAGAGCTACTCACGGCAGCAGGCCTGCCTTTGCAGGCAATTCCGACGGCCGGCTTGGTCGGACGTGGTTGCACCCTGACTTTGGTCATGGACCCGCAATTTGGTCCAGTCTGCGGGATTGGCGTCGCGGATCCGATTGCGGCAGTCCTGGACGACATCGTGTATCGGCTGGCGCCGATGCACCCAAATCATGCGGCCGATGCGGTTGCCTCAATGCGGGCATTTCCGCTTGTGGGTGGCGAGCAATTGGCAGCTTCCTATTCCGAATATCTGTACCAACTCAGCTGGTTGCCCGAATGGGCTCCCGAAATCTCACTCGTGAGTTTGGCTGATCTCAGGTTTGTCGGCGATCAACGCTCGGCATCGGTCTCAATTACCCTTGATCCGAATCCGCAGGTCTTCGACCCACGCGTGCGCCGCATGGCAGGATGAACAAGTGTCCAATCTTGATCAACGCCTGCGCACCGATATTCAGCGAAGTGGGTACTACCCAGACTTGGTAGCAGACGCTCTTGATACTGCCCTCGCTGGTGAATCCCTGCAGGCCTATCTGGTCCACCACGAAGCAACGTTTGATCATGATGAGTTACGTCGCCATGTCACTGTTCTTGCGCTCACCCCAACCCGATTGATCGTTGGCCATACGGACGAGCACCCAGCTGATGAGCATCATCCGGTGTCCTTTGCCACGGCATCAACCGAGGCAGTTCGTTTGGAGCGTGTTGATTCTGTCGTTGTGACTCGAGTGGTGAGCGAGCCAGCTACGCACTTGGCGGGTGGCAGCGCTGCAGAAGTAGTCATCACGATCGGCTGGGGTGCGGTGTCACGCATTGAACTCGAACCGGCGAGTTGTGGGGATCCACAGTGCGAAGCCGATCACGGCTACACGGGCACCTCCAGCAATGATGATCTGTCGGTCCGTGTGTCGCAGGTCGCCGATGGCGCCGACGTAGTTGAGCAGGCTCTCGCATTTGCATCAGCGCTGTCTCAGGCAACGGCTGCGCGACTTCGTTGACGTACAGCGCCTTGCCAGACGCGCCAGGCGAGATTTCCCTTTCTCAGATCCTGCCCTCGGCTGCTGCCGCACTTCGCGTGCGTGGCTATACCGATGCAATACAGCTCGGCGAGCCCCAGCACGTCATCTGTTGCCTTATCGATGGGCTGGGCGCCACTCAGATGCGTGAATATGCGTCGACTGCGCCAGTGCTCGCCAGCATGAGTGGGCCAAGAGCAGCAACGACAATCCCCTCGACAACGCCAGTCGCTCTCGGATCATTCGGCACCGGCGAGTTGCCCGGCACACACGGCATTGTGGGGGCCTCGTTCTGGCTTCCTGAATTCGAACACGTGCTCGTTCCCCTGCACTGGGCGTCAGGCATCCCGGCCTTGGCGGTTCAACCTGAACCCACGATGTTCGAACTGATGGCCGATGCAGGCATCCACGTCACCACAGTTGCGCCCGAGGTCTATCGCAACAGCGGGCTCACGCGTGCGGTCTTGCGCGGGGGTGCTTACGAAGCAGCAGAGGATGCCATTCAGCGTGTTCGAGGTGTGCTCGCGGCTACCTCAACAAGTCTGCGTTCATTCACCTATGTGTACTGGCCGCAACTGGATCGCATCGGGCATGAGTTCGGCGTCGGCAGCAAGGACTGGCTCAAGGCTCTGGCACGTGTTGATCAACTGGTCGAAGCGCTACGCAGCGCTCTGCCTAGAAATTCCGCGATGGTCGTCACCTCAGACCACGGGATGGTGAACTGCAACACGCGGGTGGCTGTCGACGTGGGCAGCGAATTCACCGATGGAGTGTGGTTGGTCGCCGGCGAACCGCGAGCGCGACACATCTATTCCGAGCCCGGTCAGGCATCGCAGGTGGCTGCGCGTTGGAAAGAAGCTCTCGGTGATCGTGCTCAAGTGGTGGAAAAGGAAGAGTTGCTCTCCAGTGGCGTAATTGGGCTGGCTGTCGACGAGATCGTTGAACGCATTGGCGATGTGATTGCTTTTGCCCGTTCAGATGTCGCGTTGACCGCCACCGTTGACAAGAAGGTCTCGGCGCTGGCTGGTCAGCATGGCTCAATGAGCAGTGATGAGTGGGAGATCCCATGTCTGGTGACTCTGGTCTGAGGACCTGTGTATCACCGTTGAGTGTCTAGAGGTCGTCGTTGCGGCTGGTGCCGAACAGGATTTCGTCCCAAGTCGGAATGCTGGCGCGCTTGCCCTTGGCCTTGGTGGCCTTCTTTGCGGCAGGGCGAGCCGGAGCTACCGCTGGCTCTTCTTCAGCAATGGGCAGCATCATGGTCTGATGTTCTGGCTCTACAGTTTTGAGCGCGGGTACAGCCACGAGTCGCGGACGTGAATCCTCGACGATTTCCACTTCGGCTTCTTCGACCAGCACCGCGATTGGCGTTTCGGTGATGAAGTCGAGCTCGCCTTCTGGTGCAACACCCATAAGCCGACGCGCGACATCATCGAGTGGATGCAGGTTGTGTCCTTCGTGGTCATAGCTCCAAGAGGCCATGGTTCCGTGCTTCCACTTGGGCAGTGCGGCGATGATGATCCACTTGCCGTCTTCGCGTCGGTAGGAGTCCCAGATGATGTTGGCAGCGGGGTATTTGTCCGGTGCGATAGCTATAGCCACGGTGTCGGCGAGTGAGACGGACTTCCCGGTGCGACGAAGTTCGGTGTTGAGCGCTTGACCGGCAACGTAACTGCGTTCGGCTAACGGTGGGCCGGCGTAGCGCATGACCTTGTCAATGGGCCAACCGGTTTCAGCCGCAATAACCTCTGGATCCGCACCCGCACGCACACGAGCCTGGATCTCTCTGGGGCTCAGCGGTTCCAGGGCCTTCTCCTCACATGCGAATCTAAAGGCACAACATAGCGCCTCAAGGTGCGCTCAGTGCTGCGTGCGTTACAGGTGTCGGTCCCAAGGCCAGCAGGGTTGCAATCCAAGCGCCGAGTACCGGCAGAACAAAACTGATGGAAGTGCCGAGAGAATCAATGAACAAGCCAGACAGGGCAGTGCCTGCCGCGTATCCCAGAATCATTCCGGAGTTGGTCCACGTCAATGCTTCGGTGAGCAATAGGGATGGAACCAGTCGCTCGACAAGTGCGTAGGTTGATATCAGTCCAGGTGAGATCGCCGCCCCTGCAAGGAAGGTGGTGACCGCCAGAATCGGAACAGAACCCACGAAGATTGCCGGGATGAGCGCGACACCAAGAATGAATGTGCAGACCACGAGTTGGCGTTGCAAAGGAGCCCGCCACACCCGCTGGCCAAACCACAATCCGCCCAAGCCAGATCCAAATGCCCATAGGCCCAGCACAAACCCGCTCCAGCCCGCCCGCCCCTGATTGGCGGTGAATGCCACCGTGGTGACTTCGTAGCTGCCAAATACCCAGCCGAAGGCTGCTCCGATGATGGGCATTCGCCACATTGCCTTCTGTCGCAGCACGTTGCCAAGATCGTGATGCTGGGCGTGCACGGGTGGCTGGGTCGCGTATTCATGCGCAAGCAACAGGCAACCGGTCACCGTGAGCGCGCCCGCCAAGACCAGAGGCCAGGCAAACCCGAGTTGAACGGCTATCACGGCTGTGATCAGTGGACCAACAGAGAAGATCAACTCGTCAAGAACGCTTTCCCAGGCAAAGCCTGTGCGCAACTGGTCAGGTGATCCGTTGAGCGCATTGGCCCATCGTGAGCGCACCACGGAACCTATTGGTGGATACGCGGCTCCTGCAATGACGACGCCGATCACCTGCACCAGGAGATTTCCTTGGCTCAAGACGAACAGCGCGAGTCCAGAGACATTCAGCATTGCCAGCGCGGGCAGAGTGGCTCGCTGACCACGCCGATCCATGATGCGACTGGCGACAAGGCCGCCGACGGCTGAGGAAATCTGGAAGGCAGCAGCGAGTGCGCCGGCCTGCGCGTAAGAGCCAGTGCTTGCAGAGACGTATAGGACGATCGCCAACATGACGATCGCTGTCGGCAAGCGGGCAATGAATGCCGCAGTAGAAAATCTCAAGGCTCCAGGCGTCCGCAGCACCTCGCGGTAGGAAGCCAACATCACACTCACGGTAGTGCCGCACCGGCCCGAATGCACCTATGGGCGAAGCGACCATGATTGGGCTCATGGAACAACTCTCCGATTTGCTCACCCGGCATGCATTGCTGCCCTTGGCCTGGGACAGCGCCATTGAGGCAGCGCGGTATTTGCGCGATGAGCGGCCAAGCGATCTGGCGGTGGAGTCCAAGTCCAGCGCGGTGGATGCGGTGACAGAAATGGACCGAGGAGCAGAGCAGATCCTGGTGACTCGTCTTTTGGGGGCTCGACCAAATGATGGCTTTCTTGGCGAAGAGGGAGGCCAAAGGCTCGGAAGCTCAGGGGTTCGCTGGGTCGTGGATCCTCTGGATGGCACCGTCAACTATCTCTATCGAATTCCGATGTGGTCAGTGTCGGTTGCCGCCGAAGTTCAGGAGAAGTCAGTAGTAGGGATTGTGGTGGCGCCGGATTTCGACGAGGCATTCGTCGGCATAGCGGGCGGGGGAGCCTGGCTCGTTCGGCAGGCACTGACTGATCCGACTTCGGTCGACCGCCTGCAGGTGGGGCAATGCGCCGGCTTGGAAATGGCAATGGTGGCCACCGGCTTTGGATATTCGGCGCAACGCCGTCGGGAGCAGGCAGCCGTGGTGCTGGCAATCGCTGGTCAAGTGCGGGATTTTCGAAGGATGGGCGGAGCGGCGATCGACTTCTGCTGGCTGGCACGAGGCCGTTTCGATGGCTACTACGAGCGCGGCTTATCTCGGTGGGATGTTGCGGCTGGTGCGTTGATCGCTCAAGAGGCAGGGGCGCACGTCAGCGGCTTGTGGGGTGACAGCGTGTATGAGGAAACCATGGTTGCCGCGGTTCCATCGATCGCCGAGTCCTTGCGTTCTGCACTCCGCAAGGCTCAAGGCTAGTCGAGTCGGGTTAGCTCAGCTTGCGCAGCTCGGCGAGATACCGCCGGCCATTGGCCACGTAGTTGGCTGCGCCATGCTCATCAGGGAGCCCATCAATGGCGTCCTCCTTGATGACGCATGGAACACCAAGGGCTCGCGCCTGTGGTGGCACGACCTTGCGTATCGGCACCAGAGCTCCGGCTCCCACCAGAGATCGAGGTCCGATCTCGGAGCCATTCAGGACGATCGAGCCAGAGCCAATCAGGCAGTCATCATGAATGCGCGCACCTTCGATGTGCACGTTGTGCCCAACGACGCATCGGTCACCGATCACCGTGGATTCACTGGCCGTGCAGTGAATGACAGAACCATCTTGGATCGAAGTTTGCGCCCCGATCGTGATGGATCCGTAGTCCGCTCGCAGCACGGCTCCAGGCCACACGCTCGATTCTGGTCCGATCGTGACATTTCCAATCACGACAGCATCGGGGTGGACGAATGCGGTTGGATCAATGTTTGGCTCGAGCTTGCCAAGTGCGTATATCGGCATGGCTTGCAGATTAGCGCCAACAGCATGGCATTTCTCTCAAGATCCGTCCTTGCGAGCCCTCTCTGAATTCTCACAAAGTCATGAGGCACAATCCTCGCGCCGCTGCACTTGGGCGGCCAGAGTGAGAGGCACGCGCATGGCTACTGACTACGACGCACCGCGCAAGACCGACGAGGAGTTGGCTGAGGAATCCCTGGAGGATCTGAAGGCTCGCCGCGCCGAGAAGTCTTCAGGCGCCATTGATGTCGATGAGGCCGAAGCCGCCGAGAATCTTGAACTGCCTGGCGCAGACCTTTCCGATGAGAGCCTGACAATTCGGGTACTTCCTCGCCAAGCAGACGAGTTCACCTGCTCAAAGTGCTTCTTGGTGCATCACCGCAGCCAGCTCAATCATGAAGGCAAGAACGGCCCGGTATGCACAGAGTGTTCTTAGTTTGAACTCACTCCTCGGTTCATAAGCCGATAGACCGCCGTCTCAACTGCGGCTGCAGTAGCGGCCGTCACAATCGCCCAACCCAGAGCTCGTACGAACGAGACCGCCGGATCACGAGGGTCGGGTGCTTCGCGGCCAGTGCGGTGCGCATACGCGGAGTTCAAGGCCTTGCGCATGAGGAGCGTTGCTCCAATGGCGGTGATCGGCGCAATCAAGTGCATGACTGGATTGGGTTGGACTTCCAACTCATCATTTTCCGGCTCACTCATGAGCACACTGTGGCAGATATCAACGCGGACTAGCCAGCGGAGGCGGAGTTGGCATTGATGGCCGCCATCAACTCGCGGGGATGTCGACTGCTGACCAACCAGGCTGGGTGCGGATCCGCGGGGTCGGTCAGCGTGACGAAGACCGACTGCGAAGCCGCCCAGCTCTTGACCAACACAAAGTTACGGGCATCAATTCTTCGACTCCGCGCCTCGCGAGTCTGAGTGGAGTCGAGCACGGCAACTTCGCCAATGAAGGCGAGTGGGAGTCGAGCCAGGCCTACTGCGAGCACGTCGCTGACTTCGATCACGGGTGAACTGGTGTACATGGCTAAGCCCGCCGAGGACGCCAGAGCAATAAACATGATCCATCCGACTTGTGCGTTGATCGCGGCCCCGTAGGCGATGCTCAGCATGGCAATGAGCGAAGCGATGAAGACAAGGACCCACCACTTGGGCAGCAGGCGTTCGCGGTAGGCAGAGTTCACGAAGCAGAGCCTATGCGTGGGTCAGTAGAGTCCGGCGTCATGGATGTTTCGGTTCTGATCACTCGATTGGATGCGGGGTTACCCCTGCCCAGTTATGAGCATCCCGGTGATGCGGGTATGGATTTGCGCGCTCGCGTTGACTTCTCATTGCGGCCAGGCGAGCGCATCTTGGTTCCCACCGGCATTGCCATTGCTCTGCCGCCAGGCTTCGCAGCCTTTGTTCATCCGCGCAGCGGCCTGGCCCTGAAACACGGATTAGGCATGGTCAATGCGCCAGGGGTTATCGACGCGGGCTATCGCGGTGAGATCGGCGTCATCTTGATCAATCACGATCCAACAGTGGCCATCTCCATGAAGCGCGGTGATCGCATCGCTCAACTCGTGGTTTCACGGGTCGCTCAGGCAGAACTTGTCGAAGTGTCCGAATTGCCAGGGAGTCATCGCGGGGAGGGTGGCTTCGGTTCCACCGGCGTGCAGGCCACTACGGTGGAGGCGTGACAGAGGATTTGCGCGCGCTCGGACCCTGGGATGAATCAGAGGTGGAGTGGGACGGCACCGAACGACTCGATCTGGGAAGCCTCCTCATAGCGGCAGCTCCTGGTGTTGATGTGCAAGTCCAAGTTGATGATTCCACTGGAGCGGTTGCGCTGGTCACTCTCGCCACATCGGATGCGGGCGTGCAGATTCAGGTCTTCGCCGCACCGAAATCCGGCGGCCTTTGGGATGAAACTCGAAAGCAGATCGCATCATCAATCAATTCCGCCAACGGACTCGTGGAGGAAGCCACTGGACCCTTTGGACGCGAGCTTCGGGCCCAAGTTCCAGGGGATCAGGGCCTGCAGCCGGCCCGTTTTGTCGGCATCGAAGGTCCGCGATGGTTCATCCGCGCGGTCTTCTTGGGTACCGCATCCAGGCCCGGGGCCAGCGCTGATCTGCTCGAATCCGCCGTGCGCGGACTCGTAGTCGTACGCGGAAATGAAGCTATGCCCGTAGGAAACCCCCTTTCTTTGCAGCTTCCACAGGTGGATGATCAGGAGGCGGCTGAAGAGAATCCGCCTTCAGTCCTGCTGCCGCCCCAACGCGGACCAGAGATTACGGAGATTCGCTGATGACCAGCAAGGGTCTATGGGCAAAATTCCTGCGAAGCCAGGCCGAATCCGAAGCCGCGGAGTTGCTTGAAGAGCTCAACCGTGAGCCAGAGGCATGCAGTGCCATCGGCAGTTGCAGCGCTGGCGAACTGGTCAGCCTCGCTGGCACCGTTCGCTACGTCACCATCCTGCCCAAGGACAAAGCACCGTCCTTTGAAGTCGAGCTCTACGACGGATCTGGGGCCACCAAGATCATCTGGATGGGCCGTCGCACCATCCCAGGGATTGTCGCGGGTCGTCGAATGACGATCACCGGACGAATGACCAACATCGATGGCAGCAAGACCATCTACAACCCGCAGTACCAGTTGAAGCCCTCGCGGTAATGAGTCACGAGGAAGCCGCAGATTCTCCTCCACATGAGACTTCAGCCGATCTCCGCGCTGAATCCATCTTGTTGGAACGTGCCGTCGGTGGCTGGCGGGGCATCATCGATTCCGGCTTGCCTACGGTCGTCTTTGTCGTTGCGTATCTCGTCACGAGTCAAAACCTGGGGACCTCACTCGCTGCGGCACTGATTTCGGCAGGCCTGATCGTTGCTTGGCGCCTATTTCGCCACGAACGTCTCCAACAGATAGCCGCGGGCTTCGCGGGAGTATTGGTATCAGCTGGTTTTGCCAAATACACCGGCAAGGCCGAGAACTTCTACGCCCTTGGATTGCTTACGAATCTGGCTTACGGCTTGGCTTTCCTTGTCTCGATTCTTAGCGGTTGGCCCCTGATTGGTGTCTTTCTCGGAATCTTCACGGGCAAGGGCGCTGCTTGGCGCAAGGATCTTGCCCAACGTCGGGTGCTGGCAGCGGCGAGTTGGATCTGGGTTGGCGTGTTCTTCGGGCGACTTGTCGTGCAGGCGCCTTTGTATTGGGCTGGCAGCGTCACCGCACTTGGCATTGTGAAGGTCGTGATGGGCTGGCCGCTCTTCCTCGGGGCAGCGTATTTCACGTATCGATTGCTAGGTCCCACCTATCGAGCGATGCGAGCAACTGCAGACTAAAGATGTCCCAGCATCCGCTGGAGAGCTGGCTCTTGATCAGGCGAGGCAACGAACAGCAACTCGTCGCCGGGATCCAGTGGATCATCCGCTGATGGAGTGATCACTCGCTGACCGCGAACGATGGCAACCAAGGCAGTGTCCGGTGGCCATGGCTGATCGCCCACTCGTTGACCCGCAACAGGGGAGTCGACTGACAAGGTGATCTCGACGAGGTTGGCTTCGCCTTGTCTGAACGAGAACAGGCGCACCAGATCGCCAACACTGACGGCTTCTTCCACCAGAGCCGAGAGCATCCGCGGTGTCGACACTGCAACATCGACACCCCAACTTTGATCAAACATCCATTCGTTCTTGGGGTGATTGACGCGGGCTACCACGCGGGGGACTCCGTACTCAGTCTTGGCGAGCAGGCTCACGACCAGATTGACCTTGTCATCACCTGTGGCAGCAACGACCACCTGACACTGTGAAAGGTGAGCTTCGTCCAGTGCTGAAATCTCGCAAGCATCAGCAAGCAGAGTCTCGGCACCCTCGACAACTCCCGGCCTTGCCAGGTCGGCATCACGATCAATCAGCAGGACGTGATGCCCGCTGCCAATGAGCTCACGTGCGATCGACCGACCGACCTTGCCTGCTCCTGCAATGGCGACGCGCATCTATGCCTCCTGAGGGCCTTCATTGAATACGCGTTCCACGCGTTCCACATCGGCAACACGGTAGGTGGCGTAGACGTGATCGCCTTCTTGGATAACGCTGTCAGCCGAAGGGATGACCGGCTCGCCATAGCGAGCAATGAACGAAATGCGCGCGCCCGATGCTGCTTCCAGTGCACTGGCACGATGGCCAATCCAAGGAGCGCCGAAAGTGATCTCACCCAATGCAACATTGCCACTTGAATCACGGAAGAGTTCGTCGCTTCCAAGTGGCAACAGGCGGCGCATGATCTGACTTGATGTCCAGGCCACTGTGGCCACAGTCGGAATGCCGAGTCGCTCATAGATTTCAGCCCGACGAGGGTCATAGATGCGGGCGACCACGCGACCAACGCCGTAGGTTTCACGGGCGACTCGGGCAGCCAGGATGTTGGTGTTGTCGCCACTGCTCACTGCAGCAAAGGCCTGCGCGCGCTCAATGCCAGCATTCTCAAGGGTTTCGCGGTCAAAACCGACGCCCTTGACGGTCAGTCCACCGAACTCTGGAGTAAGGCGACGAAAGGCACCGGCATCTTGATCAACGATTGATACTGAGTGGCCAGCTTCGTCAAGTCGCTGCGCAAGAAGGGACCCAACTCGTCCGCACCCGAGGATGACGATGTGCACGTGCTGAAGATACATGCACCGCGTAGCATCCGTGGACGTGCCAGCCTCCGACTCCTTCAAGCGACTCGTTCTCGGTCGAGCACTTCGGAGTGATCGGCTGGGCGAAACCTTTCTTTCAAAGAAGATTGCACTTCCGGTCTTCGCCAGCGATGCCCTTTCGTCAAATGCATACGCGACTCAGGAAATCCTCCTCGTTTTGTCGCTCGGCGGTCTCTCACTTTATGAGTGGGGTCCCTTGGTTGCCGCGGGCGTCGTGCTCATCTACTTCACCGTCGTTGCCTCCTACCGCCAAACTGTCCACGCCTATCCCAGCGGCGGTGGCGACTACGAAGTCGTCACGCACAATCTCGGCCCAAACTGGGGCGTACTTGTGGCAAGCGCGTTGCTTATCGACTACGTGATGACGGTGGCCGTGTCGATCGCATCTGCGGTGGCCAACCTCGGCTCAGTCTTTCCGATCATCAATAAACACAACGTCTGGTGGGCTGTCGTCGCGATTGTCGTGATTACGCTGCTCAACCTTCGTGGGATCAAGGAATCCGGGGTGCTCTTCGCCGCCCCCACCTATTTCTTCATGGCCTCGATCTTCATCATGATCGGCACCGCAATGATCCGGATGCTCTTCGGGGCGAATCTGGAGGCTGAAAGCGCTCACTGGCAGATCATTCCGGAAGGCTCATTCACCGCTTTTGGGCTCGTGTTTCTGATCGCTCGCGCCTTCTCGTCAGGTACAACAGCTCTGACTGGCATCGAGGCCGTGGCTAACGGAGTGCCCGCATTCAAGCCGCCCAAGTCCACAAATGCGGCAACAGTGCTCTTCCTCCTGGGTGCCATTTCGATGGCGATGTTCTCCGGCATTACCTGGCTGGCACTGAAGACGAATGTTCACGTCACTGAGAAGGACGCGGATCTCGTGGGTTTGCCGCCAGGTCAATCGCAGAAGACAGTGATTGTCCAAGTTGCCGACGCAGTATTCGGGAATTTCACCATTGCAGTGCTGGTGATCTCCATAGCAACGGCACTCATCTTGGCCCTCGCTGCAAACACTGCATTCAACGGATTCCCAGTGTTGGGCTCAATCCTTGCGCGTGATGGATATCTTCCGCGCCAGTTGCACACGCGAGGCGATCGGCTGGCATTCAGCAACGGCATCCTGAGCCTTGCCGGGCTCGCCGTGATTCTGATCATCATCTATCAGGCAGATGTCACTGCCCTGATTCAGTTGTACATCCTCGGCGTGTTCGTGTCGTTCACGCTCAGTCAGGTCGGCATGGTTCGACACTGGACTCGGCTGCTCAAGGATGAAACCGATCGCAAGAAGCGCTCAAAGATGATTCGATCACGCGCGATCAACGGCTTTGGATGCGTTATGACGGGCCTCGTGCTCGCGATCGTGCTGCTCACCAAGTTCACCCATGGTGCATGGCTCGTGGTTGTTGCGATCCCCATCATCTTCAGCTTGATGAAGGCCATTCGTCGCCACTATGACCGGGTGTCGCGCGAGTTGGCGACAACTGAGAATGAGCGAGTCACGCTTCCATCGCGCGTGCATGCGCTCGTTCTGGTCTCCAAGATCCACAAGCCAACCCTGAGAGCACTTGCCTACGCCCGTGCGAGCAGACCAACAGTGCTCGAGGCGATCACCGTGAATGTCGATGACGATGAGACTGCGCGATTGCAGCAGGAGTGGTCGGATCGCGAGATTCCGGTGACATTGAAGATTCTTGACTCGCCATACCGCGAGATCACTCGACCGATCATCACCTACGTTCGCGAACTGCGAACTGACAATCCAAATGACATCGTCACGGTGTTCATCCCTGAATATGTCGTGGGTCGTTGGTGGGAGCAGCTATTGCACAACCAGTCTGCCCTGCGCCTGAAGAGTCGATTGCTGTTCACGCCAGGAGTGATGGTGACAAGCGTTCCCTGGCAGTTGGCCTCAAGTGAAGACGCCATAGACCAGGACGTCTGACATGGCCAGACCCACCAAGGAAAAGGTCGAGGTCGGCGAGGAATTCACCGTTGAGATCGGCGCAATGGTGCACGGTGGTCACTGCTTGGCTTATGCAAAGGGCAACACGGCCTTTGTTCGTCACGCGTTGACAGGAGAATTGGCGCGGATTCGCATCACCGAAGTCCGGTCCAAGTTCATTCGCGCTGATGCGATCGAGATCATCGAACCATCCGAGCATCGAGTTCAGGCCCCATGCAGTTGGGCTCATCCGGGTGGATGCGGGGGCTGCGATTTCCAGCATGTGGAGCTCGCGCATCAGCGGAAGATGAAAGGGGCTATTGCACGTGAGTCATTGATTCGACATGCAGGCGTTGATCCCGGCGATCGTGAAGCCGTCGCATTGCTCGATGACCATGGTCTGCATTGGCGAACCAGGGTCCGATGGAGTGTTGATCAAAGCGGCAACGTCGGCCTGCTTGCTGCTCGAAGTCACGGGGTACTGGAAGTAGAGGAATGCCTCCTGGCTACATCTGCCGTGGCTGCCGCCCGTGTCACCGATCAGAAGTGGCCTGGGGTCGAGAGTGTCCAGGTGACAGTGGGTTCGTCAGGGCAGCCCAGTGTGTGGGCTGATCGAGAACTGGTGAGCGGACAGAGCAGATTGGTGCAGCAGGTTCGTGATCGGCAGTGGGAGATCGGCGGTTCGGACTTCTGGCAGGTCCATCCTGACTCTGCGTCAGCGATCGTCGACTACGTGCTTGCTGCTGGCGCGCCCCGAGCGGGGGAGCATTGGCTGGACCTTTACGCCGGCGCTGGACTCATCAGCGCATTTCTGGGCCACGAAGTTGGCAAGCAAGGCCGCGTCCAGGCAGTTGAGAGCTATCGAAGTTCCATTCGGGACGGCCGCAGGGCGCTGGCCGATCTGCCCCAGGTGGCGTTTGTCGAGGGCGATGTCAGCACCTGGCCATTGCCGAGTCGCATCGATGGCATTGTGCTTGACCCACCACGACGAGGCGCGGGAATTGAAGTGATGGCTGCCATCGCAGCTGCCCAACCGCGAGTCGTGGTCTACGTGGCCTGCGACCCGGTGGCCTTTGCCAGGGACGCCGCGTTCCTTATCGACGCTGGCTACGCTCTTGATCAGTTTTCAGTCCTCGATGCCTTCCCAATGACGCACCACATGGAGTGCATCGCAAGCTTTGTTCCAGGGCTGCAGAGTGATCTGGGGCCAGTTCAGCCGATCAAGGCCAATCGGCTACGTTGAGAGCAGTTAAGCGAGAGGGAAGTGACTGGCGTGGATAGTTTTGGAGCCCGGGGAAATCTCCAGGTCGGATCGCATGACTACGAGATTTTTCGCATCTCCGCAGTTCCTGGCAGCAGCCGGCTGCCGTTCACGCACAAGGTGCTCTTGGAGAATCTGCTGCGCACTGAGGACGGCGCCAATGTGACACGCGAGACCATCGCCTCCCTTGGCAACTGGGATCCCTCGGCTGAGCCCAGCGAAGAGATTCAGTTCACCCCAGCTCGGGTAGTGATGCAGGACTTCACGGGTGTCCCCGTCGTTGTTGACCTCGCCACTATGCGCGAGGCCGTAGCCGAACTGGGCGGCGATGCCTCCAAGATCGAGCCGCTGGCACCAGCAGAGTTGGTCATCGATCACTCGGTGATCGTTGATTTCTTCGCCAGCCCGAATGCTGAAGCGCTGAACGTGGATCTGGAGTACGACCGAAACCTTGAGCGCTACCAATTTCTGCGCTGGGGTCAAAGCGCATTCGAGGAGTTCAAGGTCGTGCCTCCGGGCACTGGCATCGTGCATCAGGTGAATATTGAAAGTCTGGCTCGCGTCGTCATGGCTCGCAAGGGCCAGGCCTACCCCGACACTGTTGTCGGCACCGACTCACACACCACGATGGTCAACGGCTTGGGCGTACTGGGGTGGGGAGTTGGCGGGATCGAAGCTGAAGCCGCGATGCTTGGACAGTCAGTCAGCATGCTCATTCCGCGGGTGGTCGGGTTCAAGCTCAGTGGTTCTATGCCTGCTGGAACAACGGCAACTGACCTCGTGCTGACCATCACCGAGATGCTCCGCCATCACGGTGTCGTCGGCAAGTTCGTGGAGTTCTACGGGCAGGGCGTCAGCGAAGTTCCATTGGCGAACCGAGCCACGATCGGCAACATGAGCCCCGAGTACGGCAGCACGGCAGCGATCTTCCCGATCGACGAAACGACCATCGCGTACTTGCGATTGACCGGCCGTTCGGAAGAGCAGATCGCCTTGGTCGAGGCCTACTCCAAGGAGCAGGGCTTGTGGCACAAGGCCTCCCACGAGCCGATCTATTCCGAATACATCGAACTGGATCTGGGAACCGTCGTCCCGTCGATCGCCGGACCAAAGCGCCCGCAGGATCGCGTGCTGTTGTCGAATTCAAAGGCAGCCTTCGAAGAAGCCTTGAGCGAGTTCACGAATTCCCCTGCTGCACTTGCCGAAGTGACAATTGAGGGTGCCAACCTGGAGATCGGACATGGAGCCGTCGCTGTCGCAGCGATCACTTCTTGTACGAACACCTCCAATCCCTACGTGATGATCGGTGCTGGCCTGCTCGCAAAGAAGGCTGTAGAACGTGGCCTATCCAGTGCGCCATGGGTCAAGACATCTCTGGCACCCGGCTCTAAGGTCGTTACCGATTACTACGACAAGTCAGGCCTGACTCCCTACCTGAACAAACTCGGATTCGACACGGTCGGATACGGCTGCACCACTTGCATCGGCAACTCAGGCCCGCTCATCCCTGAGGTGAGTGCTGCAGTCAACGAGCATGATCTCGCCGTGGTTGCCGTGCTCAGCGGAAATCGCAACTTTGAAGGACGGATCAATCCTGACATCAAGATGAATTACCTGGCATCGCCGCCTTTGGTCGTGGCCTATGCAATCGCCGGCACGATGGACATCGACCTTGCCACGGAAGCACTGGGGATAGATGCCGATGGGAAGGCCGTGTTCCTTGCTGATATTTGGCCCAGCACGGCCGAGATAGAAGCCGTTGTTGAGGCTTCGATTGATGCCGACATGTTCTCTTCTCGATACAAGGATGTCTTCGCCGGCGATATTCGTTGGCAGAACCTGCACACACCGGTTGGCGATCTGTTCGCGTGGGATCCCGACAGCACCTACGTGCGCAAGCCCCCGTACTTCGAGGGCATGGGTCGAATTCCAGCTCCAGTGCAAGACATCACAAGTGCACGAGTGCTTGCAGTGCTCGGGGATTCGGTCACCACTGACCACATCTCGCCAGCCGGCAATATCCGTGCGGATAGCCCGGCTGGCCTGTACCTTGCAGATCATGGAGTCCAGCGGGCCGACTTCAACTCATATGGTTCCCGCCGTGGCAACCACGAGGTCATGATCCGTGGCACCTTCGCCAATATCCGCCTGAAGAACCTGATGCTCGATGGCATTGAAGGCGGCTTCACTGTTGATCTGACTGATGATGAGCAGTCCACTGTTTCCATCTACGACGCAGCAATGAGCTACGCCAAGAGCCGCATACCACTGGTCATTTTGGCCGGAAAGGAATACGGATCCGGTTCCAGTCGCGACTGGGCAGCCAAGGGCACCGCACTCTTGGGCGTCAAAGCTGTCATTGCGCAGTCCTATGAGCGCATCCACCGCTCAAACCTGATCGGGATGGGCGTCTTGCCACTCCAATTCCAGCCAGACAGTTCAGCGGAAGCGCTTGGATTGAATGGCGAGGAGAGTTTCACGATCAAGGGGATTGCTGCGCTGAACGATGGCGACGCTCCTCGAGATGTGCTCGTCGAAGCGGTCAAGGAAGACGGTTCCGTTCTGGAGTTCACTGCACTCGTGCGCATCGACACTCCAGGCGAAGCCGACTATTACCGTCACGGCGGCATCCTTCAGTACGTTCTGCGCTCGCTCCTCTAGCCATGACAGCTGGGTGGCCTCGTTCGCTGGTGCCGCCGCAGCATGAAGAGTTCGGCGAGCAGGTCGTGATCTGGCTGCTCGACCAAGGTCCGTCGTCCTTGCGTCAATCACCCTTGCGGCATTACCCCATAGCGCTGTGCGCATATGTGCAGGCTTATGCAGCCGGAGCGGTCGACGGAGTGCGGAAGGCCTATGGAAAATCGCGGACGGCCTTCGCAGGTCACCTTCAAGCCGCCGATCTCGAGATCGTGCAGCAAGCCATGGCGACCGAAGGAGCCAGATTGGTGGCGCTTCAGCGAGAGTTGGATCTGGTGGCCGAGGTGTTGCTCACGCAGTCCAACGATCGCACTAGTCATAGAATGACAACGTGAGTCTGCTGGCGCGCATCCGCGATCCGCGCGATGTTCGGGCGCTATCCCCAGAACAATTGCCGGTACTTGCAAGTGAGATTCGAGATTTCCTGGTCACCAAGGTCTCGGCAACTGGTGGTCACTTGGGACCAAACCTCGGCGTGGTCGAACTGACGATCGCCTTGCATCGAGTCTTTCACTCTCCAGTTGACGCAATCATCTGGGACACCGGTCACCAGGCTTATGTTCACAAGATCCTCACTGGTCGTGCTGCTGGTTTTGATCGGCTCAAGCAGTCCGGCGGCTTGTCTGGGTATCCGAGCCGGGCCGAGAGCCCGCACGATGTCGTTGAGAACTCTCATGCGTCTACATCGCTTTCGTATGCCGATGGCCTGGCCAAGGCCTGGGAGTTGCGCGGCTTGCTTGGTCAACAGCATGTGGTCGCAGTCATCGGCGACGGTGGCCTGACCGGCGGTATGGCCTGGGAGGCTTTGAACAACATCGCTGGCTCCAAGCGGCAGGTGGTGATCGTTGTCAATGACAATGGGCGCTCGTACTCGCCGACCATCGGTGGCTTGGCTCACCACCTCTCAACTCTGCGCACCACGCGTGGTTACGAGCGCTTCATGTCGTGGGGCAAGCGCTTGCTGCATCGAACACCCTTGGTTGGCGATCCTTTGTACGGAACCCTGCATGGAATGAAAAAGGGAATCAAGGACATCATGGCCCCGCAGGGCATGTTTGAAGATCTGGGTCTGAAGTACATCGGCCCAGTTGACGGACACGATGAGGCTGAACTTGAGCATGCATTGCGCCGAGCCAAGGAGTTTGCAGGTCCTGTGATCGTTCACATGATCACAGAGAAGGGCCGGGGCTATGCACCTGCGGAAGCCGATGACGCCGACCGTTTCCACGGCGTTGGCATCATCGACCCAGATACGGGCATTCCTATTGCTATGGCAGGCCCAACTTGGACCGGCGTCTTCTCCGATGAACTTGTTCAGGCAGCGCGCGCAAGACCTGACATCGTCGCCATCACCGCGGCGATGTTGGGCCCCACGGGCCTGAATGCCTTCGCTGATGCCTACCCCAACAGAGTGTTCGATGTCGGAATCGCCGAGCAGCACGCGGCCACGAGCGCCGCTGGCCTTGCGTTTGGCGGTTTGCATCCAGTTGTTCCGCTCTATGCAACATTCTTGAACCGAGCCTTTGATCAGGTGCTGATGGACTGTGCATTGCATGGTGCCGGAGTCACTTTTGTGCTTGATCGAGCCGGAGTCACTGGCGACGATGGAGCAAGTCACAACGGCGTCTGGGATATGTCGATCCTTCAGGTCGTACCGGGACTTCGCATCGCTGCTCCGCGTGATGAGTCCACCTTGCGCGCTGAATTGCGTGAGGCACTCGAAGTCAATGACGCGCCAACTGTTGTGCGCTTCCCGAAGGGCGAACTGCCCGCGCCGATGCCCGCACTGCGGTCAGTTGATGGCGTTGATGTCCTTGCTGAGCATGGCGATACGCATGTGCTGATCGTCAGCGTGGGTTGCTTCGCGCTTCTTGCGTGCGAAGTATCTGAGCGACTTCAAGCCCAAGGCATCGGCAGCATTGTCATCGATCCGCGCTGGGTGAAGCCGGTCCCGCAGGCCCTTGTTGATCAAGCCGCGAGTGCGCGGTTGGTGATCGTCATCGAAGATGGCATGCGCACCGGTGGCGTGGGGTCAGCTGTGAGCCAGCGACTTCGCGACTGCGGTCTGGATCTGCCAGTCCGAAACATCGGCGTTCCTGATGCCTTCTTGACTCACGGCAAGCGCAGTGATTTGCTGAAGGAGTTGGGCATCACCGCGCAGGATGTGTCTCGAATGATCGTAGAAACGGTAGCCGTGCGCACTGACGAGCATTTAAGTTCAGATCAGCACAGCGCTACTCAGTAGGAGTCAGACTTTCCAGGAGGATTGGCGTGGTCAGCGCAATCTGCCAGTCGCGCGCGCCCAGTAGTCGCAGTTGCTCTTCGATCGTCTCTGATTCAAGGGGCCTTGGCGGTTCCCAGCAGACTCGACGAGCCAAGTCTGGAGTCAAGAGATTCTCAATAGGGATGTTGACCTGTTCGGAGAGCAATCGCAATCCTTCGCGCGCTCGTTCAAGTCGTTCAGCTGCAGCTGGGTTCTTGCTTGCCCAGGTACGTGGGGGTGGGGGACCTTCTACGGCCCCTGCTGCCACCGGCCAATCGCTGGCATCAAGTGCTAAGGCGCGCTCGATCGCCGACCACCAATCTGCGCGTCGTCGAGTCTGGCCCCGGCCGGCAAATTCCGGCAGTGCTCCAAGAGCATCCGAGGTTGCTGGCATGGCAGTCGCGGCGGCGACGATTGCTGCATCGGGCAGGATTCGTCCCCCAGCAATATCCTCGCGTTGCGCAATCTGATCGCGTGCAAACCACAGTTCGCGCACTACAGCTAGTGACTGCTCTTTACGGATGCGATGAATGCCAGAAGTTCGACGCCAAGGTTCATCGCCGCGTGGTCGTGGCGCGAAGGCCAAGAGCGAGTGGAACTCTTGGTGGGCGTATTCGAGTTTGCCGTCGGCAATCAGTTCAGCTTCGAGGACGTCTCGGAGTTCAACGAGCAGTTCAACATCAAGCGCGGCGTATCGCAGTTGAGCCTTACTCAACGGGCGCACCGACCAGTCGGTAGCGCCATGACCTTTCTCAAGAATCTCGCCCAGTTCGGATTCAACAAGCGCGCCGAGGCTGACTCGTTCTCGTCCAAGGAGTCGTCCGGCAAGTTCAGTGTCAAACAGTTCTGACGGATACAAACCAAGTTCGGCAAGGCAGGCGAGATCCTGGCTGGCGGCGTGAAGAATCCACGGTACGCCACTTATGGCCGCGGCAAGCGTGGAGAGATCAGGCACGGCAATCGGATCAATCAGGGCTGTGCCTGCCCCTTGCCGCCGGACTTGAATCAGATAGGCGCGTTGGCTGTAGCGAAAGCCCGATGCACGTTCGGCATCCAGGGCAAGGGGCCCATGGCCTAGTACGACTGCGGCCGCGTATTGCTCAAGTGCCTGGGTCGTGATGATCGTGTGCGGAACACCATCACGCGGTTCACGTTCCACTCGAGGAGGAGTCTCAATTTCCACTAATGCGTGGCCCGGGCGCGGGTGCTGAGCACATGGGAGATGTTCTCGGGTACAGGTTGCAATCCGGCCGCGTGGTCGAGTAATCGCAACCACGCTTGAGCATGTCGATCCATGTGCTCAGCAGCAGGCTCGGAGCCATCCAGCGGCGTCCAAGAGGCCCGGATCTCCAGGAAACCATCGGCCGGGCGATCGCTCATGGTGCCAAAGGAGCGTCCGGAGTTGCGGGTGATCGTTCCGCCGAGTTGACCGTAGGTACAGGCACTGGTTTCCAGAGATTCGATGAGCCAACTCCAGCCGACGTCGTGCAGCAGGGGGTCGTCAATGAGATCTGCCTCGAGATATGCGCGCACAAACACGACCGCTCGGAACGTGCCCTCCCACTCATCGACGCCATCTGGATCGTGGAGCAGCACGAATCGGCCACTGGCCAGGTCCTGCTCGCCGGTGGATTCAGCCGTAATGGCGAGGGCGAACGGTGCAAGACGGCTGGGGGAGGGTGCTTCATCGAGTTGAAACTCTGGTCGGGCCACGACCGTGCGAATGCGTGCGACAGCCGCCTCGAAAGCCTGATCGTGAGCTGTCACTGTGCGCATACCTTCAGGCTATTCGCGGATGCCACCACGGTCGGCGTTAGACGCGCCGGATGCGTGATTACTCAAGGCGCAAAGCGATGGAGTTGATGCAGTAGCGCAGATCTGTGGGAGTTCCATAGCCCTCACCTTCGAACACATGGCCAAGATGACTGCCACATGAAGCGCATCGCACTTCAGTTCGCTTGCCGCCCATGCTGACGTCTTCGAGGTAGATGACACGGTCTTCGGCCAAGGGGGCGTAGAAGCTGGGCCAGCCGCAGTGGGAGTCGAATTTCGTCGCGCTACGGAAGAGTTCAGCGTTGCACGCCTTGCACGAATACACACCCTCCGTCTTGGTGTCGGTGTATTCGCCCATGAAGGGTGCCTCAGTGCCAGCCTGCCGCAAGACGTAGTACTCGGCGCGTGAGAGTTGCTCTGACCACTCGTCTTCGCTTTTCTCCACGGCAAAGGGCGTGCCGTCGGGACGGGTGGACTCGGCTTGACTTGGCTGAATTCCCATACACGCAACGTAGCGACAATGACGAGATTCGTCATCTGCACCGGCATGATTGGCGTTGGGAGAGGAGCACCGTGAGCGACATGCTCGACACACAGTCTGCTTGGCTAGATGAGGCAGAACTGAAGTCCGTAAGAGATCGAATGCCGATGGTCTACGTCGATGCGGTGCCCGTGCGCGTTGACTCCCTCGGTCAAGTCACCGAAGTGGGCTTGCTGCTTCGAGTCCTACCCGACGGAAGTATCAGCCGAGCGATTGTCTCGGGTCGGGTGCTCTATGGCGAGCGCATCCGAGACGCCCTGATGCGGCACCTGGAGAAGGATCTCGGGTCGATGGCGCTGCCCAGCGTGCCGACATCTCCGCAGCCCTTCACCGTTGTCGAGTATTTCCCTGACCCTTCGGTCACCGGCTTCCATGATCCGCGGCAGCACGCCGTGTCGCTCGCATTCATTGTGCCAATCAACGGCGATCCGACGCCGTCGCTTGATTCGCTTGACTTGATTTGGGTGACACCAACTGAAGCAGTCTCGATGTCCTTTCAGTCACAGATGAGCGGCGGGCAGGATCGGCTTGTTCGCATGGCATTGGCACACTGCGGATTACTTCCATAAGGAGAACTGATGAGTCCCGAGAGCACTGGCAAGAAATTCAATCTGCGCATTGTCATTGGCGTCATTGTCCTTGTGCTGGCGGTGGTCGTTATTGCCCAGAACACAGCATCGGCCACGTTCAACTTGCTGTCATGGAAAATCACAATGCCGCTATGGCTAGTCCTCACCATCATGTTCATTCTGGGCATGTTGCTTGGCGGGGCTGTTCGCGTCGGAATTCGCAAACTGCGCGGGGTTGATTCCAAGCGGGACTAACTTTCGTAGGGGTCGACGCCGAGCAAGGTCTCGTCCTCGGGGGTCAAGTCAATCTTTTCCATTGGAGTACCGATTACGTGCATCGCGGACTCCTCGGCTGATTGCCACCGGGTAGCTTCGCCAGAGTGCCGTGGGTCGTCACTGCCGTCGTCGGCCTCCTCCATGCTGAGCACCTCGTCGGTGTCCTCAAGGGGATAACTGAATCCATCGAGTGAGCCTTCGCCGGATTCACCTTGGAGCGCAGCCTGAATAGCTTCGGCCTCCATGATCATCGCCAGCCGATCAGCTTGATCTGCGGTATCGCCGCCGGCTTCCACCGCGGTTGCCTGCATGACTTCATTGGCTCTTGCAAAGGGTTGCTGATGAATATTCATGCGACGCACCTCCAACTCGTTACTTTCAAGGTAACCCCTGGATTGAGTCTTGCACAGAGTCGTTCATACTTGGAGAAACTCAGTGGAGGTCGTCATGTCGGGAAAGCTTCGGGTACTTGGTGCTGCAATTGCCATCGCGACGATTGGACTCGCTGTGCCAGTTGCAGAAGCGATGCCAGCACCGTTGGTGATCACCTCGTTGAAGACGAATCAGAATTCAACAGTGTTGCTCAAGACCCTGCGTGATGTTCGTTTTGCGATCCCTTCGAATGTGACAACCGGATATCACTATGAAGTGGCCGTTACCAAGAACACGGCGAAGTCAAAGGTTTCCAAACTCGTATACGTCGGACCGACGCAAGCCCTGCCTGGCGCAGGGGGAACAGCAGTGCTCACCGTGAAGCCGACTCAGGCTGGAATAACGGCAGTCAAGTGGACACTCATTGCACCTGGGGGTGCCACCAGTTCAACGAGCACGGTCACTCTTCACTTCAACAAGGCGTAATGCCCAGAGGCTCGGCCACTGTCCGTGCCAGAGCCTTGATTCTGGCGATCTGACGCGCATCTAATTCCGGAGCAGTTGAAGTGCTGAGTTTGCTCTTTGAGAGTTTGCGCCCGTCGGATCCTCTGACCAGCGCGTGATGCAGGTAGACAGCATTGGCGACGTTTTCAGCTCCAATGAGTCTGGCTAGATAGATGTGTGCAGCACTGGCTGCTTGTAGATCGCTTCCTCGAACCACGTGTGTAATTCCTAGATCTCGATCATCGATCACATTTGCCCAATGGAAAGCGGGAATGCCATCGCGGCGCCAAAGCACAAAGTCACCGAGTTGTGACTTGACTGCAATGGGCTGTCCATTGACTTCAACCACACATTCATCAGGCACGTACACGCGCAGGACTGTCTCGCCTTCGACGTGCTCAAGCTGCAATTCCCTGCAAGGGCAGGCGCGCTCAACGAGCAAAGTGCGCGTGCACTCGCAGGCGTAGATCATCTCCGCTGGCAAGAGGGCGAGTTGGTTTCGAAGGTATCGATGGCGAATGCGCAAATCGCACTGCAGGTATTCATCCAGACTCGGCGGGCCGATCTGCCAATCGATTCCCAATGCGTTGAGTGATGCGAATATGTAGTTGGCATATTCAGGTTGATAGCGCTCGCGATCGTCATCGTCTACGCGCAATGCGAGTTGGCCACCGTGTTGCCTTGTCAGCCACGAGGTCACCTGTGCGTTGACGAGATTTCCGGCGTGCAAATAGCCGCTCGGAGTCGGAGCAAATCGGGTGCGCACACCTGAAAGCATCCCGCGATCAGTCGCTTTTCGTGGCCAGTTTCTTAACGAGCGGATCCGGCAAGCTGAATCTGACCCGATATCCGCCTAATGCGGGTAGGCCAAGCCAGCTACGGTGACAAGTATTCGTCCGAGGGGGGTCCGATGTCATCGGCAGAAAGTGATCGTCTGGCTGAGGCGCGCGCCGGTGCTGCGGATTGGCGGCGCTGGGGCACATATCTGAGCGAGCGTGCCTGGGGCACTGTGCGCGAGGACTACAGCGCCGATGGTGATGCTTGGGGATATTTTCCGTTCGAGCAGGCGCGCAGTCGCGCATATCGCTGGAATGAAGACGGCTTGGCTGGCTGGTGTGATCGCGATCAGACCATCTGCTTGGGATTGGCCTTGTGGAATGAGCAGGATCCAATTCTCAAGGAGCGTCCATTCGGTCTTGCCAATGAGCAGGGCAATCACGGTGAAGATGTCAAGGATTACTGGTTCTACACCGACAACCTGCCGACCCATGCCTATGCCTCAATGATTTACAAGTATCCGCAGGTCGCCTTTCCGTACGCCGATCTTGTGCAGTCCAATGCGCAGCGCAGCCAAGCCGAAGGTGAATATGAGCTTTTTGATGCGCTGAAGGACGACTGGCTCGCAAATCGATATTTTGATGTGAAGGTCGAATACGCCAAGGCCACTCCAGAGGATGTCTTCTGCCGGATAACCGTCACGAACAGGGCTGACCAAGCTGCGCCGATTCATGTGATCCCCCAGATCTGGTACCGCAACACCTGGACTTGGGAGCTTGATGCCGTCGCACCGACGATCTCCCTAGAGCGCCCTGGCGTCGCAGCGACAAGTCATGAAGCAATCGGCGATCGATGGATCTTCGTTGAAGCCGACAACGGAACGACTCCCGAATTTTTGTTCTGCAACAACGAAACCAATGCTCACCTGCTTTTCGGTTCGAAGAACGCGTCAGCGCACGTGAAAGACGGCATCAACGATCGGATCGTCGGTGGCCAGCACAACGCCACGAATGAGAAGTCCGGCTCAAAGCTTGGACTGCACATCCAAGGCGAACTCGGGGCGGGAGAGTCGCTCACAGTTACCGTGCGATTCGCTACGGCTGATCTTCAACTCCCCTTCGACGATGCCGAAGAGGTCTTTGCAGCCCGACGAGCCGAGACCGACGAGTTCTATACCGAGATCGCCAATCCCGCACTGAGCGTTGATGAGCGACTTGTGCAGCGGCAATCCTTGTCTGGTTTGCTGTGGTGCAAGCAGTTCTATCACTATGCGGTGCGCAGGTGGCTTGAAGGTGATCCGACTCAGCCAGTTCCGCCAGCTGAACGTTGGAAGGGTCGCAACTCCGATTGGCAGCATCTGATCAACAAGGACGTCATCCTCATGCCCGATGCGTGGGAATATCCCTGGTACGCGGCTTGGGATCTGGCCTTTCATTGTGTGAGCTTGGCGATGATCGACCCCGACCTTGCCAAGGAGCAGGTGCTCTTGCTCTTGAGCTCCTTCTGCCAGCATCCCCATGGGCAGATCCCGGCCTATGAATGGGAGTTCGGCGACACCAATCCACCCGTGCACGCCTGGGCCACCTGGCAGGTCTATCAGTTGGACCGGCAGGCCAAGGGTCACGGTGATGCGGACTTCCTGAAGGCTGCTTACCGTTCGATCACCCTTGACGTGATGTGGTGGCTTAACCAGAAGGATGACAAGAACCGCGGAGTGTTCGGTGGCGGATTTCTCGGGATGGACAACATTGGCGTCTTTGATCGCGATCAACCACTGCCAACTGGCGGCAATCTTGCGCAGATCGATGGCACTTCCTGGATGGCCACCCTTGTGCTGCAGATGCTGGAGATCACCGTCGAGCTGGCACGCATTGACACCGGCTATGACCGGATGTTCGGCAGATGGGTATGGGATGGCTGGCTGATTGCCAGCGCCATTGAGCAGGGCGCCGGAAACATCAGTTTCTGGAATGAGCGAACAAAGTTCTATCACGATGTCATTGAAATGCCAGACGGCTCCGCTCGCTCGCTCGAGGTCTTCTCGATGCAGTCGATGGTTCCACTGTTTGCCTCCTTTGCTATTCCGCTGAGTGCAGAGGGCGAGCTGAAGGACATCAGTGAACGCATGAACGTGCTGCTTACGGCCTATGGCGGTCCACCAGTGAGCTTGCGAGCCAACGGCGGAGATGACACGCACCTGCTCATTGCGCTCGTCAGCGAGGAGCGGCTGACCTCGATCTTGGGAAGGTTGATCGACCCTGATCAGTTCTTCTCGCCATATGGAGTGCGTTCATTGTCCAAGGATCATCGCGAGCACCCGTATACCTACCACGCGGATGGTCAGGCATATGAAGTTGCGTATATGCCCGCGGAATCCTCGAACAGGATGTTCGGCGGCAACTCCAATTGGCGAGGCCCAATCTGGTTTCCGATGAACTTCTTCCTGCTGCAATCGCTCAACGCCTATGCGCGATTCTTTGGCGACACCTTCACGGTGCCAGATCCGGATGGCTCAGGTCGCCAAGTGACATTGGCTGAGCTTGGCGACATTCTGGCCGGCAGGCTCTCGTCGATCTTTGTGCGCGATGCCAGCGGCAGCCGAGCGGTCTTCGGCGACAACGAGTACTTCCAGACCGACCCGTTCTGGCGAGACCTGGTGCCGTTCTATGAATACTTCGATGGTGATGATGGCCACGGTCTGGGTGCCAGCCATCAAACTGGCTGGACGGCGTTGGTGGCCCTGTTGTTGCAGTGCGGGGGAAACCTGAGGTTCGCAGACTTCTCAGTGTGACGGCGGGGTCGAACCGACCTGAGAAATAACGAAGGGCCCGACATTGCTGTCGGGCCCTTCGCGATGAGGAAGTCTGAATTAGACGACGCGGACCTTGTCGGCCTGAGGACCCTTTGGTCCCTGCGTGATCTCGAACTCCACAGCCTGGTTCTCATCCAACGAGCGGTAGCCGTCAGAATCGATTGCTGAGTAGTGAACGAAAACATCGGGGCCACCATCAGCCTGCTCGATGAAGCCGAAGCCCTTTTCAGCGTTGAACCACTTCACGGTTCCTTGAGCCATAATGCACATTCTCCTTAACGAAAAGCGTGGCGGACGGTCGTCCAACACGTGGCCAGCACGTTCACGCCTTCGTCCTTACTTCTGTGCAAATGCCCAGATGTTGCGAAGCCCGCCAATTGAAGCCGGAGCCAAAATCAGGCGGACAACTCAGGACCTTGGTGCTGATATGTCTGTACCTAAGAACATAGTGTCCCCTATAGGTCGGCATGCTCGTGACATCAGGGTGTCTTTTCGCTCAAATTTCGCTGAATTTCTCAAAATCCACTGCTCTCAAGCGCGAGGAGTGGCCGCCAAAGACATCTGGCCAAAGCAACCCGTGAGCCTTTCGATACGGGCATACTCGCGGCACAAACCGCGTCGTGTGAGGGGTCAGTCATGCCTGGAGCGTTGGATGGAATTCGCATCCTTGATTTGAGCTGGGGGGTAGCTGGCCCCTTGGGTGTGATGCTCTTAGCCGATCAAGGTGCCGATGTGATCAAGGTGGAGCCGCCCGGTGGCGATCCCTTTCGCGAGTCGCCAGGCTCACCGGTCTGGCACCGCAGCCGTCGATCAGTCGTGCTGGATCTCAAGCAGGCTGAAGGCAAGGAAGCCTTTCTTAAGCTCTGTGACACAGCCGATGTGCTCGTGGAGGCCTTCTCGCCGGGCACGATGGCAGCATTGGGACTGTCGTATGACGAGCTCTCAGCTCGGTGCCCTCGCCTGATCTACGCGTCGGTTCCGGCTTATCCAGAAGGCCATCGCTATGCCTCGCGGCCCGGCTGGGACGCCTTGGTGCAAGCTCGCTCAGGTGCGCAATACGAGCAGCCGGCCTGGCGTCCGGGGCCTTCGCATTTGCACATGCAGATCCCAAGCATGGGCGCCTTCTTCTTGCTGGCCACCGGCATCCTCGCCGCGCTGACTCTGCGTGAGGACACTGGCAAGGGACAGCATGTGAGTACTTCCCTGTATCAAGGAGTCATGGCCTACACCACGATGCTGTGGCAGGATGTGGAGAAGCTGAAGGCACCCGACTCACTCGTCATGGCGAAGACCTACCCGCCTGGAGTCCATCAAGTGTCGATCTATGAGTGCGCCAACAGCGAATGGATGCACGCCAATGTGACGGTGGGACGCGTGCCCACCAGCACGATGGAGGCGATCCTGGGAGTGCCAGCAGTTGACCAGGCACGCTTCATGACCGACTTGGCCTACCGAGCAGAGCATCAGCAGGTGCTGCGCGATGCATTCATCACTCGCGATCGAGCACAACTCTGCGCTGAATTCTTCGATGCCGGACTTGGTGCGGACCCGATCCTGACGCCAGTTGAGGGCTTCGATTATCCGCAGATGCGGGCCAACAACATGGTCGTCTCGGTCCAGGATCCGGAGTTTGGAGTCATGGAGCAGTACGGGATTCCAGCCGTGCTTTCTGAGACTCCGGGCGCAGTCCAAGGTGGCCGACCTCGGGTTGGCGAACACTCGCGCGCAATTCTTTCTGAAATCGGCTACGACGAATCTGCGCTGGATCGGCTCACTGCCGACGGCGTGATCTGAGCAGGAGGCAGCAATGTCCGGACCACTTGAAGGCGTACTTGTTCTTGACCTCGGTCAGTTCCTGGCGGGGCCCTATGCGCCAATGATCCTGTCGGATCTGGGTGCTGAGGTGATCAAGATTGAGCCCACCCGCGGGGATTCGATGCGATACGGCGCACCGTTTATTGGCTGCCAGCGAGGCAAGCTCGATCTGGCTTTGGACCTCAAGAAGCCCGAGGCCGCAGAGATCGTGTTGAGGCTGGCGGAGAAGGCCGATGTGCTGCACCACAACATGACCAAGGGCACTGCCACGCGCCTTGGTGTCGACTATGACCACGTCACAGCCCGCAACCCAGAGATCGTCTACTGCAATACCTACGCCTACGGATTCGAAGGTCCGATGTCGATCAGTGGTGGCATCGATCCGCTGTATCAGGCGGTCATTGGTCTGGAATATGAAGCTGGCGGTGTTGAGCATGGCAATCCGCCGATGTACCTGCGCTTTGGCATGACTGACACAGCAAACGCATTTGCTTCAGTCGTCGGGGTGCTCAGCGCGCTATATCACCGCAAGGTGACAGGACAGGGCCAAGACGTCTGGACATCGTTGCTCAATGGAGGAGCAATGTTCGCCTCCGAGGTCGCGCTGCTTGCCAACGGTGCTGCTGCTCCTGTTCGTCCAAGCATGGACAAGGAGCTCACAGGCCTGTCGCCCTGCTACCGCCTCTACAGGACTCAAGAGGGCTGGATCCAGATGGCAGCCACCACGGTCGGGGAGTGGGCAACGATGTGTGCGCTGCTCGGCTTCCCGGAGTTCGGCACCGACCCTGCCTATGCGACCTTTGATGGCCGAGTCGCCGCGCGCAGCAAGCTCGAGCCGCAGTTTGAAGACGCATTCGCGACTCGGACGGCACTGGTGTGGGCAGCACTGTTCGACGCTCAGAGTGTGCCTGCGGAGATTGCCGTCGACACGAGAAACGGTGAGACCGTTCTGCATGACGCCGACAACGAGCGGCTGGGATTGGTCGCGTCGTACGACCATCCGATGCTGGGTCACATGACGCAGTTCGGCAGCCTCATCGACTTCTCCGATACGCCCACTGGCGATTTTGGCCCACCACCATTGCTCGGACAGCACAGCCGTTCGATCCTTTCGCGCTTTGGTTGGACTGAAGGCGAGATAGATGACCTGATCGATCGTGGCGTCGTGTATCAAGCAGCCGAGGGTGTTCCGTATCCATGGGGCTTGTAGATGCGCCATATTCCGGCGGCAGAATTAGCGAGCGCTGAAGGTCTGGTCACTTCCGCCGCGCAGGGATTGGAGCTCACCTGGCTGCAGGGTCCAACGACGAGCGATGAACTCGACGTAGGCATCGTGAAGGTTGAAGCTGGCGTCCAGACGCCGGCACATAGCCATCACAAGGGTCAAGTCATCGTCGGTGTCTCAGGCCGAGGCTTTGTCGAACTCGAGGGTGAACGAGTCATCGTCAACCAGGGAGACGTGGTGATCTGTCCGGCCGGGGAGTACCACGTGCACGGTGCCTCTGCGAATCAGAAATGGGAACACCTGACGGTGAGCACTGGTTCGCATGGCGGCCCTAGGTCTGAGTAGTTCAGAGTTGCATCGCTGCTGACACAATGCGCGCGTGAGCGACCAGGCCGTAGAAGAAGCCCAAGCCAATGTTGGGCGGCGCAGTGCATCGGCGCTGTATGGCCTGATCATCGCGTGCGCAGTATTGGCAACCGCGAGCACTGATGATCGATTGGTCTTTGTTGCGTTGACGGTGATTGGAACTCTGGGGGTCTATTGGATCGCCGAAACCTATGTGCACGTGATGGCCTCGCGTCAGGCTCAACATCATGAGTTGAACCGCGCGCAGTTTGCGGCGATCGCCAGGGATGGCTTGCCACTGATCACCGTGACATTTGCTCCCTTGGTTGCACTGCTTATCGCAGCGTTACTTGGGCTGAGTGCGGAACTTGGCGAAGACATCGCGCTCACGATCAACATCCTGCTGCTGCTGACTTTTGGCTACCAGATGAGCAAGGGCGCTGGAATCCGTGGATTCCGCTTGATCGTCTCAACGATGGTCGCCGGACTGCTTGGCTTGGCGATGGTTGGCTTGAAGATCTTCTTGAATCATTAATTGCCGACGCCTATGACCGACATGAGGCGCAGTGCTTAGCGTTCGACTCGCTCGCGCTTGGCGTGTGGCATGCGCTGCATAGCCGCCAAGGTTTCGTCTTGGCCAGGTGATGGCGGCAAGGAGCCCACCTCCTCGCACCCAAAGGCCTGAAGGAAGTAACTGATCACCCGTCGGCGGGCGGCGGGAGCCACCGCACCGGCTGCATTGATGACTCCTGCAGTGGCCATCAGGAGAAAGACGAAGTCCTCGGCCTGGAAATCTGACCGCAATCCGCCGGCGACTTGGGTGCGCTGCATCAATTCCAAGAAGCCATCGTGGCCGCGATCGCGAGCCGCCTCAATTTCGGGGGCCATGGGAAAGCGCATGCTGAGCACATCAGTGAAGCCACGATCTGCGGCCTGCATGTCGCAGATATGTCGAATGTAGGCCGGGAAGGCGATACAAGGGTCAGGCTGACTGAGTGCGTCTTCCACTGCATCGGCCCAGGCTTCCATCTTTTCCTGGAAGGCCGCCACGATCAGGTCATCGCGAGTGGGGAAACGGCGGTAAAGGGTCGCAATGCCTACTTCGGCGTGGCGAGCGACCTCATCAAGGGGTGCTTCGACTCCTCGTTCGGCGAAGACTTCACGCGCAGCGTCCAGGATCTTGCGGCGGTTCAACTCGGCATCACGACGCAAACGAGCATCGGCCCGGGGGGTGTAGAGAGCCTGAGTTTCAACAGCCATGAGGAGAGGCTAACGGCGCACAGGAGTGGGTCAAGGGTCTGTTAGGCTGAATTCTGGAGCAATACTTCCACTTCTGTCGACTGGGGCTCTGCCGTTGAACACTGCTCTTGGGTTGCCGCAAATTGCCTTGACGTCGTTCATGGACTTTGCTGGGCATATGTCGGTACCTAGTGGGACGCGCTAGCGCTTTGAGTTCACATGAGGGCGATTCCGCTGCCTCCCATAAGGCTGAATGGTTGGGCAGCATCACCGGCAACAATGTCGACCTCGCGCGGGTTGAGCTCTTGCTGGGCATCGACCCTTTGTTGTGGTGGGTATTGGCCGTTGATATTGACTTCACGGATTTCGGCAAGCAGGCGGTGACCGCATTGGCGGTGCCAGCTCGCACGACTCGTTCACAGTTGATGGATTTCTACAGCCAGGGCCTTTCAGTGCCGGTCACTGCTTTTGAGGCTGTGATGTACGAGGCTGCGCCTCTTGGCGTCCCTGACGCAACAATGCCCAATCAACTTCCGGTGAGTTCTGCGGCGGAATTTTTGATGTACGGCTTCAAGCATCTGGAAATGCGTCTGCACGTGGGTTGGGCAGATCTGCCCGAAGACCTGCTCCTAGAGACGGCCGACACGATCAGGGTTGAGGCAAGCTAACTCTCGTTAGTCGTCAGGAAGATTCCTGAGCACGAAGCTGCGCCCGTCTGGCGTACATATCTTGATCCGCGTGCCGCATGAGTGCTTCGAATGTCCTGACTGAAGGACCTGTTGTTGCGCGGCCAACTGTCACCGCACCGGGCCACTTCTGAGCATTGATATCGCCTGCGCCTGCGATCCATGGGGTTTCGCGCTTGGCAATCTCCCAACGAAACTGAGCGAGCTCGCGTGGGCTCAGTTCAGTTTCGGGTAGTGGGGCGCGGGGCGAAGGCATGGGTAACTCTCTACGAGGATTGCGAACAGTGAATGTTGGCATAGCTTTTGCTGCTGCGCATGTTCCTTATTCACCGACCGCTACTGCCCTGACTTGAGTGGTACAACTTGCCAGTTGGTCCTGCAGGCTGCACATCGGCGTAGGGCGAGAGCTGGTAGCCGGTGGGGAATACATGGACCCGACCAGTGCGCTGTTCGACGGGGAAAGCTTGCTCGTGCATGAGTCGCTCGCGAATCTGAGCGATTTCGCCGGCCCGCCACTGGCGATCAAGGGCGCCGAGCTCCCAGGCTCCGGTGGCGCGAATGGAGACGCCACGGGCTCCAGTGCGCCGGACATGTCCGCGCACAATGAGCATCCAGGACTGGAAAACCGTGTTGGCATAGGGGGTTTGCGCGTCAGCGAAGAAGGTTGCATCGGACGGACCAGTGCCGTCATCAAGAGTCAAGAAGACCACTCGCTTACCCCCACGAACGGCCGGCGTCTGGGTAGCGACCTTCACGCCAGCAATGAGAATCTCCTGCTCAGAGTGGCAGTTGAGCAGATCTGCTGCGGGCGTGACTCCCAGTTCAGTGAGCAGGGGGCGATAGCAATCCATGACATGTTTGGTGACATCCAGACCAAGCAGTTCCAGTTCAGTGCGGACGGCCCAGTTGGGGGTGATCTCCGGCCAGCCCGAAACGGGGACATCGCTGATATCCCCTGCGGTGTCCAGGCAGAGTTGCCCAGAGCCGACATGCACGGGATTTTTGGCCATCTGTTCGATGTGCACCAGCAGATCGCGTCTGCTCACCTGACTGGAAGCGCGGGTGACGTGATTGATGTTGATGCCGTACAGAGAGTCGAAGGCACCAAGGAGCACGAGGTGTTCGGCGATAGGTCTGCTGATGCCGGCTCGTTGCCACGCATCAACGAGTCCGGTGTAGGGCTGCCCATCGATCAGGCGCGCAACCTCATCCTCGCTGATGCCCTTGACTTCAGTGAAGGGCATGCGCACGCCCTCGCCCTGCACTGTGCTTTCGACTTGGTAGCTGGCCCCAGAACTGTTGATATGCAGTCCGAGAATCTGGATGCCGAAATTGCGAGCATCAGCCAGAAGCAGGCGCTTGGGATACATGCCAGGGTCGTGAGTGAGGATGCCGGCATAGAATGCTGCAGGGTAATGGGCTTTCAACCAGGCCGACTGATAGGTCGGTAGCGCGAACGCAGCTGCGTGTGCCTTGCAGAATCCGAAGGAAGCGAAGGATTTCAACACCTCCCAGATCTCCTCGACCACTGCGAGCGAATAGCCGCGCTGCAGAGCCTTGGGGTAGAACCACACGCGGGTTGCGTCGATGACTTCAGTGGTACTCATCGCCCGTCGGATCTCATCGGCCTCGGCCAATGAACAACCCGTCATCGCTTCAACGATGCGCATCACTTGCTCGTGGAAGATGACCACGCCCTGGGTCTCTTGAAGGATGGGTTGCAGATCAGGATGAATGAAATGCGGCATATCCCACCCGTGTCGAGATTTGAGAAAGGGCGTGATCATGTCGCTCTTGACCGGGCCGGGACGAAACAGCGAGATATCGATGATCAGATCGTTGAAGGTCTCTGGCGAGAACTTGCCGATCAACTCTCGTTGACCAGGGGACTCAATCTGAAAGCAGCCAAGGGTGCGGGTGGATTGGATGAGTGCGAAGGTCGCCGGATCATCGAGTGGCACCTTTGCAAGATCAACAGGGAGCTCTTGAGTGCGAGTGATCTCGTCAAGGGCAAAGGCGATTGCGGATTGCATGCGTACGCCTAGGACATCGAGTTTCAGCAAGCCCATGTGCTCGACATCATCCTTATCGAACTGACTCATGGGGTATCCGGCTGCGCTGGATTGGATTGGCGTGCGTTCGAGCAGGCTGGCATCAGAGAGCAGCACCCCGCAGGGATGCATGGCCATGAGACGAGGCAGACCATCGAGGGCCTCCACGCGATCAAGGAAGCCCTCGAGCCGACCCTCGGCGGCGAGCACTCCGAACTGACTGCTGCGCAACTCAGGAAGATCAGCAAGAGCTGAACGGGCATTGCGCGCACGGATATGCGGAAAGGCTTTGGCGAAGCTGTCGATATCGAGTGCATCCATGCCCAGTGCTGCACCGACGTCGCGCACTGCTTGACGCACCTTGTAGGTCTCCATCATCGAAACGCAGGCCACGCGGGCGGCGCCGAAGCGTTCGTAGATCAGGTCATAGATCTCAAGGCGTCGTGCCGACTCAACATCAATATCGATATCGGGAAGCTCGGTGCGCAGGGTGGAAAGAAAGCGTTCGAAAATCAGACCATGGGCGAGTGGGTCAACGTCATTGATGCCAAGGAGATAGGTGACAAGACTGCCAGCGCCAGAGCCGCGGGCGGCAACGCGCACCCCGCGTTCGCGTACGAGATCGACAACCTCAGCCACAGTAAGGAAATAGCCAGCAAAGCCAAGGGTTGAGATGGCACGTAATTCCTCATCCAGACGGATATGCGCGCGGTCACGATCAGCAGCTGAGGCATAACGCGAGGGGATGCTCTGGCGGCATCGCTGTGTCAGCAGGACTTGTGCCGCAGCAACGTCATCGGTCGCAGTGGTGCCAGTGATGACGGTGAACTCCGGAACAAAGACTGAGCCCAGCCCGATGTCATGCGCTGGGTCTAACGCGCAGGCCTCCATCAGTATCCAGGTATCGCGATGCATCAGGGTCGGAGCAATCCCGACCAGTTGCGCGACCTCCTGCACTCGGATGTCCAGATCAGCGGGGGAGTCCAAGGTGGCCTGCCCGTTGTTGGCGAGTAGCCGAAGGCTCCTGACTTGAGTCATGCGCCGGGTGGCGTCAAGGATGTCTGCAGTGCGGGCATCGGTGGAATCCAGATAGCGCGCATTGGGAGCGAAGATCACCCGAGCCCCGCGTTGGCGTCCCCACTCCCACATGCGAGCCGCATGCAATGCCGACCAGGCCTGCCCGCGTGGACGGCGATGGTTGCCGATAGCGATAGCAAGCCCTGGGCCCGTGATGGAACGCCAGTGGGTCAAGGTCTGTTCGGCAGCCCGCAAGCGACCATGCAGAAGATGTGTGCCGAGTTCGGAGTCAGGTCCGAGCAATGCCACGACTCCAGAGTGATGGGCCAGAACATCGGTGGCTTCCAGCACTGGAGTGCCGTACCTCTCGACATTGGCGTGCGCAGCGGAAATCAACTGGCACAGGCTCGCCCAACCCTGTACAGAGCCCAGTGCCAAAAACACCACACGAGGCAGCTCTTCGATGGCATAAGCCTTCTGTCGGGTACTCGCGCGTGGTACTTGCGCGGCAGGAGCATCGATAACCGTTGGGAGAACAGCGAGATCAACCCCGACGACAGGGGTGATGCCGGCATTCATGCATGCGCGGACCCACTGGACTGCGCCGGAGATGCCATCGCGATCAGTGAGGGCCAGGATCCGATGACCATCGGCTGCGGCGCGTTCAACAATGCGATGCGGGGTAGCGGTGCCGTACCGCATGGAGTAGCTCGAGGCCACCCGAGGATGGGGCCAGTGCAGTGCCATGGATCTCCCGGGTCGCTGGTTGGAATTCGACCCAGAACTTCGACCCAGATTCGACCCACGACCACGACCCATGCGCAAGCCGACAGTTCCAGCTTTCAAGCAGTTGAGTCTCGCCGGGCCCGGGGTCGAATCGAGCCCGGCGAAACCGCAACCTCTATGCCTGATCGCGAAGCCAGGCTCAGAGATCGAACATATGTTCGAACAGGGCGCAAGGTAGTCCCGGGCACCGACAGTCGTCAACCCGTGGGGTCCAAGGCAGGCTCATTGCGCACCCGCGACGGCTAGCCTCGGGCCACGGAACAGGCCTAGACAGGAGGCGCCAATGGCCGCCAGACCAGCAACTGATTTCGCACTCTTCTCCCGCATCGGCGGCCTGACCCTGGGGATCTGCGATGGGCTGAGCACCGAGCAATGGGAGGCGCCCAGCACGTGTGCCGGATGGCAGGTCAAGCACCTCATCGCGCATCAGGCCGCTGGCACCACCTACTCCGGACCGCGCATGCTCGGCTATTTGATCAAGTGCGGGAGCACGACCAAGGCCGGGCACCAGATGGCAATCGACATGGCCCAGGAGTGCACGCGGGAGCAGATCCTGCAGGCCTTCGCCAAGGGTCATGGTTCGAGTCCGGCAAACCTGTATGCGCGGCTGGTGTCCATTGACGTCGGAATCCTCGACGCCGCAATCCACCTGCAGGATCTGCGACGTTCAGTGCACGATGAAGGCGAGATTCCGACAGAGATTGCCGAAGTCCTATTCGACCTGATCCCTGTCACCAAGGGACCGGTGAGCACCAAGGCCAAGATCGCAGGTTTACAGCTGCATGCGACCGACCTTGACCGGAGGCTCGGTGATGGGCCGTTGGTCGAAGGAAAGCTCGAGGCGCTGATGATGGCTGCGGGCGGGCGGCGTGAGGCACTCTCGGAACTGAGCGGGCCAGGGGTGGCACTTCTGGCTGAACGGATCGGTGCGGTCTGAGTTAGTCGAAGTCGAAATCTATGGGCTCGCGCAGTGAAGGCCCTTCAGATTTCGATGAGTTCACTGCAGGGGAGACAGGGTGCGGCTCCACCAAGGCGGGCGGCAGCTCGTTGACGTCTACCTGCTTGCAGTTGTCCAGCCACCAGTCCCAGCGATCAGGGGGCACGATGACTGGCATCCGATCGTGGATCTGCTCAAGGTTTGGTGCTGCAGCGCGAGTCAGCAGGGTGCAGGTCAATTGCCAGGGATCGGTGCGCGTAGGACGCCACCATTCATACAGGCCCGCGATCGCCAGCATGTCTCCGTTGGGATCCTCCATGCAGAAGGGCTGCTTCTTTGGCTTGCCAGCTGCCGTGAGTTGCGTGGAGACGTACCACTCGTAGTAGCCATTGACCGGAACAAGGCAGCGCCGCCGGGCGTAGGCATCGCGAAATGAGGGCTTCTCATGCACCGTCTCAGAGCGCGCATTTGTGAGCTTGTTGCCGATCGACGGATCCTTGGCCCACCACGGAATCAGGCCCCAGCGCGCAATTTCCATTGACCGAACGACTGAGCCGTCTTCGCCGCGCTTGTCCACGACGATGTAGAGATCCTTGGATGGTGTGAGGTTGTAGTCGGGCTCCAGCACACGCTCAGGAAACAGCGTTGCCTTCAGAAAGCTGGAGATCTCCGACTGGCTCTGCGAAAGGATGATGCGCCCGCACATGGCCTAAGCCTTGCAGGCCCAGGACATGTGCGGGAACTGCGCCTACTGGCTGTGGCGAGGGTTGTGCGCGAGGAGCGCCCAGATGATAAAAATATCAAGCGCGATCAGGATCCACGCGCCGACAGCGTTATAGGGAAGCCAAGCGAACAGTGACACTGCGCTGATGGCAGCGATGACTGCGCCGAGCAATCGAGCCCATACGGCACCCATCAGCACGAAGACGCCAGAGGCGACAAGAAGGACACCGAGGATGAGGTGGATCCATCCCCACGTCGCTGTGCTGAAGGCGAAGACATAGTCGTCGATGACTGTGTAGAAGTTGTCATGCACCACAGCCGAGAGGCCTGCGATGAACTGCTGAAGACCTGCGACCAGGAGCAGAATCGCTGCAAAGTAGCGAGCTCCGACGGGAATGCTGTTTGGCTGACCGTAACTCATGCTGACTCCTAAGTGAGATCTGCGAGGTTCGATGCGTCCACCTGCTGAACGCCAACGAACGTATACCCGTTCAAGCGGGAAATGCCGTTGTGTTGCAGGCGTTTCGGCCAGTTACAGCGGCGCAACAAAGTCGATACCAGACATAGCGAACTATTCGGGCGGCTTGTTACGCAGTCGCTGCCAAAGCCTCAGCACTCGCATCAATAACCTCGCGGATCTGCTGATCGTCGATGCCGCGATGCGTCACCGCACGAATCTGTCCATGGTCGTAGGCCATGAGCGCGATGCCTTGAGACCGCAGGTGTTCCAAGTACGCAGCTCGCCGAGCATGTCCGCCGTCAACCTTGAACAGCACGAAGTTGGTCGTCACTCGTGTGGGATCAAGAGCATTGCCTTGGACTTGTGCGCAGCCACCGGGACTCGCAACGCCTGCTTGCAGTGCAAGCCCGTCAGCAAGCTGGCGTGCGCACATGTGGTCATCGGCCAGACGATTGATCGATCCGAATTCATCGTCACCAAGTGCGACGAGCCCTGCTGCAGCGAGCACGCCTGCTTGTCGCATGCCACCGCCCAGCAGCTTTCGCGCACGACGAGCGCGAGCGATGAATGCCGAAGAACCCACCACCATGCTTCCGACAGGCGTCGACAGGCCTTTGCTCAGACAGAACATTGCCGAGTCAGCATCCTGCAGCAGTTCAGCGACAGGGATCCCCAACGCAATCGAGGCATTGAAGATGCGAGCGCCATCAACGTGAACAGGCATGCCATCTGGCAGTGCGAGACGCAGTGCCCGCATGTATTCAGGTGAGATCGGGCGACTCATGCTGTGCGCGTGACAGTTCTCCACGACGACCAAGCTGGTGGGGGCTCCGTGGAGATCCTCTGGGTCGTTGATCGAAGCGACCACAGATTCCAGGGGCATCTCACCGTTGGAGTTCTCAATGATCGGGCGGATGCCAGTGCTGGCGACTACCGCGTAGTTGGCTGCTTCATCACGCAGCACGTGTGATTCAGAAGGCGCGATCATTTCTCCACCGCGTGGCACATGTGCCATGACGCTCACGAGATTGCCCATAGTGCCGGACGCTACGAAGAGGGCGGTCTGTTTGCCAGTGAGGTTGCAAGCGCGGGCTTCTAGTTCATTGACCGTCGGGTCCTCTCCATACACGTCGTCGCCAAGCGGTGCCGTTGCCATCGCGTCGAGCATTGCCTGTGTTGGATGCGTCACCGTGTCAGAGCGCAGGTCGATGCGAGGTGACACGGCTGAAGGGGTCGCAGCTCGGTAACTCACGTTCGTGACGCTACTGGCAACCAGTTGATGTTCGCGCCGTGCGGATTGCACGTAGCCAGTACTTCGTGACGATTCAAAGGCCAGAGATCAAGTTCAAGGCTGACAGTGCCGTAGTTGTCGTCGAACTCCATGCGCAGCCAGGCCAGCGGCGCGTCAGTCGCTGCCTGAGCGCCCAAGTCATCCATAACTGTCACAAACTCCTGCCGTTCAGCACCGGTCAGGTACGGCATCACTATTGAATGCATTACCACCGTCACATGGCCCGTTTGGGGCGTAGCGCATTGCGAACGTACCCAGTCCGTTGCCGATGCGGCGTCGATGCGCACAGGCTCAAATACCGAAAGTGCAGCGTTGAGTCGCGACATTCGTACGCGATCCTCGGGCCAGATGAATGAACGCAATCGCACCTGACCTGCATCTGAGGCCGCATTGATGGGGGACAGGTCACAACCAGCTCGATCGACAATCACGAACGCGGCGCCATCAGGCTGACCTGAGTTGAGCAGATGGTCGAGTACAACTGGTGAGTCTTCGGGTCCCCAGAATTCCTCTCCCATGTGGATTCGGTATTCATCAAGACGAAGATTCAATCCAGCACTCGAGCCCACTTCGAGCAAGCGAACTGGCAGATGGGTCTCTGCGACGATCGTGCGCAGGCCAGCTGACAGGATTCCGGAACGAGCAACTTCGTTTGTCTGCACTGGGTGCTGCATTTCTGCCTGCACACGATTCTCGTGCTCGCCTACGAATGTGAGGAACGCCTTGGCTGCCAGGTGCGGGCTTGTCTGTCCGCCCAGACTCGGTAGATATCGAGAGAGGTCTGAGGAGATTCCCAGCAGCAGCAGCCGGTGAACCGCCCCGAGAATTCGCAGGAACACCGCTGACTCAACTGGATCCCTCGGGTCGTTCAGCAGTAGGCGCGAGGTCGCCGAAGTGGAGTCATCCAGCTGGTCATCTATAGCTGCGATGACAGCTGCCCAAGTGGGGGAGCCGTGTTCGGAACACAGCCTGCCTTGCAGGTCGGCTGCCGAACGCAGGGATGTCTTGGACGTCACAACCCGTCCCTCCATCTGCCGTAACTGTGTCACGAATATGCCGAAACTCATTGCTCTGGAATTGAACCTGCCTATCCTCCTGTATGCCGTATGAATGGCCCTTCGGATCTCGTGTACTCACAGCCGATGTCCTTGGCCCATCGCAGCCCACTCCACCTCGCCGTTTGGGATCAGTGCGACGCACGAGCACGGTCGACATGAACTGGCCTAAGGGCCTAGAACATGACGTGCACTGTGAGGGAACGTGCCGTGATTTGGTGACGACCGCAGTCGGCGATACCTGGATTGTTGATCTTGCGTCGGTGACGGCAAACATCTCACCTGAACGCTTCTACGTCGCGCTTTCCTCAATTCCCGACCGGCCTGCATTGCAGCAACTCGTTGGTGCTCGGGGTGCGGCTGGCTCTCGAACCAGGATGGGGCAACTGATTCCGGAAGAAAAGGAGCAGGGCACGGCCTTGTACTTGCTGATGGATGATGTCCCTGCCGCTGCATTGATCTCGGGTCAGATGCGATACGAATGGATCGCTCCGGAAGACAGGCCGGTATTCAAGGGCAGTTTGAGCATGATGGAAGACATCTGCATAGGCCACGCAGCTGGCTCGAGTCATCACTCACCGGATGAAGGTGTGATTGCCATCCAGCAAACCAGGCCAGTGCCACCTCTGCGAGACCCAATGGATCCGTTGGCGTGGCATGAGCATGCGCCCGACGAACGCGGTCCCTCGATGCGTAGGGCTCGGCGCATCGATGTGTGGCTGGAAGATGGTCAGATCCAAGTGGATGCCTTCTTTCAGGACAGTGGCATCAACCCCGATGGCGTCAGATTTGCCGTGCATGAGTACACCATGCAAGCGACCGCTGACATGGATGGCGTTCTGACTTCTGTCAAGGCTGAACCTCGAGTCCTGCCGTTCGACACCTGCCCAGCGGCCGTGCTCAATGTTTCGCCAATGGTCGGTACCGAACTGCCCGCATTCAGGTCGACCGTTCTCAAGACGCTGCCTGGGGTCCTTGGCTGCACGCATCTGAACGACATGCTGCGTTCCTTGGCAGAAGTTCCGATGCTGGTGAGCAACCTCAACTAGCGCGGGCAGGTAGATTTTTCAAATGCGGGCTACAACATTTCTCATGTTCACGGGTGACTCCGAGGCCTGGCTCAACCTTGTGACGTCCACGGTCCCTGACTCGCGAATTGTGTCGATCCAGCGTCATGGCCCCGACGGGCCAGGGACTGAAGGCTCAGTATCGATGGCAGAAGCTGTTGTCGGCGGCATCCCAGTGCGATGCAATGACTCGCCGCCCGTGCATGAGTTCACCTTCACACCGTCGATGTCATTCTTCATTGATCTTGATGATGAAGCGCAACAGACGGCGGTCCACGACGCGCTGATTGAAGGCGGCAGCACGCTCATGCCCTTGGGTGACTACGGATTCAGCCAGCGATTTGCATGGATTCAGGATCGGTACGGCGTGTCATGGCAATTGAATCTGCCCTGACACGCAGCTCCGGTCGGGTGTGCTACTCGTCGTCGGTGCGATACCCGAGGTTCGGCGAAAGCCAGCGCTCGGCCTCGGCCACCGTCCACCCCTTGCGCTGTGCGTAGTCCGTCACCTGGTCGCGACCAATCTGTCCAACAACGAAGTACTGCGACTGCGGATGCGAGAAATACAGCCCGCTGACCGAGGCACCTGGCCACATAGCCATGCTCTCGGTGAGTTCGATGCCGGTATTGGCCTGAACGTCGAGCAACTTCCAGATGGTCTGCTTCTCAGTGTGCTCAGGATTTGCCGGATAGCCCGGAGCAGGCCGGATGCCCACGTACTTCTCCTTGATGAGTTCGTCGCTATCGAGATGCTCATCGGGCTGGTAGCCCCAGTATTCCTTGCGAACGAGTTCGTGCATGCGCTCGGCGAAGGCCTCGGCCAAGCGGTCTGCCAATGACTCCAACAGGATCGCGCTGTAGTCATCGAGCGCTTCCTTGAACTCGATGACCTTTGCAGCGCTGCCCAAGCCCGCCGTGACGGCGAACGCGCCGACAAAATCCTCAAGCCCGGTGTCCTTCGGTGCCACGAAGTCGGCGAGGCTGCGATGCGGGATGCCCTCGCGATGCTCGCTCTGCTGACGAACTTCGCGCAAAGTGTTGAGAACTTCTGTTCGAGAGTCGTCGGTGTAGACCTCGATGTCGTCATCGTTGACGGTGTTGGCGGGGAACAGCCCGATGACACCGGACGCCTTCAGCCACTGCTCCTGGATAATCTGGTCCAGCATCACCTGAGCATCGTCGTAGAGCTTGCGCGCTGCTTCGCCGGAAGCCGGGTTGTTGAGGATGTCCGGGAACTTGCCCTTCATCTCCCACGCGTTGAAGAAGGGCTGCCAATCAATGTATTCCCGCAATTCGGCAATGGAGTAGTCGTCGAAGACCTGCACACCAGTCGTAGCTGGCTTTGGCGGCTGATAGCCCGACCATTCAATCGGCGGCTTGTTCGCGCGTGCCTTGTCAATCGGGAGGATGACCTTGGCATTGGTGCGAGCTGCGTACCGCTCGCGCAGCGCGTTGTAGTCCACCTGCAAGTTATCGAGCAGCGCCGGGCGCTGGTCGTCGGACAGCAGCGCGGCTACCACGGGCACAGAACGTGATGCATCCTTCACCCAGACGACCGCACCGTGATACTTCTGATCGACCTTCACCGCAGTGTGAGCACGTGAAGTTGTCGCACCACCAATGAGCAAGGGAATGTCGAACCCCTGTCGCTCCATCTCCGTTGCGAAGTTGACCATCTCGTCGAGTGATGGCGTGATGAGTCCAGACAGGCCGATGATGTCCGCGTTGTGCTCCTTGGCGGCATCGAGGATCTTCTGAGCTGGAACCATGACGCCGAGGTCAATCACCTCGTAGTTGTTGCATTGCAGCACGACGCCGACGATGTTCTTTCCAATGTCATGCACATCGCCCTTGACCGTGGCCATGATGACCAGCCCATTGCTGCGGCCAGCGTCGTCCGGATGCTTCTCGGCCTCGATGAATGGGATCAGGTAGGCGACAGCCTTCTTCATGACACGTGCTGACTTCACGACCTGAGGCAGGAACATCTTGCCGGCGCCGAAGAGATCACCGACAACATTCATTCCAGCCATCAACGGGCCTTCGATGACCTCAATTGGTCGGCCACCACGCTCCTGAATGAGTTGGCGAAGTTCTTCTGTGTCAGTCTCGGCGTAGTCGTCAATGCCCTTCACCAGCGCGTGCGTGATGCGCTCGTCGACCGGCAACTCACGCCACTCTTCGTTCGCGCCTTCAACCTTCATGCCATCACCAGCAAAGTCGGCGGCGATCTCGAGCAGGCGCTCTGTGGCGTCAGCGCGACGATTCAGGATGACGTCTTCAATGCGCTCGCGAAGGGTTGCGTCGATCTCGTCGTACACAACAAGCGCACCGGCATTGACGATGCCCATATCCATGCCAGCGGCGATCGCGTGAAACAGGAACACGCTATGGATCGCCTCGCGGACGGCGTTGTTGCCGCGGAACGAGAACGAGACATTCGAAACACCGCCAGAAACCAGCGCACCTGGCAGGTTCTGCTTGATCCACCGAGTTGCCTCGATGAAGTCAACTCCGTAATTGGCGTGCTCTTCAATGCCAGTCGCAACTGCGAAGACATTCGGGTCAAAGATGATGTCCTCGGCGGGGAAGCCAACTTCGTTTACAAGGATGTCGTAGGCGCGCTGGCAGATCGCCTTGCGACGCTCTAGATTGTCGGCCTGCCCCTGCTCGTCGAATGCCATCACCACTACGGCGGCGCCGTACTTGCGGCAAAGGGTCGCCTCGCGTCGGAACTTCTCCTCGCCCTCCTTCATGGAGATCGAGTTGACGATGGGCTTGCCTTGGACGCAGCGAAGCCCGGCTTCGATCACCTCGAACTTTGACGAGTCGATCATGAGCGGAACGCGGCTAATGTCTGGCTCGGAAGCGATGAGCTTGACGAAGCGGTCCATGGCCGCGATGCCGTCAATCATCCCCTCGTCCATGTTGATGTCGATGACCTGTGCACCACTCTCGACCTGCTGGCGCGCCACTGACAGCGCGGTGCCGTAATCGCCGTCACGAATAAGGTTTCGGAATCGAGCTGACCCGGTGATGTTGGTGCGCTCACCGATGTTCACGAAGAGCGACTCAGGCAGGATTGTCAACGGCTCAAGACCAGACAGACGGCAGGCGGGGTCGATCAGCGGAGGAACGCGCGGCGTGATGCCTTCTACCGCGTCGACCATCTTGGCGATGTGATCCGGCGTGGTGCCGCAGCAGCCGCCGAGCAGATTGAGGAGCCCGCTTTCGGCGAACTCGCGCACGATTGCCGCAGTCTGCTCTGGAGCCTCGTCGTACTCGCCGAAGGCATTTGGGAGACCCGCATTGGGATAACAGGAGACGAAGCAATCAGCCACGCGTGAAATCTCCGCGAGATACGGGCGCATTTCTTCAGCACCCAGTGCACAGTTCAGGCCAACCAGGAGCGGTTTCGCGTGGCGAACGGAGTTCCAGAACGCCTCGGTGACCTGCCCAGAAAGAGTTCGCCCGGATGCATCTGTGATGGTGCCGGAGATCATCACTGGCCAGCGTCGGCCTCGTTCTTCGAAAAGGGTCTCGATGGCGAAGATCGCGGCCTTGGCGTTCAGCGTGTCGAAAATAGTCTCAACGAGCAGGAGATCTGCTCCACCATCAACGAGCCCATTCACCTGTTCGAGATATGCCGAGGCGAGCTGCTCGTAACTGATGTTGCGAGCGCCCGGGTCATTGACATCGGGTGAGATGGAAGCCGTACGCGTTGTCGGACCGACCGCGCCGGCCACAAAGCGCGGACGGGAGGGATCAAGCGTTGTGACCTCGTCGCATTGAGCGCGAGCAAGGCGGGCGGACTCGTAGTTCAACTCGTAGGCGAGATCCTCAAGTGCATAGTCGGCCAGTGAAATCCGCTGGGCGTTGAAGGTATTGGTCTCGATCAGGTCCGAGCCGGCATCGAGGTAGGCGCGGTGGATCGCGCTGATAGTTGCCGGCTGCGTGAGGATCAAGAGGTCGTTGTTGCCCTGTAGATCTCCGGAAAAGCCAGCGAAACGCTCGCCGCGGTAGTGCGCCTCATCGAATGAGTGGCGCTGAATCATGGTGCCCATTGCGCCGTCCAGGATCAGGACACGCTCAGCGAGCAGCTTCGACAAGATGCCTGTTGCATCGGGCCGAAGCCGGGGTTCGAACATTCAAGCCTCCAAAACCGGAGGCGCCCTTGTTCCGTCGTGCGCACATCGAGCGTGGCGGGTATTTACCCGTCGCAGCGCCCCTCGATTGCTGCGCACAATCTACCTGAATCTCGCTGCCTGGGCTCAACAGGCCGCCGTGCGTGGCGTGTGAGGGGATCTTGGCCCCTGTTGACAGGAGGGCTCTGCTCGCTAGGTTGCTGAGTGGAGGTGGGTGCAGATGCGTCCCCGAGGTTCATCACGATCAGTCATGCTGCGATGGGGTCGGGCCAATTGCGCCGCTGCGGCTGCATTGGCACTTCTCTTGAGCCCGAGTGCATGGTCAGTTGCGCAAGCTGATACTTACCGCTCTGGGCACCCGCCGGTTCTGAGCTCCGCCACCATCGATTCCCAGCGGCGGCTCGTTGTGACGTACACCGCGCCTGATGGTGTGACCTACGGCGGGACCGTCTATCTCGACAGCAATCCGCTCAATGCGACAGCACCACCCGGGCAGTACGGCCCCATCATGTACTGCAATAACAAGTCGATCTGTGCGGGGCGATGGAAGTTGGCCGCGACGCCGAACAGCGGTCCTTTCACATACTCAACTGAGCCGCTGGACATGAAGAAGTTCCCGAGCGGCACGTACTGGGTGCAAGTTGAGACCACCAATGAGGATCCGTACGCGAGTACTCGGTATTGGGAGGATTCGAACGTCGTGTCCGTGACGCTGCCGGGCGTACCTGCACCGCGAAAGCCTGTTTCCCTTGAATCGGTTTCGAATGGCTGCGGTGGGGGAGAGGTGGGTGATGACCCCCGTTTTCTTGACGAGGTGAGCTTCTCCTCCGGAACGAAGGGTTTGCGATTCAAGGTCCGTTTCCGTCAGGCATGCAATATCCACGATGCTGGGTACGGCGGGTACAAGATTCGCAATCCACTCCATAAGAACACTGGCGTCGATTATCTGGCTGTTCCACGCAAGACCATCGACGATCAATTCTTGCGGGATCTCAGACTCCTGTGCGATGAGCAACTTCCGAAGTCCCAATCTGCTGCTGGGGCCAAGAAGCAGTGCTATGCGTACGCGAAGGCTTACTGGATAGCTGTACGCGAAGGCTTACTGGATAGCTGTACGCGAAGTGGGGTCCAAATTCTTTGACGCGGATCCTGAGCAGCCGGGGCAGCAGCTCATTGGACCCCGGAGCACACTGTGAGCAACAGACAACTCAGGAACGCAAACCAAGCGATGGAGCCATCATGAGAACTGCGCCAAGATTTGCCAGTGTCACCCTGACGGTCGCCCTCGCTGCCGCAATCGCCGCGGGCACTGCACCAGCGGCTCTGGCCGCGCCCGGCGACTGGACCCAGGTGTCGCAGATCTCATCGGCCACCCGCTACCCCGCGGTCGCCAATATCGCCGAGCCGACGATCGCCTGGTTCGGGTCCTCCCTCCAAGTCATCTGGCCGCAGAAGCAGTCCAGCAGCAAGGAGGCGTACTCCACCGCCATCCTCGGAGCTGACGGTCGGATCACGACTGCGGCTCGACCGGTCTTCGCCGAATGGGACACCATCACCAAGAACCCGACGCTCATCTCCTTGGGCGGCCAGCGGTTCCTGTCCTTCAGTGGCCTCAACGCAGGTCGAACAGGAGCCCAGTACTTCGCCAACTCCGGTGACGGTGTGACGTGGGACGTGTCGACGGGCTCGATGTCGGAAACACAGTCGGCCTATGCCTCCTACGGCTCCGACGCAATCGACAACGCCGGCACGCCGGTGTGGGTCGGCAACCCAGGAACGACGACCGGGATCCGCTGGCACGTCGGCACGTCACCGAGCAACCCCGCTCCCGCCGGAAGCGACGGGAAGTACTCGCTCGCTGGTTGCTGTGGCTACGACGCTGCAGCAGCACGAGACGAGGCAACGGGCGGGGTCTACGCAGCCTTCTACAGCAACAGCAGTGCCACGACCGAGAACGGCGTGCAGGTTGGACAGATCCTGCCCGGATCAACGGGCTGGCGACAGGCGCCCGGTTCCGCGCAGATTGAGAACGGACATGCCTCGTCATCAGATCCTGACCAGCAGATCGCCATGGTGGGCCGCCCCGGTGGCGGCGTCTACGCCGCCTACGGCATGGGCTATCCGACGAAGAAGGCCATCCGGATCCTCAACGTGATCACTGGCGCAACGCTGGATCTTCCCCGCACCAGTGGCGTCAGTTCGATCGCCCTTTCAGCTGAGCCCGACGGTCGCCTCTGGATGACCTGGCGCGAGGGCACGAAGGTGATGGCCGTGCATACCAACGCAGCGGCCACGCGCTTGGGCGCAGTTGGCAACTGGGGTGCTCCCGGCGGCACTGAGAACCTGTGGAAGTCAGCGATCGCCGGAGCGAGCGGGGGCGCCTCGATCGTGTTCACGGCCACGACGCAGAACGCCATCAACGTCTGGCACACCCAGGTGACGCGGACGCTGAGCGTCACTGCTGCTCCGAGCAGTGTTCGACGCGGCGGGCACGTCACGTTCACCGTCACCGACGCTGGCGACCCAGTGGCAGGAGCCCAAGTGCGATTCGGTGCCAGAAACGCGACGACCAACGCGGCGGGCAAGGCCACCATCTCCGCACCAGGCTCTCGAGGCCGCGTGCAGGCCACTGCGCGCAAGGGCGTCTACAACCCGGGGACGACTTCCGTACGGGTGCGTTGACCACCTGCCCGGCGGTATGCCAAAGCATGCCCAATGGTGACGGGCGTGCTCAGAAATACTCGAGCGGGCGTCAGGGTTACCCCCTGGGCAAGGACGTGCAGGTGGAAGAGCGAGCAATGCCTGGAATTCCCGGAGACCCGGCCTACCCACACTGACACCGTCCGGCACAGCAGGGGATGTCAGCGGGCGCGCAGCACGAGCAAGAACTGCCCGCCGCCGGCCTGGACTTCGGTTGACACCGCCAAGTCCGGCGCGAATCGAGAGAGGCGATCGAGCAGCCACTCGGCCGCCTGGTCGGCGTCGGCTTGGCTGGGGCAGCGGGCAACCACTTCCTTGCCGCCCTTGCGGGTCAACCGATCGACGGTAGACACGATCGGGGCCGGATCCACGACGAACAGCTCCGAAGACCACGGCACGACGGGTGTGATCTTGCCCTTGCGGGTATTGCAGGCACGGTGTGCGAGGCGCTCAGCTGCGGCGGAGCCCTTCTTGCCCTTTGGCGAAGCACCACCGTCCACGCTCGGCCCGCGATCGGCGTTGACGGATGCCTGCGGATCGACTGGCTCGTCGCACAGCCAACAGCGCCAGCCATCGCGCTCGCCGATTTCGTTGAGGTCGCTCATGACCGCAGGCTACGCGACATTGCGACGGCCAAATCGATCAAGTATTTGGAGCAGTTTGGAGTTAGCGGTCCTGCTTCATTCTCTATGCGCCCACCAAAGTCATCATGGCGGAAGTGAAAGCAGCCAAGTCGGCGGGCCAGCGCGAAGTTACGAGATTGCCGTCAATGGCGACTGGCTTGTTGAGTGTCATGAACGCGCGCGCAATGAATTGAGTATGCGGGATGCTGCGCACGACAGCAGGGGCACCATCGGGGAACCCTCCCGGAATGATGAGAAGGTCGTACTGAGCAGGGTCCACGTCGCTGATCAGAATGTCGGGGGTGATGGAGTACTCGTGCTCACCGCTGATGTCGTCCCGAGTCGGCGCGGCGATGTCAACGTGGGCTCCTGCATCCAACAAACGGAAGTACGGGACGAACAGTTCCATGTCCTCGAACTTGTCGGCTGTGAGAATCACAGAACGCATGGATGCACCAAAGCGGTAAACGCAAAAAGTGAGCACTTACAAATTAGGTGACTGTCAGTGCTAACTCGGCGCCAGTTGCTGCGTGAGTTCTTCGATGCGGGCAAGCCCGCTCTCGGTCTGGTCAGCAAGACGAGCAGCGGCGATTTGAACTGAGGGGTCGTTGCGCTGGGCCGGGTCGATACGGGCCGGGTTGAGTGCGCAAGCGTTCATCCAGGCGCTGATATCCGGCTCAATGCCATAGCCGCGAGCGGCGATCGACCCGCGCGCCTGCATACGAACCCAACTGGCGAGTGTGTCTGGGAGAGTGTTGGGCGGACACAATCGGTTCTTCTCCCGGTCGTCGTCGCGGGTTGCCTCGACAAAGCCGATCAGCGCCGCATTCAAGCACGGGAATCCGGCGCGAATTGTCTGAAGTCGGATCCGATCAGGACCCCAAATGGGGATTCGTGGTGGGTATCTCAAACCCGAGGCGGCGCAGTGAACGATGAGCGAACCTGGCTCCAGAGGTACTGAGCCGTCGGATAAGCAGATCTCATGAGTGTCAACACGCTCGATGTGCCCGAGGCGGACGACATTCTCGATTGTGCGGAGCAGGTCCAGCTCCCAGGTAGCCAGGGTGGGTGCTTTCGCCATGGTTGGCGTGACCTGAGGGTCAATGCGGAGCATTACGCCGGCGTCTTCGAGTCGCATGAATACATCGTCAAGCGAGACTGCCTCTGCTGCTGCCTGCATGGTGTCTGCTGCCAAGTTGAGCGCAACGACGGGATCGGGCTGGACGACGGCGCGATTGAGCATCCACGGATCGCGCGGGCGCACCCAGACGATTTGATCGGGTGGCACCCCGTTGTGCAGAAGCCACACGATCCCATCGGTCGCGGTTTTGCCTGAGCCGACGATTACGAACTTTGCCGGTACGTCATCGAGACTAGCTAGCTTGTTGATCGGAACGACATTGACGTCCGGCGCAACGTTGAAGGGTGGGGTGGTATTCGCCGGAATCATTGGCGATAGGTAAGTGGCATCAACGACTCGGCGTCGAACTTTGACTTCGGTGACTCCTCCCGAGACTAGAGACGTCACGAGATGCGCCGAGCCGTCTTGGCGATATTCGCTTCCGCCGAGGAATGTGACGCGATCAGATGCGACGAAACGCCGGTGCAGGATGTCGTCGTAATACGTGAGGATCTCCGACTGCCGTGCCCGCTCCTGAAGCCCGGCCTCGGGTCCGGCGGTTTGCTCGGCGCCATTGCCCAACACGGTGGATGCGACGCCGTAGAACACCGATGCTTGATGCAGTTGAACGAACGGATACGCGTCCAACCAATGCCCGCCGGGCGCGTGACGGCAGTCAACCAGCGTGACGTGAACATCGGCGTGATCGATCAAAGCATCTGTGAAGGCCATGCCCATAGCCCCCGCGCCCACTACTAGGTAATCAGTCTCCAAGTGTCGAATCATCGAACTGGCCTCCCGAACCGTGGTGCTCCTCTCAACCAATCTTGGCCGACATTTGGCGAGGCCGCGCGAGAATTGCAGCTCGTATCGCCAGCCGACGCTGGGACCAATCGATCCTCGTTGAGAAATAACTACCAGCAACAAAAAACGCCCCAGCAAAGTTGAAAGCGTTCCCGATGTCCCAAGACATCTGTCTTCGGTGTCTAGAGACTTCACATTTGTGTCCGAGGACGGAGTGCCATCGATTGCACGGCATCCCGGGCGTCAGCGGACAAAGCAGTTCACGTCGCAGCCCCAACTGTTCCGATCTCCGAACTACGTCAGCCCACCTGGATCGCTGTGCCCAAGCCGAGACTGCCGGTGCTCGTGACCGTGACGACGTGTGTTCCGGCCGCGGCCGCAAAATCCACTCGTGCAGTCGTCGGGCCCAGCACGGCGATGGTCGCCGAAACCCCGTTGACGGTGACGGTGACGACACCTGGAGTGGTGCCGACTGGCAAGGTGATCCAGGCGTAGCCGGGTGACGGCGCAGACAGATCAACCGTCAACTGTTGCGCACCGGAGCCGGTCGGGCTCGTGGGTATCGGTTGGGGTTCCACGCTCGAAGAAGGTGCGGCCGCCGGACTGCTTCCCGGAACGTCAATCGAGAGGTCGCCGAGCATTCCGGTGCTGGTCACCGTCACGACGTGTGTGCCGGGACCGGCTACCAGGTCGACCCGGCTGGTGCCCGCCCCGAGTACGGAAGCCGTCCGCGGGTTGTTGCCGTCGACGCTGATAGTGAGTTGACCAGCAGTCGAGCCCGCACCCAGCGTGAGGTAGGCGTAACCAGGCGATGCAGTGGCAAGGTTGATCGTCACCTCACGAGACCCATCTGCGCCCGACGCGACTGTGGAAACACCGGGAATAGTTGCTGCCATGCCAACGTCGGTCGATGGAGCAGTTGTGGTGCCGCTGCCGGGCACCTGCAGCGAGGCGTCGCCGAGTTTTCCGGAGCTGACCACGACGACGGTGTGCGTCCCAGCACTTGCCTTGAAGTCCACGCGTGATGTTCCCGCGCCGAGGACCGAAGCCGTCGCGGGAGTACCGCCGTCGACGGCGATAGTGACCTGGCCGCTCGTGGTACCCGCACCCAGGGTGAGGTAGGCGTACCCAGGCGATGCAGTAATGAGGTTGATTGTCAGCTCACGCGTGCCGGCCGCAGTGCCTGAGGAAGTGGCACCACTATTAGTGGGCGTCCCGCCGATGCCGGTCGCGCTGCCAGTGATACCCGGGCCTCCCGTGGCTCGCGGCAGCACGTCAAAGCTCGCAGCCACGGGGCTGCTGGCGTGCACGAGCGACTCCTGGTGGGCCACATCGTCGAAGGCAAAGCCGTAGGCATGGCCGTCCCGCATCGCCTCATGCACCACCGCCGAGTAGTGGTTGAACAAGCCCTCGTTCCTTTCGGTGGGCCGGTAATAGGTCGCCGGGTCGGCGGCCGGAGACACCGGCTGGCTGCCGAGTGTGCCGCGGTTGAGGTCGGCGCACAGCGAGCGGGTAATCGGCCCGATGGTGTCGTTGTTCGGCGAGGCGAGCGCGCCGTCGCAGCGCCACACGTCAGCTGTGGTGGGCTGGTCCAGCTGAGCCACCACCGCACCACTGGTGTCTTTGAAAACGAACTTGCCGTTAACCACGGTGCCCGTGAATATCTTGGCGGGCTGTTCCTCCCAAGGCTGCACGGTAAGCGTGGATCCACCGGCGTACTTGGCCCACACGTTGTCGAGGTAGGGCTGGAGGTAGTCGTCCTCCATTCGATCGGACTCGACTAGCTTGGCAGGGCTCACCAAACGCAGAACACCACCGTTCGTCTGTACGGCATTCTCGAAGCCGGGTATGCCCGCCAGCGTTGCGGCAATCGAGGACATCGACTCAACGGTCACCCCGCTGCGCATCACATTGCCGCCTGAATCGGTCACACCAACAGAAGCCGGGATCACCATGCCGTCGACCTGCGTGGAGTTCAAGTAGAGGCCCCATGGGCTGTAGGAGAGTTCGATGAAGTCGAAGTCCACGTCGATCTGGCTGTCGAATGCATTGGGATCCCAGGGCACCGGTTGCACCAGGCCGTTGCGGCCGTCTGTGCCGACGACCAGGCGGAAACCGACCGGCGCACCGAAGCTGTAGTACATGCGTCCGGAGAAGCCGAAGGGAATGTCGACGATGCTGGCGGTGCCGGGGACCGGCCCGGCAATGGACACGTCGGGGGCGGGACTTGGCGTGCCCACGCTGCCCGTTGGGAAGACGTGGAAGGTGCCGTTGGCATCGAGATAGCCCTCTGGCGAGGAAACCCCGCTTGCGTCATTTATATGACCGACCATCGTTACGTACATGGGAGCGCTGAGACCCGATGAGTTGGCCACCGTCATCGGCAGGTCAACCACGTTGGCTGCCTGCGCAGTCTCGCCGACCCACGCAATCGTTCCGAATGCAATCAGACCCGCAGTCGCGCAGGCTAAGCAGCGTCGACCAAGTCCCATGTCTTCTCCTAAGTTGAATCGGCTGTATCTACGCAGTGGACGACATCGCGGTTGGCCATCCGTCGAAAGTGCTGTGCCTAGCGCTTGCCTCCTGTCATGCCCAAGTCTCCAGTCGGCCAACTGTGTCGCAGGTATTGATTTGCGAGCGTGTACGCGGATTCTACCTCGCATTCGTGTTTGCGGAACTGGACGAACGTCGCCTCTGGGCGCTGCCGTGCCCGCAGTGCGGCGCGTCCTGCGAGACGATCCTGCGCGAGATCACTCGCTGTTCCCGGACAACCCGGATGTCAAGGTGGCTGCACCACGACAGCTCGACCCGCTCTTGGAAGAATTTGGATTTAGCTAGTCGCGTGGAGGGGGGTGTGACAAGTTCGGGCTTGCCTACTCTCGTGCTTATCGATGGCTTGGTGGGCTCAGCGGGCAGGCTAAGTCAACAACTCACAAATATGCACGCCTTGCGGACATCGGCACTTCGGACTCGGGTCACTCAAGCACGCGGCATCAAATCGGGATGCCTCGCCTGCCACCAGCGATCAACTAGCCAATGCCCCGCGGCCTCTGCCTCCAAACTCGTATGAGTCTTTGGCCGTACATCTATTCCTGGGATGCGCAGGCGATGCTATCGGCTGCGAATTTCGCCTGCAGCTCGTTGGAGGCGTTTTCTGCGTCAAGGCTCTTGATGTCGTCGTCACTCAATTGGTTGACGAGTCCCGTCATGCAATCGATGACCTGCTGCGAGGCTCCAGACTTTGTGAGGGCCTCGGTAATTCCGGCGATCGACTCTTCACGGACCGAATTCGCATTGGAGCCTCCGCACGCCGCGAGGACGAGTGGCAGTGCCAAGACAACTGATGTGACCATAATTCGCACGCGCATGGACTTCCCCCTTCGATCCAACTATTCGCCATTTGGCTTTTCGGAGTAAACCATGCTGCGCAATCCACGTCCATTGATTACCACCACGTCAGGACTCCAATAGGGCGGAATGATCGCCAAACAGAATCCGTCAGGATTAGCGGGGGAGATCAGTTGGAAACGTCCACGATGTCTCAAGACATCTGTCTTCGATGTCTAGAGACATCACAGTTGGTGTCCGAGGATCGAACGGCACAGATTGCACCGATGCTGGGTCGCGGTTAGACCACTGGGAAGTCTGCTTGCCGCCGGGGTGATTCTGATGGGCCCCGAGAGGCTTCCTAGCCAGTCGGAAGCAGCAGATGGAGCAAGTAGGTGTTCTCTTCGAAGTTCACCTCAACTGAACCGAGGGCGCCCTCGTATGCACCCGTACCGCCGACGATCGCAGCGGTTGCGGTGGCCTCGTTCGGATCGTCATGCGCGGTCGTCTCGATCTCGATGCTTCCCTCTGCGAGCTGGAACGCTCCGTTACACTCGATCTCGTCGTCGACGACCGGCGTACAGGTGCGGATGTACTCTCCCTCGGCGTCGCCCGTGACCGCCGAGTTCCGCACCTCCACGAGGTTGCCGTTCGGGTGATCCTTGGCGATGCCTTCGGCGGGATACGAGATGCGCGTGTCGGGTTCGGCACCCGTGAGCTCGAGGGTAGAGCGGGTGAAGACGACGCTGCCTGCGTCGCCATCTCGAAGCGCAACTACGCCGAGTACCACTCCCACGAGCCCCAGGGCAAGCGCGATTCCAACCAGTATCTTCATAGACCCTCCCTCACTTGATGACGTATCGATGTTGGAAAGTTAGCAGCCGGTGCCAATACCGAAGAAGGTCTGCAGGGCTCGATTGGTTGATCCCTTTTCGCGAGGCGAGAGTTGGATTCCAGCCGCACCTCGCTTCGTACATGGCGTTCGGCATGAGAACGGCTGATTCGTTGTGTCCGCCAGTTTTCAAGAGCGTCCGAGGGCTGAAAGCCACAGACTGCACGATCAAGGATTGGCGGTTAGTTGCGTGGCGGTGGTAGGGGCAATTTGGCATTCACGAGACGCTGACTTCTCATACGTACGCTGTGACGGACTTCCGAATGCTGTTCGCTCCGATACCCATCGCGTCATGAACTCTTGAGCGGTGAGCGAGAAGTGGTCGGGATGGGATGAAGGCTTCACCTGCACCGATATCGAATCCGATCAATGATGTTTTCAGCAGAGCACTCGGCAATCTGCAGCACGATGCATGGGTAACGTTTTCCTCATCGCCCATGTTGATGATCTTGGCCCTAGTTGCGGCCTCGGCGCTCAGCATTTCGGTGTACAGAACAATTCGTTGGACACTCTTAGGAATCGCGGGCAAGGACCCTGTGCGCAGGTTCTCGGCCACCGACCGCGCCCTTCTAATAGCTAGGGCTGGCCACAAGTGCGAACAACATTTCTTATGGTTCTGGAGATGTCGAACGACTACCAATCTGGAGGCAGATCACGTGCATCCGCATTCCAAGGGCGGCAAGACTCACATCGAAAATGGACAAGTGCTCTGCGCTCGGCACAACAAGCAGAAATCGGCACGCATCCCGTACAACTGGGAATTGCGACTCCTCGCTAAGAGCCGGACCGCATACTTCCCCCCGGGAACCAGTGTTCGCGTCATTCGTAGGCCTCGGAGCTAATTCAGACGACGTCAATTCTTCGCAGGGCCCCAATGGTCAACCGAAAACAATGAAAAACGCTTCCAACAAAGTTGGAAGCGTCCACGATGTCTAGAGACGACATCACATTTGTGTCCGATGACCGAACGCCACAAGCTGCACTCACGGAGAATGGCGGCTGGCTCCGTGGCAGTAGTGGGAGCAGTTCGGGCTTGCCTGCACTAGCACCCAGGCCACAGTGGGACGTAATAGGCCAGTTGATGTGACTACTCGCCAAAATGCCTGTTAGTGAGCGTACGTTCCGCGAACCGTAACCATTGATTCTGAGTGATATCCGGCGTTACCATCTGGCTCAGAAGGGAGTGAGGCATGCGAATCAAGACACCTGAACGGGTTCCGGCGATCTTCGTTGAATTCGCTGACACTCTTATTGAGGAGTTTGAAGTTGTCGAATTCTTCAAGATGGTCGCTACCCGGACCGCCGAGCTTGTCGCATACAGCCACTCGGGAGTTTTGATCGCGGATGAGCGGAACGACTTGCAATTCATGGCTGCGTCCGATGGGTGCACTCAGTCGCTGGAGCTCTTCCAAGTGCAATCACATCAGGGGCCTGGTCGGGACTGCTTCCTGCGCGGAGTTTCGGTGGTCAACTCAGATCTGCAGACGGCGAATGATCGATGGCCAAGATTCGCGCCCCTGGCGGTGGCTGCGGGTTTCCGATCAGTGCACGCCTTTCCCATGCGTCTTCGTTCGGAAGTCATAGGCTCCATGAGCATCTTCAGCGCCGATGTTGGTCAGTTGGATCCGGTAGATGTGCGCGTTATTCAGTCTCTGGTGGACGTGGCAATGATCGGGCTGCTAAAGAAACGCGCTATCGCGCGAGGCGAGGTCGAGACTGAGCAGTTGCAAGACGAGTTGAACAGGCGAATCATCATTGAACAGGCCAAAGGCGTACTTGCGCAGATACACGGATGCGGGGTTGATGAGGCCTTCAATCTCCTGCGCTCCTACTGCCGTGACCACAATCTTCTCTTGAGCAGTGTTGCCAAAGCGGTAGTGACCGATCCTGCTGAATATCCAGTTCTCACCGCCACCCGATTTCGAACTAGCGCTTAGCCCTAGCGCGCGGATTCTCTTGTGGGCTGCGCGTCCAAAGCCGTGCAATCTAACGGTGTCCGAGGGGGGACTTGAACCCCCATTCCCCGTAAAGGGAACTAGCACCTCAAGCTAGCGCGTCTGCCTATTCCGCCACCCGGACTCATCGCTGTGAAGCGACCGGTGAACTATACCTGCTGTTCTAGGGGTCTGGGTCTCGCCCCAATTTTCCTCGCGCGGCAGGATGGTCACATGGCCTCTGACGTAGTGACGCTGACCCAGGAGCTCATTCGGATCGACACGAGCAACTTCGGTGAATCCACTGAGACGGTCGGTGAAGCCGCGGCCGCGGATTACGTGGCCGAGCGCTTGCGAGAAGCCGGTTGGGATCCCGAGATCATCGTGACCAGCAGCGATGCTCGGCGCGCTGTCGTGATGCGTGTTCCGGGCACTGATCCTTCTGCGGGCGCGCTTCTCGTGCACGGGCATCTGGATGTCGTACCCGCCATCGTTGCTGAATGGTCGCGTCCGCCTTTTGGTGGCGTGATCGAGGACGGCTTCATCTGGGGCCGCGGAGCGGTCGACATGAAAGACATGGACGCCATGATCTTGGCGGTCGTGCGCAAGTGGGGTCGCACAGGCTTTCGCCCGCGGCGCGACATGGTCATCGCCTTCCTGCCAGATGAAGAGGCCGGATCAACCCACGGTTCGCAGTGGTTGGTGGCAAACCGTCCCGAACTCTTTGCTGGTGTGACACAGGCCATCGGGGAAGTGGGTGGCTTCAGCGTCACCGTGAATGACGACCTGCGGCTATATCCGATCCAGACAGCCGAGAAGGGCTTGAAGTGGATGCGCTTGCACATTGCTGCTCGGGCCGGACACGGTTCGATGATCCATCACGACAACGCGGTTACTGAGATGGCTGCGGCCGTCACGCGCATTGGTCAACACCAATGGCCAATTCGCAAGACCCCAACTGTCCAGCGATTCTTGGACGAGCTATCTGACGCCTTCGAGATCGACTTGAGTGATGCCAATGAGCAGGAGCTCTACTCCCGGCTTGGCACCTTGGCCTATGTCGTTGGGGCCACCCTGCAGAACACCTCCAATCCCACCTTGCTTGATGCGGGATACAAGGCCAACGTGATTCCGCGTGAGGCCTCGGCTCAGATCGATGGTCGCTACTTGCCTGGTTTTGAAGATGAGTTCGACACAACGATTCGCGAACTCGCAGGTGACTTGGTCGAGATCGAGATGATCAACACTGGCATTGCCGTTGAAGCGCCCTTGGGCACCGGGCTCTTTGACCTGATGGCGCAAGCGCTTCGTGCAGAGGATGCAACAGCTCGGGCTGTTCCGTACATGATCTCGGGCGGCACCGATGCGAAGTCCTTCGCCGGGTTGAATATTGAGTGCTATGGATTCTCGCCCTTGAAAATGCCCGCCGATCTGGACTACTGGCGGCTGTTCCACGGTGTTGATGAGCGTGTGCCGCTGGAAGGTCTTGAGTTCGGCGTGCGCGTACTGGATCGCTTCCTTCGGGGATGTTGACGTGGTTTCGGTTGATGAGGTTGCAGCACTTCGACGGCTACGACGCCTATCTGATTCAACTCAACAAGGCCACGAAAAAGCAGGCGAGAGAGGCATTGCTCGATGCCTGGTTGGGCTGCGCTCCGTCATGGCTGACCGAGAAGTACATCAAGCAATAGGCGTGACTGGCTTGTATGAGCCATTGATGTCGGCCGGGGTTGGTACTGGGGGAGTGGCCACGCGCGCGGCCGAGTCGCGGCCGAACTCCTGGAAGGCTGTCATCTGAGGCAGCGGATTGGATCCGTCGGGAGTATCCGCAGTGGAGACATGAACGAAGGACACTCCGTCAGCCAGCCGCATCACCTTGTACTCCACATTGGACGGGGTCTCGGTTGCGAGTTGTTCGAAGATTGCCTCGATTAGCCGAACATGCTCGTCCACTGCTTCGGGCTTGACGGTGTAACTCACAACAACACTGGTAATCATTTGAGCCTCCACACTGTAGGAACGAGTGAAGCCGATGTCGTACTAAGCGGTACGCACGACGCGGTACACACGCCGGCGAAGCCGCACTTTACGTCGGCCATCTGGAAACACGCGTGATTGTTGGAGTTCCCAATGCCCAATGTCTGCGGCACCTGTCATGAGTTGACGAGCAGCCTCACGTGAAGTGCCACGTGGCAAGGCGATGTCGCGGTATTCCCACTGTGGTGTGGTGGCCGTCTTTATCGCCATTGGAAGAACCTACCTCTGCTGGGCCCAACCGGCTTCGGGGTAACTCGCTGCGGGTGCCGAAACTTCATCAAGTGCCCGACTGATTTCCTCGGGCAACTCCAGTTCTTCGCTGGCCAGCGCGGCAATGAGCTGACTGTTATTGCGTGCGCCGAGCACTGGAGCCACAACGCCCGGGCGATCCCGCAGCCACGCAAGTGCAACTTCGGTCGGAGATGCTCCGAGGCCATCAGCAGCAGTGGCGACAGCATCGACAATGCGTCGCCCACGTTCGTCCATGTAGATCTGCACCCAGCCAGCCGTGTCGGCATTGCCCCCACGTGAATCTGCGGGAGTGCTATGTCGGTACTTGCCCGTCAGGACACCTCTTCCCAATGGCGACCAAGGCAGGATCCCAAGACCCAGGGCTTGTGCCGCAGGAACAATCTCGCGTTCGATGCCTCGCTCAAGCAGTGAATACTCCATCTGCGCGGTGACGATCGGTGCGCGTCCCGGCACCGCCCGTTGCCATGTCGCAGCGCGTGCGGTTTGCCAGCCGCTGTAGTTGGAGATGCCGATGTAGCGGGCTTTGCCACTGCGAATGATGTCGTCACAAACCGCGAGGGTCTCTTCCATTGGCGTGAGCGGATCCCACGCATGCAGCTGCCACAAATCGATCGTGTCAGTTCGCAGTCGCTTCAATGACGCGTCAATGGCCTTCATCAAATGGTGCCGTGAGGCGTCGTAACGTCGACCGCCGTCGGGGATGCCGACCGCTTTCGTTGCGATCACGACCTGATCGCGAATGCCGAACTCTTCAACTAGCTCGCCCAGTAGTTGCTCAGAGACGCCATCGACATAGACATCGGCGGTATCAATGAGAGTTCCTCCGGCATCGATGAATACCGCCAGTTGATCGCGGGCTTCGTATTCGTCTGTGCTCCGGCCCCAGGTCATGGTGCCAAGGGCAAGGCGTCCAACCCACAATCCGGAGCGTCCAAGAGGGCGTTGTTGCATGCAGGAACGCTACCTGTGGGAATGGTCGCGGGGGATTAGGCTCGCTGCCCAGCTGCTGCGAAAGGACTCCAATGAAACTCGGTCTGCACCTTGGTTATTGGGGCGCTGGCAATGATGCTCAGAACATCGTGTTGGCTCAGGAGGCCGACCGTCTTGGCTATGACGTGGTCTGGACTTCTGAGGCGTACGGTTCAGATGCTGCCACGGTAGCGGCGTTCGTCATCGCCCAAACTACGCGCGTTGATGTCGGAACAGCAGTCTTTCAGATCCCAGGTCGTTCGCCTGCGAACACTGCAATGACCGCCGCAACCTTGGACACGCTGTCTGGCGGCCGCTTCCGACTCGGCCTTGGAGTCTCGGGGCCACAGGTATCTGAGGGCTGGCATGGGGTGGCCTTTGATCGTCCATTGCAGCGCACCCGTGAATACGTGGACATCATCCGAATGGCACTTGCTCGCGAACGCGTCGAATATCAAGGGGAGTGCTTCACTTTGCCGCTACCCGATGGGCCAGGCAAAGCCCTGACACTCACTATTCACCCAGTGCGCGAGAAGTTGCCGATCTATCTGGCAGCGATTGGGCCACGAGCATTGGCCATGGTTGGGGAGATTGCCGACGGCTGGCTATCGGTGTACTTCTCACCCGATCATGCAGAGCACACGCTGGGCCTTGTGCGCGACGCGCGATTGGCAGCCGGAAAGTCGATGGATGACTTCGATGTAGTGGCATCAACCTCAGTCGTCTTTGGTGATGACCTCGAAGCCTGCGCTGACCAACTTCGCGCAGGCTCTGCCTTGTACATCGGAGGCATGGGCAGCCGTGAGAAGAACTTCTATAACCAACTGGTTCAGCGCATGGGCTATGAACGCGAGGCGAAGGAGATTCAGGATCTCTACATGGCAAAGGACTATGTCGGTGCGCAGGCTGCCTTGCCGTTCTCACTTCTGGATGAGGTGTCGCTTATCGGACCGCCGGAGCGAATTCGCGATCGGATGATTGCATTCTCCGAAGCCGGAGTTACCAATCTCACGTTCAGTGCGGTGGGCTCCACTATTGAGCAACGAATCGCGAGTGTCCGAGCAATGGCAGAACTGCTCGACATGTCAGGGTTGGCTACATGATTGATGCGGTGTCGTGGGTTGAGGCTGTGGTCCTTGGCCTTGTGCAAGGGCTCACGGAATTCATCCCTGTCTCATCCACAGCGCATGTGCTCATCGTGTCGCAGCTCTTTGGCTGGGAGGATCCAGGAGCGGCGTTCACCGCCGTCACACAGATTGGCACTGAACTTGCCGTAATCGTCTTTTTCCGAAACGACATCGCACGAATCCTGGCTGCCTGGTTTCGATCGCTGCGTAATGCCAGTCTGCGGAGTGAACTTGATGCACGCATGGGTTGGTACATCATCATCGGAACCATCCCGATCTCGATCTTGGGTGTTGCGTTTTCAAGTCAGATTGAAACGGCCGCGCGCAATCTCTGGCTGGTCGCCGCGACGCTGATCATCTTTGGCGTTGTGCTCGGTGTAGCCGACGCCTTGGGCTCGCGCCGGCATGATCTGACAGAGCTCGGCACTCGCGATGGTCTGCTCTTCGGCCTGGGCCAGGCCATGGCATTGATCCCGGGGGTTTCGCGCTCAGGCGCGACCATTTCAACAGGCCTTGCATTGGGCTACACACGCGAGTCTGCTGCTCGATATTCGTTCCTGCTAGCCGTACCTGCTGTTCTGGCCTCGGGCTTCTATGAGATGACCAAGATCGGTGGTGATGAAACTGCATCTTGGGGGCCAACCCTGCTGGCTGCAGGCATTGCATTCTTCGTCGGCATTGCAGTCATCGCATGGCTCTTGCGCTGGGTCATCACCAAGACATTCCTGCCGTTCGTGATCTATCGAATCCTGCTCGGCTTTGGCGTGATCTTGCTGCTATGGGTCGGATTGCTGACGACTTAGAGCCAGCCGCTCTTGCGGAAGGCTCGATAGAGCAAGGTGCATGCGCCGGCCATCAGGCCCATCACCATGAAGTACCCGAATCTCCAATGCAGTTCCGGCAGGTTCTCAAAGTTCATGCCATAGATCCCCGCGATCATGGTCGGCACGGCGGCTATGGCAACCCAAGCACTGATCTTGCGCATGTCCTTGTTCTGCTGAAGATCCTGTTGTGAGGTTGCCGCCATCAGCATTGTCAGCAGCATCGAATCGGTGCCTTCGACAGAATCGTGCACGCGCAAGACGTGCTCACCGATGTCGCGGAAATAGGGACGAATGCCAACCGGGATCCACTCGATGTATTCCTGAACGAGGTCATGAGCAACGGGAACCAGAGGATTCACTGCTCCGCGAACTTCGACGTTTTCGCGCTTGAGGCGATAGATGCGATCGGCGTATTCAATTCGCTTGCCGGGCTGGAAGACCGCCTGTTCCAATTCTTCGACGTCAATGCTGACTTCGTCTGACACCGCGAGGTATTCGTCAACAACTTTGTCGAAGACTGCGTAGAACACCGATACGGGTCCCATGGCCCGCAAATTCGCAGACATCTCCAATCGCGGCCGCAGACCTTGCAGATCACCAACTTCACCGAATCGAACGGTGATGACAAACCAGGAACCGACAAAGACGGCAATCTGGCCGGTGTTCACGTCGGAACTTGGCTCGTAGTAGTCGAGCACCTTGAGGATCGCCAATCCGTGGCCAGCACTGTCAAAGTCGAACTTCGCTCGTTGGTTCGGATTAGCGGCGTCCTCGACCTGCAGATGCGAGAGATCAAAGACCCGAGTGATGATGTCGAGTTCATCCTTGGTCGGTTCGAACAAGCCCAGCCAGACGAAGGATTCAGGATGCTCATCGCAACGCGCGCGCAGATTTTCAAGCTTGGGAGCCGGATGCTCATCGGCTGGTTCCTGCCCACATCCGATGTCGTCGATGGGGACCACACCATCAGGGCTGTAGACGCCCAATCCACGAATCACAGATCACATTGTGGGGGATCCCTGCGAGACTACGGGCATGACCACGCTGATCTTGGTGCGCCATGGAAGAACACCAGCCAACCGCGAAGGGATTCTTGCTGGTTGGACGCCAGGCGTTCATCTGGACGAGGTGGGCATTGAGCAATCAGCGAAGGCAGCTCAGCGCTTGATCGGCCTGCCGATCAAGGCTGTGGTCTCTTCCCCCCTTGATCGCACGTTGGAGACTGCGCAAACCATCATTGGTGATTCCGGAATCGAACTGCAGATTGATGAGCGCATCGGCGAGTGCAGGTATGGCGATTGGACAGGGCGCCCACTGAGCGAACTTGCCAAAGAGCCAATGTGGAAAGTAGTACAGAGCCAACCCAGCGCAGCTGTCTTTCCTGGGCCCGAGGGTGAATCCATCACGCAGATGGCCCACCGAGCCATTGAATCCGTCCATCACTGGAACTCACACCTTGGCGCTGACGGCATGTACGTGATGGTCAGTCACGGCGATGTCATCAAGGCAATCGTCAGCGATGCCCTCGGAGCACACCTCGATCTGTATCAGCGAGTTCAGATCGATCCTTGCTCAATCAGCGTCATCGAATACACGCCTAGCCGACCCTTCGCCATCCATATCAACGACACCGGCAGTGATCTGTCACGACTGATTCCCAAGAAGAAATCACGCAGGTCACGCAAGGGGGATGCCATGGTTGGTGGTGGCGCCGGATGAGTCCCTCACCGGCAAGCGCCAGATAGGCTCAAACGGTGACCCGCCAACTCTTCGACTTCGCCGATCCGGAGCGATTTGTGGTCGGCACAGTCGGAATGCCAGGGGAGCGCACCTTCTTCCTACAGGCGCGCACTGGCAATCGGGTTGTCAGCGTCGCGTTGGAAAAGCAACAAGTTGCGGCCTTGGCCGATCGCATGGAACAAATTCTGTCTGTCGTGCGCGGCACCAACCTTCCGATGCCTTCCGGGGTGGACGACAAGCCATTGGAGCTTCCGATCTTCGAGGAATTTCGCGTTGGCACGATGGCGCTGGGGTGGGACGATGATGCCAAGAAGATGGTGATCGAGGCCTATGCCGTCACTGAAGAAGAGGTCCCAGAAATGGGCGAGGACGACGAAGACGGAGTGGACACTCTGCGCGTGCGTCTGACAGCAGACCAAGTGCGGGCTTTCATGCAACGGGCGCGCACGATGGTTGCCTCCGGTCGGCCCGCCTGCCCATTTTGCAGCCAACCCCTTGACCCCACCGGGCACATCTGCCCGCGAGCCAACGGTTTTCGGCGACAGCCCTGATGCTCGTCCAGGAAAGCCTCGCGCTGGGGGAGCTCGAAATTCACGGGCGCCTGGCGGGAGCTTCCAATGCCACCATGTTCTGCACCGTGACCGACGGCAACGGCTCAGAGTTGAGGTGCGTGTACAAGCCAGTCCGTGGTGAACGGCCGCTTTGGGATTTTCCAGAGGGCACACTCGCGGCCCGCGAAGTGGCTGCTTACGAACTCAATCTCATTTTGGGCTGGGATCTCATTCCGGTGACGGTCTGGCGCGATTCTGGTCCCCACGGTGCCGGCATGTGCCAACTGTGGATCGACGAGGCAGAGTCCGAGGATTTAGTCGATGTCGTCACCTCGCGGGTTATACGCGAGGGATGGCGTCATGTGCTGACTGGCGAGAGCGAATATGGCAATGCAGTCCACTTGATTCATGCCGACCGGGCCGATCTGCAGCAGATGGCCGTCCTGGACGTGCTCATGAACAACGCTGATCGCAAGGCAGGACACCTCCTGATCGACGAGCAGCGAAAGCTGTGGGGCATCGATCATGGATTGACGTTCAACGACGAACCCAAATTGCGCACCGTGCTGTGGGGCTGGTCGGGGCAACCGGTGCCGGAGGATTTACTGGTCGACGTCGATCTCGCCTTTGCTCAGTGGGACGAACTCGAGAGCGCACTGTCACCGTGGTTGCTGCCGTATGAACTCCAAGCCTGTGCTGAGCGATTCAGAGAGCTGCTGCGATCCGAGAAATTTCCGCAGCCACCGACCTATTGGCCTGCTGTCCCGTGGCCCCTCTACTGAGACAGGGCTCGCATCACTGGCTAAGGTGACCGCGTGCAGTCATGGCAGCTACCCGAGGTTCCCAGATTGGCGGGTCAGGGTTTGCCACTGAGTTTGTTCGACACTGCAGCTCAGGCAGTCCGTGTCACCAGTCCAGGTCCCACTGCACGGATGTACGTCTGCGGAATTACGCCGTATGACGCCACCCATATGGGCCACGCAGCCACGTACGTTGCCTTTGACCTCGTCTATCGAATGTGGTTGGACGCCGGACATGAGGTGCACTACGTACAGAACGTCACGGACATTGACGATCCGCTACTTGAACGAGCCCATGAACGAGGCGAGGACTGGCAGGCGATCGCTGAGCGCGAGACGGCGTTGTTCCGCGAAGACATGTCTTGCCTGCAGGTGATCCCGCCTCGCGAGTACATCGGCGCCATTGAAGCGATTCCCTCGGTTGCCGAGCACGTCACTTCCTTGCAGGCCAAGGGCAGTGTGTACGCAGTCGACGATGATTTGTATTTCTCAGTGCACGCGGACCCTTTGTTCGGCGCGGTGGCCAATCTTGACGATGACGAAATGCTGGCGATCTTCGCTGAGCGTGGCGGCGATCCAGATCGTCCGGGCAAACGTCACCCGCTGGACTGTTTGGTCTGGCAGGACTCTCGTCCTGATGAACCGGCATGGAATACCACTTTGGGTCATGGACGACCCGGGTGGCACATCGAATGCGTCGCGATTGCCCTCGATCATCTTGGACCCATGATCGACGTGCAGGGTGGCGGCAGTGATCTGGCATTCCCACATCACGAGATGGGGGCGTCAGAAGCCCAAGTTCTCAGCGGCCAGGCTCCCTTTGCTCAGCACTATGTGCACGCGGGCATGGTGGGCTGGCAAGGGCACAAGATGAGCAAGTCACGTGGGAATCTCGTGTTCGTTTCGCAATTGCGTCACCAAGGACATGATCCGATGGCATTGCGACTCGCCTTGCTCGCACACCATTACCGATCTGACTGGGCCTGGACCGAAAGCGGGCTCACCGAAGCTGAGGATCGCTTGGCGCTGTGGCGCGCTGCAGCGAATCAGGCCAAGACGGCGCCCTTTGACTCAGTCCTTCAGAGCGTCCGCGAACATCTCAGCAACGATCTGCGTACACCAGAGGCCATCGACGCAATTGATGCGTGGGCGATTGCCTCCGTTGATGGCAGCGGAGACGATTCAGCGGCACCCAACTTGATGCGAACCAGTGTTCAGGCGCTCCTGGGAATTCAGCTGTAGTTACGCCTTCTTCTCATCGTGGCCGCCGAACTCCTTGCGCATCGCGCTAAGAATTCGATCACCAAACAGTGCCGAGCCTTGAGAGAAGAAACGCTCCTGCAATGCAGCTGTTAGCACTGGAGTCGGCACGCCTTCTTCAATGCTGGCAATAGCCGTCCATCGACCTTCGCCACTGTCAGACACTCGACCGCTGAATTCGTCGAGTTCCGGCGACTTGGAGAGAGCAAGGGCGGTGAGATCCAGCAACCATGATCCGACCACGCTGCCACGTCGCCAGACTTCTGCGATCGCTGGAATGTCGAGATCAAACTGGTAGTACTCAGGGTTGGACAAAGGCGCCGTCTCAGCATCGGCATCGCGTGTGGCGTGTCCAATGTTTGCGTGCTTGAGAATGTTCAAGCCTTCGGCGTAGGCCGCCATCAGGCCATATTCGATTCCGTTGTGGACCATCTTCACGAAGTGACCAGCACCGCTTGGCCCGCAGTGGAGCCACCCGCGCTCAGCTGGGGTGGGGGCACCAACCAACCCAGGGGTGCGCTCAGCTGAATCAAATCCCGGTGCGATGGTGTCCCAGAGCCCCGAGAGACGATTAACTGTGCCATCGGCACCACCGATCATCAAGCAATAGCCGCGATCCAGACCCCACACGCCGCCCGAGGTGCCAACGTCAATGAAGTCGATGCCCTTTTCGGCGCACAACTGTGCGTGATGCATGTCATCGCGGTAGTAGGAGTTGCCTCCGTCGATGAGTGCATCGCCGGAATCGAGAAGTCCGATGAGCTCGGTGACGACAGATTCGGTGATTGCGCCGGCAGGAACCATGACCCATACAGCGCGCGGAGTCGGAAGTTTCGCAACAAGATCAGCGAGATCGGTCGAGCCGGTGGCACCGTCGGCAACCAGCGCCTGAACAGAGTCTGGCGATTGGTCAAACACGACGCAGGAGTGTCCATCGCGCATCGAGCGGCGAACCAGATTTGCCCCCATCCGACCAAGTCCGACCATGCCGAGGGTTACGGGACGTGAGGTTGCCATGTTGCCTCCTGAACCACTAGACATCGGTTTGTCCGAGGTCGTATTTCGATGAGGTTAGTGGAAGGTTCCACTCATGAACAAAGTTGCCGCCGTCGATCCACAGACCTGTACCGCGTGGCAGAGATTGGAATCGCTGAGCACCACTGTCGGCGCCGGGACAATCCGCGAATTGATTGCTGACGATCACGAGCGACCGCTGAATTACGCATTCGAGGCTGCCGGAATCTTCGCTGACTTTTCGCGCCAGCGAGTCAACGCAGATGTAGTCGGCGGCTTGCGCGAATTGGCGTCGCAAACAGGAGTGCTCGAATTACGCGATGCAATGTTCGATGGCACGCATATCAACACTTCCGAAGATCGCGCAGTACTGCACACTGCATTGCGTCTGCCTCGCACTGCGAATCTGATTGTCGATGGGGTAGATGTCGTAACTGAGGTGCACGCGGTCTTGGATCGTATGGGCCAGTTCGCAGAAGAGGTTCGCTCGGGAGCCTGGACAGGTGCCAGCGGCAAGGCGATCACAGATGTCGTGAACATCGGCATCGGCGGATCCGATCTTGGCCCAGCCATGGCCTACGTGGCGATGCAGCACTATCGAGCAGCCGGTATTCATTGCCACTTCGTTTCCAACGTTGACCCCTGCGATATTGGCGAGGTGCTCGCCGCTCTCACGCCCGACACAACCATGTTCATCATCGCGTCCAAGACCTTCACGACCCTTGAAACGATGACGAATGCAGCGGCTGCTCGCAGTTGGCTGGTGTCTGAGTTGGGTGACGCAGCAGTTGCGAAGCACTTTGTCGCTGTCTCCACCAACGCTGATGAAGTCTCCAAGTTCGGCATTGACGTCGGGCACATGTACGGATTCTGGGATTGGGTTGGCGGCCGCTATTCGATGGACAGTTCCATCGGGCTGTCAACAATGATCGCGATTGGGGCCAAGAACTTCACCGACATGCTCAGTGGCTTCCACGCGATGGATGAGCATTTCCGCACAGCACCAGCTGAGCAGAATCTTCCCTTGATGATGGGTCTTATTTCGGTCTGGAATCGCGATTTCCTCTCCGTGCCCACAACGGCCGTACTGCCCTATTCGCAATATCTGGCACGCTTTCCCGCCTACCTCCAGCAATTGACCATGGAGAGCAATGGCAAGAGCGTGCGACGAGATGGTTCGGCTGTGTCATACGACACTGGCGGCATCTACTGGGGCGAGCCCGGCACCAATGGCCAACATTCCTTCTATCAGATGCTGCACCAGGGCACCGGAACTGTGGCCTGCGATCTCATCGTCTTTGCGCAATCACCAATGAATCTGGGTACGCAGCAGGACATGTTGGTTGCTAATGCCCTGGCACAGGCTTCTGTTCTTTCTCTTGGCCGAACAGCAGATGAAGTCGCTGCCGATGGAACCGCAACTGAGTTGGTGCCGCACAAGGTGATGCCCGGTAATCGCCCGACAACGGTGTTCATGACTCGCGAACTCAACCCGTTCACCCTTGGCGCGCTCGTTGCCTTGTATGAGCACAGCGTGTTCGTGCAAGGAGCGGTTTGGGGAATCAATTCATTTGATCAGTGGGGGGTAGAACTCGGCAAGAAAGTTGCCATGGGAATTCTGCACGAGTTGATTGCGGGCAAGGCCGATGATCAGTCCCTGGACGCCGCAACTCTGGCTGACATGCAGAAGTACCTGAGTCTTCGCTAGCGACTGTCGGTACCTCGGCGACGCAAGTAGCGTTCGAACTCTCGAGCAATCGCTTCACCGCTGGCCTCAGGTAGATCCGCAGCATCGCGGGCTTCCTCAAGTTGGCGTACGTATTCAGCGACCTCGTCATCTTCCGACGCCAGTTCATCGACGCCCATTTCCCAGGCTCGGGCGTCCTCGATCAGCTCGGTCACGGTAATCGAAACGTCCAGCACATCTTCAACGCGTTGAATCAAAGCAAGAGTGGCCTTGGGGTTCGGAGGTTGGCTGACGTAGTGCGGCACCGACGCCCAGAGGGAGACTGCCGGGATTCCGAAGTTGGCACATGCGTGCTGGAGAACGCCGACGATTCCAGTAGGGCCTTCGTAGGTCGATGTTTCAACTCCGAGGTCGGCTTGGAGTTGCGCGTCGGTGCTCGTGCCGTGAATTGGCACCGGCCGAGTGTGTGGAGTGTCGGTGAGCATCGCGCCGAGAGTCGCAACGAGACGGACATCCAACTCAGCACAGAGTCCGAGAATCTCGCGAACGAACTGCTGCCAGCGCATGTTTGGCTCAATGCCCTGGATCAGAACGACATCGCGCTTGGCGCCCGGAATCTGCGCGGTATAAACCCGAGTTGCCGGCCAGGCCAGTTGTCGAACGCCGGTCTCATCGGTTGAGACAAGAGGCCGATTGACCTGGTAGTCGTAGTAGTCCTCCGAGTCGAACTCGGCCAACAACTGCGCGTCCCAGATCTCGCGTAGATATTCAATAGCTGATGAAGCGGACTCGCCAGCGTCGTTCCAGCCCTCAAAAGCGGCAAGGAGGATCGGCTCCTTGAGTTCGGGCAATCCGTCGAACTCAATCACTGGAAACCCCAATCCGAGCGACCAACAGTCGACCTGCGGCACAAAGCCGATCAGTAGACTTGGTCATCATGTCTCCCTCGTCGCGCTCAAGCCTTCGTGAGGCCCTCACCACAAGAGTAGTGATCGGCAGTGCGGCAATGGGCACGGTGCACCAGACAGAGGCCGGGTACTTCAACACGTGATGCCTCGCGCAGTGCTTTTCGATATGGATGGCACGCTCATTGACTCAGAACACCTTTGGCTGGAATCCGAACATCTTGTGATGGCCAGGCTCGGTGGAACGTGGAATGAGGCGGACCAGCGAGAATGCCTTGGCGGGCCACTCGAACGAGTAATCGAGTACATGTTGGCCAAGGTCGAGACCGATGTGACATTCAGCGATGCGATGGAGCTCTTGCTCTCCACGATGGAGCAGTTGCTGCGAACAACTCCCTTGCAGTGGCAGCCAGGTGCGCGCGACCTCATTGATGAGACTTTGACTCTGGACATTCCCACTGCGCTGGTCACTGCCTCTTGGCGGCGACTCATCGATGCAGTCGAATGGGCCATCGATCACGATCTTGGACGCCGAGCATTCACTGTGACCATCGGTGGCGACGAGGTAGGAAACCCCAAGCCGCATCCGGAGCCCTACCAGGAGGCCGCACGCCGGCTGGGCTTTGATCCGATCGATTGCCTTGCTCTTGAGGATTCACCTACCGGCACAGCTTCGGCATTGGCTGCCGGGTGCCGGGTGATTGCCATCCCGCATATTGCACTGATTGAAGCCAATGTTGGGGTGGTACAAATTGCTACTCTTGAGGGAACCACTCTTGAAGCCCTATGGCAGTTGCACACCTAGTCTTCGTCAACCTGCGCGCTCTCAAAGGCGATTGATTCCCAGCTGTCCTGGCTTGGCATCGCCGGGGGAGTGCCGCCGTAGGCGGGGCACAAATGTTGATAGGAACACCAAGAACACAGTTTCGAAGGCGTCGGCTCAAAGCCAGCAATGACGGCGGCTTGAATTCGCGTACGAATGGACAAAATCTTCTGCTCGGTGTTCAGCAGATCCTGCTCGTCGGGCTCATAGCGCAAGGCTTCTTTACTTCCCAGGTACAGCAGTTGGAGCATGGCGGGAATTTCACCAGTGAGACGCCACCAAGCCAAGGCATAGAAGCGCATCTGAAACATCGGCTTGGACTCGAAGCCAGCGCGTGGGGCACGGCCCGTCTTGTAGTCGACGATGCGAATTTGGCCGGCGGGGGCCTTATCGACTCGGTCGATGAAGCCACGAATATTGAAGCCCTCGGCGATCTCAACAGAAAGTGCAACCTCGCGAGCATGCGGCTCTAAGCGCGAAGGGTCTTCGAGAGTGAAATAGGTCTCGAGCAGTGGCTCTATGCGCTTGATCATGGCCTCGGCAAACCGCGGTGCATCAGACACGGTTGGCTCGAGCTTGGCATCAACAAGAAGCGAGGTCGCGGCGTCGGGATCAGCTAGTGCAAGCCGAAGCCAGGCTTCACCCACCAGAGTCTTCGTCGATGCAATTGATCGCTCAGCGGCGGGCAGGTCGAACATCCGTTCAAGAACCTCATGCACCAAAGTGCCGCGGACCGCAGCAGCAGATGGTGGCTCTGGAATGCGGTCAATACTGCGGAGTCGAAAGAGCAGCGGACAGGTTTGAAAGTCGTTTGCTCGCGAGGGGGACAACGCTCGTGGAAAGGCTTGACTCACGCTGACCACTGTAGGCCGCAGGGGTGACTACGCTTGCTTGAATGTCGAATGCCGTTCACCGCAAGGGCCCCTTTCGCGAAGGCGATCTCGCACAACTCACCGATCCCAAGGGCAAGCTGCACACCATCACCTTGACGGTGGGCAAGACCTTCCACAGTCACCGAGGTGGATTGCCACATGACGAGATCATTGGGCAAGAGTCCGGCTCGGTACTGAATGCATCTGGCGGTTCTCCCTATCTTGTTCTTCGACCACTGTTGGATGATTTTGTGCTCGCTATGCCGCGTGGGGCGACGGTCGTCTACCCGAAAGATGCGGCACGAATCGTTGGGTTGATGAACCTGCATCCAGGTGATCGAGTGGCCGAAGCTGGCGTTGGATCAGGTGCGTTGACTTGCTCGCTTCTCAAGGCCGTCGGCAGCGAAGGGAAGGTCTACAGCTTCGAGCGCCGCGAGGAGTTCGCCACGATTGCCGAGGCCAATGTTGAGACCTGGTTTGGAGTGCGTCCGCCGCAGTGGTCGCTCATCCTGGGTGATCTGACCTTTGCCTTGCAGGAGCGAGATCTCGACGCAGTAGTGCTCGACATGCTGGCGCCCTGGGAGTGTCTTGACGCGGTTGCTGCAGCACTTGCTCCGGGTGGAATTCTCGTTGGATACGTCGCCACAACGACGCAACTGTCAAAGTTGGTGGAGACCATGCGGGTGGCCGGGGTATGGACCGAGCCCCGGGCCGAGGAGTCGATGTTGCGTACGTGGCATCTGGACGGACTCTCAGTTCGACCTGATCACCGAATGAATGGTCATACCGGCTTTCTTGTCACAGCGCGACGTCTGGCGCCTGGTGCAGTGCTGCCGACTCGACGTCGCCGACCTGCCCCAGGTGCCTATGGCGAGGACTACACCGGACCAGGTTCGCAACACGCCGCGAACACCGAATTAACAAGCGAAGAGTTAGAGTCTTAGCACGAGCAACGCGAAGGAGGGGCAATGACGGACCCGAATACGCCCGACGTCGAGCGTGTCATTGCTCTGGAATCTGCCCTCACTCGCCTGCGAGGCGACCTCATTGCGCAGAAGGATCATAACAATCGCTTGATCGGGACTTTGCGCGATGCCCGTGAGCAGATCGTCAATCTCAAGGGTGAACTCGACCGCTTGGCAATGCCCCCCGCTGGCTATGGCACCTTCCTTCGCTCAGTCGACGAATTCACCGCCGACGTGCTCTCTGCGGGCCGCAAGATGCACGTGCCGGTGGCGCCTGGCATCGATCTGAACACTCTGGTTCCAGGTCAAGAGATCATGCTGAGCGATTCCATGACCATCATTGGCGTTCGCGATTTCGAGGATGTCGGCGAGATCGTGATGCTCAAGGAGCTCATCGACAACGGCACCCGCGCCTTGGTTGTCGGTCGATCCGACGATGAGCGAGTGATTCGGCTTGCAGAGCCCTTGCTGTCGATCAAGCTGCGCTCCGGCGACTCGCTGTTGCTTGACACCCGCTCGGGCTATGCAACCGAACGAGTCCCGAAGTCAGAAGTCGAAGAATTGGTCCTCGAAGAGGTGCCCGATATTCGCTATGAGGACATCGGTGGCCTCGGTGAGCAGATTGAGTCCATTCGCGATGCCGTGGAGCTCCCCTTCTTGCATCCCGAGCTGTATACCGAGCATCAGCTGAAGGCTCCCAAGGGAATTCTCCTGTATGGCCCTCCCGGTTGCGGAAAGACATTGATCGCCAAAGCGGTTGCCAACTCACTTGCCAAGAAAGTCGCTGAGCGAAACGGAACCGACGAGGGACGTTCCTTCTTCCTGAACATCAAGGGCCCAGAGCTGCTGAACAAATACGTCGGTGAGACTGAGCGTCACATTCGCCTTGTCTTCCAGCGAGCACGTGAAAAGGCTTCAGAAGGAATGCCGGTGATCGTGTTCTTCGACGAGATGGATTCTCTTTTCCGCACTCGCGGATCCGGCGTCTCCAGTGACGTTGAAAACACCATCGTTCCGCAATTGCTCAGTGAGATTGACGGAGTCGAAAGGCTTGAGAACGTCATCGTGATCGGTGCCTCCAACCGCGAGGACATGATCGATCCAGCAATCCTGCGTCCCGGGCGACTAGACGTGAAGATCAAGATTGCGCGTCCCGATGCTGAAGCAGCACGTGAGATCTTCACCAAGTATTTCGTGCCCGAACTGCCGATCCACCCTGATGACGTCGCTGCCCACGACGGTGACGTGCCGGCGGCATGCGCAGCGATGATCCAGCGAGCCGTCGAAATGATCTACGCAGAATCCGATGAGAATCGCTTCCTTGAGGTCACCTACGCCAACGGCGACAAGGAAATTCTGTACTTCAAGGACTTCAATTCAGGGGCGATGATCGAAAACATCGTGTCGCGCGCAAAGAAGGCCTCAATCAAGGCCTACCTCGACACCGGTGAGAAAGGCATCCGCGTTCAGCACCTGATTGATGCCTGCCTTGATGAATTCCGCGAGAACGAAGATCTGCCGAATACGACCAACCCCGATGACTGGGCGCGAATCGCCGGCAAGAAGGGTGAACGCATTGTGTTCATCCGGACTCTTGTTCAAGGCAAAAAGGGCAATGAAGCGGGCCGTTCGATCGCTACGGTTGCCAACACCGGCCAGTACCTGTGAGTACTCGCAGAAAGTGAGTGCCACATGACCGTGCATCGGATCATGGGCATTGAGACCGAGTACGGGATCACCGTGCCGGGCGTGCGCATCATGAACGCGATGGCGACATCGACGCGACTGGTCAACGCCTATGCCCGCAACAACATCAGGGGCCGACAGCGCAATCCACAGTGGGATTACTCCGAAGAAGCTCCGCTGCGCGATGCCCGGGGCTTTGACATGACTCGCTCGGAAGCAGATCCCTCGCAGCTCACTGACGATGACATGGGCATGGCCAATGTGATCTTGACCAATGGTGCCCGCTTCTACGTCGACCATGCCCATCCTGAGTACTCATCTCCAGAGGTCACAGGTCCTCGCGCCGCCGTTCTTTGGGATCGCGCGGGGGCGACCATCATGCATCGCGCAGCGCAATACACCACAACAGATGGCGTGGATCTGCCGATTCTTCTGTACAAGAACAACACCGACAACAAGGGCGCTTCCTACGGCTGCCATGAGAACTACCTCATGAGTCGCAGCACCGAATTCTCGGCCATCGTGGCTTGGATGACTCCCTTCTTCATCTCTCGGCAGATCTTCACCGGCGCCGGTCGCCTCGGTATTGGCCAGCAGACCCGAGATTTCAAGTATCAGATCAGTCAACGAGCAGACTTCTTCGAGACTGAGGTTGGGCTCGAGACGACCTTCAAACGTCCGATCATCAACACCCGCGATGAGCCACACTGCGATGCCGAGCGTTTCCGACGTCTGCACGTCATCGTTGGTGACGCCAATATGAGCGATACGGCAACCTATTTGAAGATGGGTACCACTTCACTCGTGTTGAGCATGCTGGAGAGCGGCTTTCTTGATGGCATGGACATGACGCCAACTGAACCAGTGCGTTCGATGTATGCGGTCAGTCACGACATCACTTTGCAAAAGCGCCTGCCGCTCACCGGCGGTCGCAATTGGACAGCGCTGGAAATGCAGCGTGAGTTTTGGAACCTGGCATCCAAGTACTGCGAGTCCGAATATGCCGGTGAGCTTGATGCTGAGACCGCTGATGTTCTCCATCAATGGGGCACCATCTTGGATCGGCTGCAGGATGAGCCTCTGGAATGTGCCGATGTGCTCGATTGGGTCGCCAAATATCGGCTGATGGATGCGTATCGAACTCGTGGGGAACTGGAGTGGTCATCGGCACGGCTGCAGGCAATAGATCTGCAGTATGCCGATATTCGTCCGGACAAGGGCTTGGCACTTCGTCTAGAACAGCGTGGGCAACTCCTGCGAATGGTCACCGATCAAGAGATCGAGCATGCGCAATTCCATCCGCCAACCGACACGCGGGCGTATTTCCGTGGCGAGTGTCTGCGCCGATTCCCCGATGAGATCTCCGCAGCATCCTGGGATTCCCTGATCTTCGATCTGCCTGGAAAGGACACTCTCGTACGAGTGCCAACAATGGAGCCGACCAAAGGCACTGAAGCCCTTGTCGGTGAGCTTCTTGCAAGCGCAGCAAATGCCTCCGAACTGGTCGAGTTGCTGGGTGCTTAGCGGGCCAAGCAGGTAACCTAGACAAATGCCTCAACGCGAGAACGCCGAACGCAAGTCAGTACGGCCTGCTCAGGATGCGCCTGAAGAACAGGTGTCCTCAAATGCGGCTGCAACGGAGCGCAAGGCTGCTCTTGATGCCGAGGTCGACTCGATGCTTGATGAGATTGACGATGTACTTGAGGTCAATGCTGAAGACTTTGTGAAGTCCTTTGTGCAAAAGGGTGGTCAGTGACCTCGGGTGGTGGCTTGCTGCCAGCGGCATATCTTCGCTCCGGCTCGCCCTCGTTTGCTGACTTTCTCGCTGACCTTGCCCCAGATGTGTTGAGCGCTCGATTGCTGTTGAATTCTTCCGTGGATTCCAGCACTCTGGCGCCGCATGGCACCACAATCGTGGCTCTGCGAGGCAACTTTGGGGCGATCATGGCCGGGGATCGCCGGGCGACGATGGGCAATGTGATTTCCCAGCGCGACATCGAAAAAGTCTTTCAGGCCGATGAGCATTCCACGATTGGCATCGCTGGCGCCGCCGGCATTGCCATAGAGCTTGTTCGGCTGTTTCAAGTAGAACTTGAGCACTACGAGAAAATCGAAGGCATGCAGTTGAGTCTTGATGGCAAGGCAAATCGACTATCGGCACTGCTTCGCGGAAATCTTGGGATGGCCATGCAGGGACTGGCGGTTGTTCCCATGTTCGCTGGATACGACCTGGATCGTGAGCGAGGTCGAATCTTCTCCTATGACGTCACAGGTGGACGCTACGAAGAGTACGACTACCACGCAGTGGGTTCAGGTGGATTCTTCGCCAAGAATTCGATGAAGAAGATGTACCGAGAGAACATGAGCGCAGAGCAGGCAATCACGGTTGCCCTTGAAGCGCTGTACGACGCAGCCGATGATGACAGCGCAACAGGTGGACCTGATCTGGCCCGCGGGATCTTTCCCGTCGTTGCGGTGAACGATGCATCAGGTGTTCGCATGCTGCATGAAGATGAACTCACCTCGTACGTCACCACGATCGTGCAAGCAAGACAACGACGTCCAGATGGACCCCTGGTGCCAATGGAGGACGCACAGTGAGCATGCCCTTCTATGTTGCCCCTGAGCAGGTCATCAAAGACAAAGCTGACTACGCGCGCAAGGGCATCGCTCGCGGTCGCAGCGTGATTGTTCTCGAATACACCGATGGCGTGCTGTTTGTTGCCGAGAATCCCTCTCGTGCGCTGCACAAGATCAGCGAGATCTACGACCGTATTGGCTTCGCCGCCGTCGGCAAGTACAACGAATTTGAGAACCTCCGCGTTGCTGGAGTGCGCCTGGCAGACATGCGCGGCTATTCATACGACAGGCGTGATGTCAGCGGACGCAGTTTGGCCAACGCGTACGCACAAACGCTTGGCACCATCTTCACTGAGATGCCCAAGCCGTATGAGGTTGAGATTGTTGTCGCCGAGATCGGTGATGACTCAAGCGAGGACCAGCTCTATCGCCTTACCTTCGATGGATCTGTCGCCGACGAGCAGGGCTACGTCGCGATGGGCGGGCAAGCCGAGAGCATCACCTCGGCTCTGGAGGAGCAGTGGCAGACAGGCATGTCACTGGCTGACGCATTGAATTTGGCGGTGCGCCTACTTGCTGAATTCGGCGCTGAAGCTGCACGCACACTTGAACCCGCCGCCCTTGAGGTAGCTGTGCTCGATCGCAATCGCCCACGACGAACCTTCGTACGCATCAATGGCGGCCGGCTGGATGCACTTCTGGCCTAGTGTGGGCGGATGCACCGCAGGATCTTCGGCCTCGAGACTGAATACGGAGTCACCTGCACTTTTCAAGGTCAGCGACGCCTGAGTCCTGACGAAGTAGCGAGGTACCTCTTCCGACGAGTGGTCTCGTGGGGTCGAAGCAGCAATGTGTTTCTGCGCAATGGTTCGCGCTTGTATCTGGACGTTGGCAGCCACCCCGAATATGCCACGCCTGAGTGCGACAGCGTCCCGCTCCTGATCACCCACGACCGAGCCGGTGATCGCGTTCTCGAAGGCCTGGTCTTTGATGGCGAGGAGCGACTGCGCGCCGAAGGCATCAACGGCGACATCTACTTGTTCAAGAACAACACTGACTCAGGTGGCAATTCCTACGGCTGTCACGAGAACTACCTCGTCGAACGGCATGGCGATTTTGCTCGACTTGCCGAACGACTGATTCCCTTCTTCATCACCCGTCAGATCATCACAGGCGCGGGAAAGGTTCTGCAGACTCCGCGTGGCCCGATTTACGCCCTGAGCCAGCGGGCCGACCACATCTGGGAAGGGCTGTCCAGCGCCACAACCCGTTCACGGCCCATCATCAACACCCGTGATGAGCCCCACGCTGACGCAGAGCTGTACCGAAGACTGCATGTCATCGTTGGCGATTCGAATATGAGCGAGATGTCGACTTTCCTGAAGGTCGGCATTGTGGATCTTGTATTGCGCATGCTTGAAGGCGGCGTAGTCATGCGCGATATGAGCCTGGAGAATCCCATTCGGTCGATCCGTGAAATCAGCCATGACTCCACGTGCAAGACAGAGGTCAAACTCAGTACCGGGCGAGACCTCACTGCGATTCAAATCCAATCTGAGTACTACGAAAAGGCGAGTGCATTCGCCGACAGTCGTGGCTTGCGTGAGGATCCTGTGCACCGTCAGGTGCTCGCCCTTTGGGAGAAGTCACTCATTGCCCTGCAAGCAGAGGATTTGGATTCTTTGGATCGCGACTTGGATTGGGTCATCAAGAAGAAGCTCATCGATAGGTACATCGCCAAGCATGATCTGTCACTTGACTCACCGCGGATCGCGCAGATTGATCTTGCTTACCACGACATCAGTCGCAACCGCGGACTCTTCTATCTTCTCGAGCGGCGTGGAATGGTGAATCGCATCTCCAAGGATCTTGAAGTGTTCGAGGCGAAGTCGATTCCGCCGCAGAACACCAGAGCGAAATTGCGTGGAGATTTCATCAAGAGTGCGCAGGACAATCATCGGGACTACACCGTTGATTGGGTTCATCTGAAGCTGAATGATCAGGCTCAAAGAACAGTCCTCTGCAAGGACCCATTTACTGCTGTAGACGAGCGGGTTGAGCGGCTTATCGCGCTCATGTAGTGCCAGCTCCGCCCTTAGGAGCATTGACTAGGCTCACTTCATGCGTAAATCTGCGATCCTGCTCGCCACTGGCCTCCTCCTCGCTGCCTGTTCATCGCAGGAGGCATCGCCACCGAACACCTCCGCCGAACCGGCGAGTGGCAGCAGTTATGTGACCACGCAATGCGCGATCGTGGGCGGTAGCCCGGTCAACTCGGAATCTGAGCCCACGCGTGGAACGACAATTTCCGGCATCACCGTTGAAGACACCGATCTCGCACCTGTGATAACAGTGGCACCTGCGTTGCCCGCGGCGACCGATGTCACCGCCAAGACCTTGATCCCTGGTAAAGGGCAGGCGATGACGGCCACTGACACCATCACCTTCAACTATTGCGGGGTCGGGTTGATCAGCCAGCAGCAGTTCGATTCCTCCTGGGCAAATGGTGCTCCGATCACTTACCCGCTAAATCAACTGATTCCCGGATGGGGACAGGGCATGCCAGGCATGAGATTGGGGGAGGAGCGGCTGCTCATCATTCCGGGCGCCGCAGGGTACGGATCCAATCCACTGGCGGGCAGCGGCATCCTCCCGGATGAATCGCTGGCCTTCGTTGTCCAGCTCCTATCCATCGAGAACTAAGGTTGAGTTATGACGCAGAAGCCGGAAATTGACTTCATCGAGGGGCCCGCGCCGACCACACTGGTCATCACCGACCTGATTGTCGGAGACGGCGCCGAGGCAGTTCCCGGAGGCCGAGTTGAGGTGCATTATCTGGGCGTGGAGTTCACCTCAGGTGAACAGTTCGACTCCTCCTGGGACCGTGGCGAATCCATCACCTTTCCGTTGAATGGGCTCATTGCCGGATGGCAGGAGGGGATCCCGGGCATGAAGGTCGGCGGTCGTCGACAGTTGGTTATCCCGCCCGCCTTGGCCTATGGAGAATCCGGTGGTCACCGCTTGGCCGGGCAGACTTTGGTCTTCATCATCGACCTGCTGAACGTCGGCTAGCACTCTTGGCTCGAGTCGATCGCACTGAGCGGCTGCTCAATGTGGTGTTCTGCTTGCTCGGATCACCACGTCCAGTGCCAAGGGCTGATATTCGCCGCGCTGTCGCTGGATACAGCACTGATGCTTCAGAAGTTGCCTTCGAGCGGATGTTCGAACGCGACAAGGATGCTTTGCGCAGCATGGGCGTACCCGTTGAGACGGTCCTCGATGCAAGCGGTGATGTCGAGGGCTATGTCATTCCTCGGCAAATCTCAAATGAAGAGCTCACCTTCGATGCAGATGAACTTGCTGTCATAGCACTGGCAGCAGCAACGTGGCAGAGCGCCGTGCTCGAGGCTCCGGCCATTACCGCCCTGCGCAAGATCGAATCGATCTCAGGTGACGCACCTGAGCTGCGCGAGTTCAACGATGTTCGCATGACGGCTACTGACGCGGCATTACTGCCGCTCATGGCTGCTTTGCGCGAACAGCATGCCGTCACATTCGACTACCGAGGCGGACAGGACGAAGATTCGGTCAACCGCAACTTGGAGCCTTGGGGAGTCATCGCGCACGATGGCCAGTGGTACCTCATCGGACACGACCTCGATCGCGAAGATCGCCGTACCTTCCGGGTATCGCGAATACTCGGATCAGTCACGGTGACCGCCCGTGACATCACCAATCCGCGTCCAGATGGCATTGACTTGGCAGAAATTGTGCGAGGAGTCGATTCAGAGCGTCCCGCTCGCGCCCGAGTCCTGATCAGGGCCGGTCAAGGAGCCCAACTGCGTGCAGCAAATGACGGGGGAGGCGATCCCTTTCAAGAGATCGAAATCACGGTTGCAGCCGTTTCGGAGGAAGTGCTCATCTCTCAATTGTGCTCAGCCGGTGCTGGAGTCGTAGTGCTGGAACCTGATGGCATTCGAGCGAGAGTTCAACACTCACTGGCAGCCATCGCCGGGACCCACGGCGGTGAGTTGAAATGAGTGAATCTGGTCCCCGCCTTTCACGACTCATGACGATGGTGCCGTGGCTGCTTGCTCACGATGGAGTCAGCGTTGACGAGGCTGCAGACCATTTCGGCATATCAGTAGAACAGTGCGAGAAGGATCTGTGGCTGCTCGTTGTCTGCGGCCTTCCCGGTCACGGACCAGATCAATTGGTCGACATTCAGTTTTGGGACGATGGCCGTATCCACGTCATTGACCCTCAGACTCTTGACCGTCCCTTGCGGCTGGGCGGGGACGAAATCATGTCCCTACTCGTTGCGCTTCGTCTCTTGCTGCAAGTGCCTGGCACCCACGACCGAGCCACTTTGCACAGGGTCATCGCCCGGCTGGAGATCGCATTGGGAGCGCCTCAGGCCTCCGCTGGCCTGATGGTGGAAAGCGGCGTGACTTCAGTTGTGCTGGACGCGATTGAATCCGCATTGGCTGAGCACAGAAGCCTGCGCATCGTCTATGCGGCTCGCACAGATGATGCCGTCACCGAGAGAGTTGTCCATCCCACGCAGATCGTCACCACTGATGGACGCCTTTATCTTGAGGGCTACTGCGAGCGCGCAGAAGCGGTTCGCACCTTCCGCGTCGACCGAATTCTGTCGGCGCAATTGGGTGACGCTGACATTCCTGCTGTACATCCGTCGGCAGTGGCATCTGCTGCATTGGTCGCACGCGTGCGGATATCGCCAAGCAGTCGTTGGGCTTTGGACGTCTATCCATTGACGCAGGTGGCGATCGGGCCTGAGGGACACTTTGAGGCGGATTTGGCCTATCAAGACCTCGGCTGGCTGAGTCGGGTCGTGCTGTCCTTGGCCGGCGAGATGCAGGTACTTTCCCCCGATGAAGCGCGCGTATGGGTGGCGGATTCGGCGTTAGAGGCACTCGCGTCGTACTCTTGACCATATTCCCCTACGAAGGACTGGTTGATGTTCAAGAGTTTTGGCGCACCTGAGATCCTGATCATTGTTGTGATCCTCGCCCTGCTCTTTGGGGCCAAGCGCCTTCCTGATGCCGCTCGCGGACTCGGGCGCTCCTTGCGCATCTTCAAGGCCGAAACCAAGGGTCTGACCGAAACTGAGCCGACACCAGAGGACGCAACAGTCAAAAAGTCGACTGACGAGTAGTCGCCTGGATGTCTCGTACCGACCGATCAACGGCTATGCCGTTGACGGAGCACCTACGCGAACTGCGATCGCGCACGGTGAAGTCAGCGATTGCCGTGACCATAGGCATGGTTATCGGGTGGTTCTTCTATCCACAACTCTTTGCTTGGATCAGTGCGCCATTCAATGACGCAGTTGCGGAGGCCAAGGCACAGGGTCGCGAGATCACTCTGGCACTTACCGGCGTTGCTGATCCATTCGTTCTGCAGTTGCAAGTGGCGGCAGTTGCGGGGCTCATCATCAGCGCTCCGGTCTGGCTGTACCAACTTTGGCGATTCATAACTCCTGGGCTGCATCGTCATGAGCGTCGATGGGCTCTTGCATTTGTCGCTGTCGCGTTTCCGCTGGTACTTGCAGGCGTACTCGTCGCCTACGCAGTTCTACCCATCGGTTTAGACATCCTGTTCGGCTTCACCCCGGATGGCGTGGCGAACATTGTTTCAGTTGATCGGTATCTGTCCTTCTTCTTGCGCATGATCCTGGTGTTCTGCGTGGGTTTCCTATCTCCACTCGTGCTGATCGCCATGAACTTGGCTGGCATCCTCACAGGCAAGCGACTGGTGTCCTGGTGGCGGTGGGTCATCTTCATCATCTTCATCTTTGCTGCAGTGGCGACTCCCACGGGCGACCCCATCAACATGAGCTTGCTCGCCGCGCCGATTTTGATGTTGGTGACCTTCGCCATCTTCTTCTGCCTTCTGAACGACAGAAGGCGCGCGCGCAAGCGTGCGCGCAACGGTGATTTCCCGAATCTGGACGATGATGAGATCTCGCCACTGAATCTGGATGAAGATGAATAGTCCTGCTGAGCGCTACGCCGCTTCGCGAGAACGCGCGCGTACTCCACTGATGCAGGCTTTCGCCGATGACTATTCATTCGGTCTCGACGACTTTCAACGGGCCGCCTGTGCGTCTCTGGAACGCGGGCGCAGCGTATTGGTGGCTGCCCCCACTGGTGCTGGCAAGACCGTGGTCGGCGAATTCGCCGTTTACCTGGCCTTGCAAGCCAGCCGCAAGTGCTTCTACACCACGCCAATCAAGGCGCTTTCAAATCAGAAGTACCACGATCTGGTTGATCATTTCGGAGCTGAGCACATCGGCTTGCTGACCGGTGATACCTCGATCAACAGCGAGGCTTCGATCGTGGTGATGACCACTGAGGTGCTGCGCAACATGCTGTATGCGCAATCAAGCACCTTGAATAACTTGTCGTATGTCGTGATGGATGAAGTGCATTACCTCGCCGATCGCTTCCGCGGTGCGGTGTGGGAGGAGGTGATGATTCACCTTCCACAGTCGGTGAGCATTGCTGCTCTTTCAGCAACAGTGAGCAACGCTGAAGAATTTGGTGCCTGGCTGGCGACGGTGCGTGGCGAAACGGACATCATCGTCGAGGAACATCGCCCAGTTCCTCTGTGGCAACACGTAATCGCCGGCCACCGGATGTACGACCTCTTCGTCGATGACGCTCAGGAGGTGGTGAATCCTGAGTTGGAGCGATTGGCTCGCGAACCGGGCCGTCGGGGCGCCAGGCCAGAACGCGGGGCTCGACGGCGCAATGGCCTCACTCCGTATAGGAGTGACGTGGTTGCCCAGCTCGAGCAGGCCGGATTGCTGCCCGCCATCTATTTCCTGTTCAGCCGCAATGGCTGCGATGACGCAGTCCAGCAATGTCTGGCGGCTGGCTTGCGCTTGAACTCAAAGCTAGACAGAGCCGAGGTGCGCGAGTACGCACTCGAAGCCACCAGTCACCTCCCTGATGACGATCTCTTGGCGCTCGGCTTCGATGATTGGCTCGATGGGCTCGAGCGGGGGATCGCTGCGCACCACGCTGGCTTGCTGCCTGCTTTCAAGGAAGTCGTCGAATATCTGTTTCAACGCGGGCTCATCAAAATTGTGTTTGCTACCGAAACTCTTGCTCTGGGCATCAATATGCCAGCGCGCTCAGTGGTGCTGGAAAAGCTGGTCAAATGGAACGGTGAAACCCATGTTGAGTTGACACCCGGCGAGTACACGCAATTGACGGGACGTGCCGGCAGGCGCGGCATCGACGTCGAAGGTCATGGAGTCGTGTTGTGGCAGGAAGGCCTGGACCCACGCGCGGTGGCTGGACTGGCCTCCACGCGTACCTACCCCTTGCGTTCCTCCTTCCAGCCCTCGTACAACATGGCCGTCAATCTGGTCTCGCGCCTGGGTCGGCACACTGCCCGCGAAGTGCTTGAGACTTCCTTCTCGCAATTCCAAGCCGATCGGTCTGTTGTCGGACTTGCCACCCAGATACGTCGCCTGGAAGAGGGTCTTGAGGGCTACCAGGACGCTATGGCCTGTCATCTCGGTGATTTCGTTGAGTATTCGGCCCTGCGCGAGCAGATTTCGCGACGTGAGAAGGATGTCAATCGCTCAGCGGCTGCGCAGCGCAGAGACAACGCGACCGACGTTCTTCGTTCGCTCAAACCTGGCGACGTCATCATCATTCCTGCAGGTAAGCGTGCTGGCCCAGCTGTCGTGCTCGACACTGGTTTTGACGGCAATGCTTCGGATCCTCGACCACTGGTCCTTACTTCTGAGCGGCAGGTTCGCCGGATCTCAAGTCTGGAGATCAATCCACTATTTGAGATTGTTGGAAAGTTGCGAATTCCCAAGACCTTCTCCGCACGCAATGCGCAATCAAGGCGGGACCTTGCCTCAGCCCTGCGCGAAGTTGCCGGGGATCGTTCAGCGGGAGCCAAGCACAAGCAGGTGCGCAACGATGACGAACAGGTCACGCATTTGCGCGCCCAATTGCGTCAGCATCCATGTCACGGCTGCAATGAACGCGAACAGCACGCGCGTTGGGCTGAGCGCTACCACCGCGCACAACGCGAAATTGGCGAGCTCGAACGTCGAGTCGAGGGTCGCACCAATTCGATTGCTCGACATTTCGATCGCATCTGCGAAGTACTCGTTGAACTCGATTACCTCACGTCAGCTGATGACAGCGCGAAGGTGACAGAAGAAGGCCAATTGCTGATGGGGCTGTACACCGAGTCCGATCTCCTCACGGCTCTGTGCCTGCGCTCAGGAACCTGGGATGAACTCACCCCGGCAGAGTTGGCCGCGGTGTGCTCAAGCCTCGTGTTCGAGGCGCGCAGCTCAGATGACGATTCCCCGAAAGTTCCACACGGGCCCATTCGCGCTGCTTTCGAAGCGATGCAGAGCATGTGGGCAGAGATCCACGAGATTGAAGCGGGGCACGGACTTCACGCCACGCGAATGATGGATTCGGGATTTGTCTGGCCGGTTTACCGCTGGTGTCAGGGCAACAGCCTGTATTCGATTCTGACGCGTGAGGATCTGACTGCTGGCGATTTCGTTCGATGGTCGCGTCAGGTCATTGACCTGCTAGGGCAGATATCTCAAGCCGTTCCCTCAGATCATCCTCTGCGATTCACTGCCTCGAAGGCAGCTGATCTGGTGAACCGGGGAGTCGTGGCCTCAGTGTCGAAGGTCTAGCTCGGAAACCATTTCGGAATGAAGCGGCGAAGTCCCCACTCCTCAACAATCGCATTGAGCCGGACGGGATCCTTGGCTTGGCTTGGAATTGCCGGAACTATCTCAACTTCGAGATCACGAACTGCACTAGCAACCGTACGAGCGATACGCACTGCCTCGGAATGCTCGATCAACAATCCTTGAATTCTTGGGGTGAGTGGCGATTTCGCCGGTCCAGTGGCGGCTTGAAGAATTCCATCCAGTGAGCCGTACTCGTGTAGCAGAGCTGCACCCGTCTTTTCGCCGATGCCTGGCACCCCCGGAATGCCGTCAGATGGATCGCCCCTCATAACTGCAAGATCTACGTATTGATCTGCACGTACGCCGTATCTGGCTTCGACACCGCCAGAGTCGAGCAGCGGCCATTTCGGCATGCCGCCGTTGACCGCAAGGAACACTCTCGTCTGCCAGTCATCGTCGACCAATTGGACAAGATCCCGATCACCAGAGATCACGACAACCGGTCCTGGGGTCTGCGCCGCAATGCTGGCCAGTACATCGTCAGCTTCGTAGTTGGTGACTCCAATACGGGCGATACCCGCGACATCGAGGAGTTCGGCGAGGGCTTCGGCTTGAGGAGTGAGCTCATCAGGCTCTTCTTCGAGCCAAGTGTGATCGTCAATCATCTGCGCTACCCGGTGTGCCTTGTACGAGGGCATGAGATCCACCCGCCATGACGGACGCCAGTCAGCGTCCCAACAGGCCACGATGCCCGACGGCAGGAATTGTTCGTGGAAGGCGTCCAGCATGGTCAGGAAACCTCGAAGAGCCTGATGCGGTCGGCCGTCGGGTGCCTTCATCGAATCAGGCAGAGCGTAAAAACTGCGGTAGTACAACGATGCGGAGTCAAGCAACAGAATCGGACCAGTGCTCATGGCAGCATCGTCGCAGATCTGCAATTCCAGCCGCTTGACCTTGGATGCCTTAGATTGTGGTGATGGAAGCAGCCTTTGGCCCCATTGATTTCGCCTCACGCATGGACCGAGTGCGCGCTGCGGCCCGGCAGTCGGGCATCGATGCAGTACTCGTGAGTCCTGGGGCCGATCTTCGCTATCTGACCGGCTATGACGCGAAAGCACTCGAGCGGCTCACCTGCCTGGTGCTGTCCACCGATGGGGACGCTGTCATCGTCGTGCCATCACTTGAAGTTCCAGCGGCAATGGTAAGCCCGATCGCGAAAATGGGCATCCCAATTATTGGCTGCAATGAGACTGAGAATTCGTATAGCCGAGTGGCCGGATTCATTCCGTCCGCGCGTCGAGTGGCCATTGACGACCACATGTGGGCATCCAAGGTCTTGCGGATGCGCGATGCGATGCCTGAGGCAGCACAGACCGCTGCTGGGCCGCTGATTGAACCAATCCGCATGCGCAAGGACGCACGAGAGATTGATGCTTTGCGCCGTGCAGGTGCGGCAATTGATGCGGTACATGCAAGGGTCCCCAGTCTGTTGCGCGCGGGGCGCACTGAACGGGAAGTTGGGCGAGACATCGCTGAACTCATCATTGCGGTTGGCCACGTCAGCGTTGATTTCGTCATCGTCGCTGCCGGACCTAATGGCGCAAGCCCGCACCACGATCTCTCGGACCGCGTGATCCAACAAGGGGATTCGGTGGTCGTTGACATTGGCGGCACGATGCCGGACGGGTATTGCAGCGATTGCACCCGTATGTATTCCGTTGGTGATCCTGGTCCGGAGTACCTCGAGAAGTATGCGCAGCTCTTCCAAGCGCAGCAGCAAGCTTCAGCTTTGGCAGCTCCAGGCGTGACTTGCGCGGCAATCGACAGTGCCGCCCGAGATCGCCTGGCCGCCGCAGGGCTGGGAGAGCAGTTCATCCACCGCACAGGTCACGGGATCGGAATGCAGACACACGAAGAGCCGTACATCATGCAAGGCAATGAGTTGGTGTTGGAACCGGGTATGGCCTTCAGCATCGAACCGGGCTTCTATGACCAAGGCCGTTTTGGTGCGCGCATCGAGGACATCGTGGTGTGCACGGAAGACGGCGTGGAGTCGATGAACAATCAGACTCGCGAACTCGTCATTGTCGACTAGTCAGGTTCAGTCACTCAATTCGCCCAGTCTGAATTCAGCAAGGCTCGGCTTCGCTCTGCGGTTGTTCTTAGCGGTCGCCAGTGGCGCGCTCCTGAGTTTGGCTTTCCCACCTGTCGGCCAAGGCTGGTTCGCGCTTCCTGCTGTTGCATTGCTGATTGCTCTCCTTGTGAATACGAAGATGGCGCATGCTGCTGCCTTTGCCTTCGCATCGGCAACGGTGTTCTTTCTCCTGCTGTTGCATTGGCTCACTGTGGTGGGAAGCGACGCTTGGATTCTGCTGTCAGTCGTCTGTGCTGGCTACTTCGCCGTGATGGGCCTTGGAATAGCCCTGCTGAGTCGGTTGCCTTGGTGGCCCATCTGGGTGTCCGGAATGTGGGTCGCCCAAGAGTGGCTGCGAGGGAGTTTCCCCGTTGGCGGTTTTCCCTGGGGCAATCTTGCGTTCGCCCAGGCAGATACGACCTTTGGGCGGCTTTCGATGCTCACTGGCGCGCTTGGAACAAGTGGGGCGATCGTCTTGTGTGCCAGCGCCATTGTCGCGGGCCTGCAGCTCTTGCATCGTCGACAAGTAGGAGCAGCGCTGGCTTGGGGCGTCGTAGCGGTGGCAATCGTGTCACTGCCGATGGTGATGTCTCCACCAGTAGCTGGCGACTCGATCAGAGGCCTTCCCACAGCGCAGATTGCTGTTGTGCAAGGTGGCACGCCACAAACAGGCCTAGGTGCAATGGACGTGCGCCGTGCTGTTCTCGACAACCATGTTCGACAAACCATGCTGCTGGCCAGGGACGTCGGCCTTGGAATGCAACCCAAACCAGACCTCGTGCTGTGGCCTGAGAATGCATCGGATCTTGATCCGAATATCGATGCTGCCGCCGCCGCAGAAATCGGCACCAGTGTGCGCGCCATCAATACACCGGTGCTGGTCGGCGCAATCGTCAATGTGCCAGGTGATCCAACTTCAGTCTGGAATCAAGGGATTCTGTGGGATCCCAAAATGGGGCCGGGCCAGACGTACAGCAAGACTCATCCGGTTCCCTTTGGCGAGTACATCCCCTTCAGATCAGCCATTTCGGGCTTGATTGATCGATTCGCGCGCATCACCCGTGACTTCGCAGCGGGCACCACACCGGGACTGTTCGACGTCAATGGTCTGGATATTGGTGATGTCATCTGTTTCGAGATCGCTTACAACAGTGTGATTGATCCGTTGATCGACGGCGGTGCTCGAGTACTCACGGTGCAGACGAATAACGCAACATATGGCGGCACGGCCCAGCCAAGCCAGCAATTGCAGATCGAGAGGTTCCGTGCCTTGGAGACCGGCAGAAGCATTGTCGTTGCAGCAACGACCGGCATCAGCGCTTTCATCGCCCCCGATGGAAGGATCAGTAGTCAGATCAATGAGGGTGTGGTCGGCTCTGAGGTCAACGAAGTGGCCCTCCGGGGTGGTCAGAATCCAAGTGCCACTCTGGGACGTCCCCTGGCAGACAGCTGGGCTCTGATCGGCGTGAGTCTTGCGTTCTACCTGGCGGTACGGGCTGTGCGGGCAAGGATCAGGTCGCGACGTAAGGTGTCGACGTGAGTTTCCAGGACCTTGGCCGCATTCTGGTCATCATCCCCACCTTCAATGAACTCGAAACGATCACGCCAATTGTGCGTCGAGTTCGCCAAAGTGTTCCTGAGGCCGAGATTCTCATCGTGGACGACAACTCGCCTGATGGCACCGGAAACCTTGCCCAAGAGTTGGCCTCTGCGGATCCCCAGGTGCATGTGATGCATCGCTTGGGCAAGGAAGGCCTCGGCGCGGCCTACCTCGCGGGTTTCGGTTGGGCCTTGCAAGAGGGTTTTGATGTGGTCGTCGAAATGGATGCAGATGGCTCCCATCAGCCAGAACAACTGCCACTGCTTCTGGATGCACTTCGCGATGCCGATCTTGTGCTGGGCTCACGTTGGGTCGAAGGTGGCGAGGTGGAGAATTGGTCGAAGGGCCGAGAGCTCCTTTCGCGAGGCGGAAGTTTGTATTCCCGAGTTCTTCTGGGCATCCCCATTCATGACACCACTGGCGGCTATCGCGCATTCCGTGCCGAAACTCTGCGTCAACTCGATCTGCATGAGGTGGCCTCACAGGGCTATTGCTTTCAGGTTGACTTGGCTTGGCGCGCAACGCAGCGCAAACTCCGGGTGCGCGAGGTTCCCATTACCTTCGTTGAGCGCACAGCTGGCACGAGCAAGATGAGCCATCGCATCGTTATCGAGGCCTTGTGGCGAGTGACCGTCTGGGGTTTCGATGATCGCGTGACGCGATTACGACGTAAGGCTCAGCGAAGGCGTGCGGCAGCCGAACGAGGCGAGTGATGGGCTACGCGCGAAGACTGCTGATCTTTGGATACCCGCTCCTTGAAATTGTCACTTTCTTCGCCTTTGTCAGTTGGTTCGGCTGGGGCTGGGCTCTGCTGATCTCCTTCATCGGCATGCCAATTGGGTGGGTGGTGTTTCGCAGTGGCGGACGAGCCGCACTCGCCTCCGCAAAGAGGAGTTCGACTCCGAGTAGGTCGGTGACCTTTCGGATGCTGTCCGGCTTGTTGTTCATGATCCCTGGCTTCTGGACGGATGTGGCTTCATCGGCCCTGTTCATCCCACTGTTGCAGGCTCGACTCGCTGCTCCCTTCACGAACCTGAATACCGCCTCGGGTGGCATGAACTGGCGGGTGCGTACCTGGCGAGAAGATGGCGACATAGTTCAAGGGGTCGTCATTCATGAGAATGACGACCCCTTGAATCCCCGCTCGATCGAGCGTGAAGTTTAAGCAGATTTCAGCACAGGCATGTCATGCCCATGGAGCAATGCGAGACGCTCGTTCAAGAGTTCTTCGAGTTCAGCGATCGAGCGGCGCTCAAGCAGCATGTCCCAGTGGGTGCGGACGTAGCGCGCCGCCTTGACGTCGGTTGACGCCATGTTCTCCAGTTCGCCGGTGGCGCGTGCTTCGCGACCGCAGCGGCAGCCCCAAGTGCGGGGGATGTCCTCTGCTTCAATCGAGAATGGAATGACGGTGACGTGCCCCTGCGAACATACGTACTGGAGCGGCGTAGTCGCTGGTGGAACGACGTGGAGGTCGTTCTCGTAGCTCAGCGCACCAATTCGCGAACCGCGCATTGAAGTCTCGTTCATCGTCGTACTCCTTCGCTCTCATGGCCCAACCTGTTGAGCATCTGACGCAGATGCCAATAATGTGGTTCCAATAGAGTTCAACATCTGCGCGCTCTCAATATTCCGCGCGACTTGCGATAAGGCGATCACGATTGCGTAAAGAATCGATCAAGAAATCGTTATGAACGGGGTATTGCAACTTCCGCGCTCGGTGTGATCCAGGCAAGGCGAACCGCTTGTGTGCCGACCGCTACGGCAATGGCAAACCAGCCGAAGCTGAGCAGAACAGAACCGAGGAACTGGTCATGGAAAAGATTCCAGGCCAGCAGCAGGACAGTGGCCACCCAGGCCAGAATCACGCTCAGGGTGCGCCTGGATGCCATGGACGAACCGTATCGTTCCAGGCTGACACATGAGGACCGGCCAGGTCGTAAGGTGATGCTGTGGAGTGGCACCAGCAGTTCGCGACCGAGGCAGCCCAAAAGGACGAACCGGTGTATGTACCGGTTCCATGGGGTGGGAGCGGGGACGGATTTGTCTTTTTCCCCGATGGTCAGCGTCGCTGGGGGCTTCATGGGGCTTCCGGAATATTGATCCGGCATGTGGACGAATCGGGCTCGGAGAGCTTCTTCCTGGCTCAGCGCGGAGACAACGTCGAAGGCGGCCGCAGCCAGTGGGCCTTGCCAGGGGGAGCCTTGGAAGCGGGGGAGACGCCTGTCCAGGGGGCCTTGCGCGAATTCCAGGAAGAGATTGAATTGGACATCGAAATTGTCGTGCTTGGAGATCATGCCCAGCACGTGCACGAATCTTGGGCCTACACAACTGTGGTGGTTGAGGTGAAAGATAAGTTTGCGCCACCGTCTGATCTTCACTGGGAGAATCAGGCCGCCGGCTGGTTCTCTCGCGAGCAGATTGCTGAACTGGAAACCTACGAAGCCTTCGCTGAAGTACTTCCTATGCTGTTCGCGATCATCGACTCCGCGCAAGCTTCGTAGCTGCACTCATCCCGATTCTGTCTTGATGAACTGCAGGCCTTGCAGCACCACGCCGTTCGGGTCGAACCACAGCCCGGCAAGCATTTTGACCGGCCCCAATTCGAATTGAGCTGGAGCGGATTCGGATCGAGCTCCGTCAGCCATTGCCTTGGCAAATGAGCCTTCAACATCATCGACTGTGAAAGCCAGCCTGCGCGCTCCAAGCTGCAATCCTGCGGTGAGTTCTGGCTGCAGGGGAGTGCTCTTCAAAGTGATGCGAAATTGATCCTGAGAACTGCGCACTTCGACGAACGCGTCATAGTTGCTGTTGCTGGGTGCATCTTGGAAATCCAGCCCAAGGGTTTGACTCCAATGCCTCTTCGTGTCCTCCAAGTTGGCCACAAGGAGGTCCACACCCGCAATGCGATTGCGGTCACTTGCAGTGACGCCTACGAGCACTCCATCAGGGTCAACCAAATGCGCTCCATCAAGTTCCGGTTTGGTCAGCTCCAACTGCAGTCCGATAACGCCAAGCTTGGGCGCAGGCCACGACACCTCTTTAGAGTTGGCGCTGGCGTCATATTTGATGTTTTCAAGGCTGACTCCACGCTCACCGGTGTTGATGATGGCCGTCTCGCTTCCGGCGCTGCCCTCGCTCTCGGCATTTGCGCTCACTCGCCGCACAAGATTGAGCCCGAGTTCGTCGATGTAGAAGTGCACTGACGCATCGAGGTCAGCAACATTGATGTTGATGTGCGAGATCGTGTAGACAGACATCCAGGCTCCTTCGAAGAGGGGGCCAGTGTTACACCGCGATCGCATCGGCGAGGACGAATGGCACACCCAATGTGCAGGTCAGGAGTTGATCGACATGGCTGTTGAAACAGCAATTATCGTCTTATTGAGAGCGGTGAATGTTGGGGGAAACAACAAGCTGCCAATGGCTCAATTTCGGGAGGCACTCACCGAGGCGGGCCTGGCGGAAGTACGAAGCTATATTCAATCTGGCAATGTCGTGTGCAAGTCCAAGCTCGCACCAGCCAAGGTTGCTGGGCTTGTCAGTCGCGTGATTGAGAACTCCTTCGATTTGCAAGTACCTGCTGTTGCGATATCTCGAGACGAGTTCGCGCTAGCAGTAGCTCAATGGCCAGTGCCCCAAGGGGCGCAACCCAAGACCCTGCACTGCATCGTCCTTGAAAAGGCCGTGAACTCACAGCAGATCGCATTGATCGAATCTCAGCTCGCAGCATCGCAGGACACAGGAAGTCACGATTTCGCCGAGGTAATCGGCCGCTTCATCTACCTTTACACGCCCGACGGAATTGGCAACAGCAAACTCGCTCGGCAGCTTTCGATCCCGAAACTCGGCGGTACTGCGCGCAATTGGAATACCGCAAACACCTTGCTGGAGATGGCGACGAATGGTGGCTAGATCGTCGCGTCCAATCATCATTGGAGTGCTCCTCGGAGTCCTGCTTGGATTTGTTGCTCCGCAAGCCAAGGCCGCCGATTCACCAGCCTCGGATAGACCCACGACTGCAAATACTCGAATCATCAAGGCCGACGGACTGTCGCAATGGATCAACTGTCAGGGTTCGGGACCGCTCACGCTGATTGTGATTCCGGGGCTGGGAACTGCAAGTTCGCAGTGGGCAACAGTTCGCCCGAGTCTGGCCAAACTGACACGAACGTGTGTGTACGACCGTCCCGGACTCGGACACAGTCCCGCTCGATCTCACCCCGGATCCGCGACGAACTCAGGGCAGCAGGCCCGGGAGCTTCGCAAGCTCCTTGAAGCCGCGGGGGAGCCGGGACCGTACGTCGTACTTGGGCATTCGTACGGTGGCCTGGTTGCGCGCTCCTTGGTTCGCCAGTACCCCCACGAGGTCAGTGGTCTGCTGCTGATGGAAGGCGTCGACCCAAGCAGCAAGGGTGGCAGTCACTACTGGCATGAAGCCGGTCAAGCCATCGACATGTTGCAAAGTCGAGCCGCGGCGCAGGGGGATCTAGGACTGCAAGACAAGCCACTGCTCGTCGTAAGTGCTTCAAGTCCCGGACAGGACCATCTGGGTGGGCCGACCTACGGAGAATCAGCCGCAGCCATCGCCGAATGGCGCGCGCAACAGGAGTCGGCTACACGACTGTCGAGCAATGCGATCCAAGTCGTGGCTCGCTCGGGGCATGTCGTACAGCAGGACAATCCCAAGGCGACTCTTGAAGCTGTGCGCGAATTGATCTTGAGTGCACGGACTCACTCGCCTGTGCATTGTCTGCCCGTGTGGCATTCGCTCAACTCGACTTGCCTGGACTAGAAATCCTGACGAGGCCCTGCGGTGCCACCGAATGAAAATCCTGCCAAACGCCACATCAAGTGGAGTCGGTCATTAGTCTCGGCGCATGGATCCACTTGCCCCCCTTGACAGCGCCAGCCTTGAGTTTCGATCGCGATTGGCACCCATCAGCCCGGACCAGTGGGATGACTCGACCCACCTTGGGGATTGGACTGTCCGTGGCCTGATCGATCACGTGATCGGCGCCAATCGAATGTCGGTAGTCCTGCTTGGTGGCGGCAGTCGCGAAGACGCAATTGCGTCGATGGGCGCTTCAAAGGCTGACACCGACCTACTGCAGGCATTTGATGAGTCAACTGCCGCCCAGCGTGCTGCATTTTCAGCGCCTGGCGCCTTCGAACTGGTAGTTCCGCACCCAGCCGGAGATATTCCCGGTGGGCGCCTCTTCGGTTTCCGCTTGGTTGATCTCACGATCCATGCCTGGGACCTTGCACGAGCCACAGGCGGTGAGCTCGAACTCAATCCGCTGATCGTGTCGAGCCTTTGGGAGACTCTTTCCCCGACAGCTACGCACTTGGTGGCTACCGGAGTATTCGGCGAGGGTGCCAGCGGCGCAGTGTCTGAAGATGCACCGCTGCAACTTCGACTCCTGGACATGCTGGGGCGTCGCCCGTAGTTCACGCTTCCGTCCGCAGTACGCAATGCTTATTGCGTGGACGAGGATCTCTTCATCAGGGCCGGCATATCTATCCCTCGATCGGAATTGTCGTGGAAATTCTCCCGATCATCTGGCCCAGGCGGACAGAGCGTGAACACCACTGACTCACGAGTGCAACTGAGCTTCGATGTGCTCCACTCGCAAATTCTGACTCCAACTTTGCGTTTGCGGGCCTTGCGTCGACTTGCCCCTCGCCTGATTGGCGGATGTCTGATCATCGCTGCCTCTGAGCAGCGTTCCCAGTTGCAGAATCGCCGGCTCGCAGAGCAGCGACTCATTGACGCGATCACTGCTGCAATTGCTCCTGGCCCCAAGGCTCGACGCGCAACGAGGCCAACCAAAGGGTCTCAGGAGCGTCGCATTTCCACCAAGAAGAACCGTGGACAGACCAAACGTCTGCGCTCAGGCCGGCTGAGCGAGCACGATTAGCGCATTGAAAAGGGAAAAGCGCACTATGGCTGGAACGGGCACACCGCAGGACCCGTGGCAACTGGCCGCGGCATCCTGTGTCAATGTCGCTCGGGCACAGTTCTTGAAGGGAGCCATCGAGGCCGAGTGAGGAAGCCTTCTGCTCGTAAATATGCGGTTGAGACTCGAGCGAAATCTCTGGTATTTGCGAACATGAGGTGACGCGGCACCCACGTGGGCCGGTACTTGGAATTGAACTGATACATGGATTCGATCTGGGCCCACTTGGAAGCGAAGAGCAGGGTCTGGCGCCACACGCGCACCAGGGCCTGCGGAGCCGACGGGTGATCGTGATCCAAAGTCGAACGAAATGGCGCAAAGTTCAATGACAGCTCGTGCTTTCCCGTGTCGCGTGCGTGTTGAATCACTTCCACGATGAGGGCGTCCATCAAGCCTCCGGGTGCGTCCAGGCTACGGCGCATGACATCCAAGGACCAGCCGCATTCACCCCATGGCAGGAATTGCAGGACACCCACTGGCTCGGATCCCACGCTTCCCCAGGCGATCAGACAATTCGCGTCTTGAACTTGGCATACCCGACCCAGAGCCATCGAGAATCCTCGCTCAAGATGCCCCGTTCGCCATTGAACTGCGCAGAGGGCAAGCGCGGCACGCAGGTTGGAATCCAACTCACTTACGGTCGCGACGTGCAAGGTGACGCCTGACCGTGTTGCGCGATTGACCTGCCGCCTCAGGTTCTTCTTGGAGTTGCCCCGCAAGTTGAAATCAGCAACGCGCACGATCGCCTCATCGCCGATCTCGAGGGACTCCAGACCAGCGCACTGCTTCCACGCCTCACGTGCGCTTTCACTGCAAGCGGCAACTCCGGGCAGCCAGGCATGCTGACGGGCCACATCCATGAACGTGGAGATTGCCTCTGGCCAATACTCACGCGCACCAATGGGATCCCCGCTCGCGAGCATGACCCCATGTACGAGTGCATAGGTAATGCCTGACTGGCCACTTGGTGACCACAGAACAGACTTGTCGGAGCGCAAAGCAAAGTACTCCAGGGAGTCAGCGGTCATCAACTCTTCGATGCGAGAGCGTTGTGCTAGCGCACTTTGATGATTGCCTCGGGGGGCTCGCAGGAGCACGAACAGGACGATCATGCCCATCGCCAAGCCGATTCCCAATAGTGCGTAGTACATGACATCATCGCTCTGCGAAGGACCCTCGTCGAGAGGATTCGGCACGCCAAGCCATCCCTGCCAAACATCGACGAGACGGACGCCCAATGGCAGTTGAAGATTGAGCTTGAGCGCTCGCACGCTCACCATTAACAATCCAATGCCTGTGCCGACCACCAGCATTGCGGCGAAATATGGCATTGCCCGTCGTTTGGAGATCGGCTCACTTCGAGCGAAGAAGTCACCCGCGAAGCACAGTAGGAAGATCAGGAGGGCGGCATTGACCAAGATGGGAGCAATCGCTCGGGCGTGTATCCCGGTGATTGCCCACAGGCGCACACTCAGATTCAAACTCAGAAGCAATACCGCGATCAACCAAGCACGCCGCTTCCGGCGTGCCAGCCCGCCAGCGATGAACCAGAGCAGCACTCCGGCGACAGCTGTTGCCAGAACTGCTGCATTGCCGACCACGCCTGGAAGGAGGTCAAGCTCGCGTGCCAGCCGGCTATGAAGGGAGGGCGCAAAGAGGGCAAGAAAATTCACGACGCTGAGTACCGCGCACACGGTTGCCGCGATGGCGGGTACCCATTGAGCATGCTGTCGCCTTGGCAACAGATGCATAGGGTGCCCTTCGGGGGAGTGGACCTCTGGATAGAAGCCAGTCTTACGACCTCTGCGCGAACTTGTGTTCAGCATGGCATGGGTCGCAGATTCTGGTCTCAAGACTCCCAGCCCATTCCCAGCATCGAATCCTGGTTTGACGTGTCCACAACTCAAGTCGGCCGTGATCTGTCGTTTGTGCTGCTAACAGCAGCAGGAATTGAAATACCACTAGCCGTTGTCGGCAGAGTAGGTTCTTCTCTTTAGATAACGCCGATAATGCACATTATGACACTTTAGAGAAGCAGAATTGCACAGATTCAGGCGCGTAACTCCCCGCTGCTGCACAAGTACACACCAGATTCCGTGTGCACAGTGGTGTTGCGCACCAACGAGTGCGGCAGCCAATTAGCGTCGGCGATGACTCATCCGAATCCAAGGACGCGGCGTCCCGTGTGCGCCCGACGCAACACTGCCGTAGCACCTACGTGTTGTCTCGCAGGCCGCCCGGAGGCCACGTCGAAGGCATGTTGTTGTCCGTCTGGTTTCCGGCGATCACGACGTTCGTGTCAAAGGCAGCCTGGGCATACTTCCGCACGCCCTCGAAGTAGGCCGTGGCGCCCGGCGAGATGCCCGCAGCTACGCTCTGCGGCACGTCAGCCAGCGTCGGGCCATGCGTGCAGTTCGACATCTCCTTGGGGTGCACGTTCCGGTGGTCCAGGTACTTGTGGCACAGAGTTTGCAGGTCCTCGGCGAACTTCTCGTCGATTTTCGCGCGCGACCAGGTCCGGAAGTCCACCTTGCGCTTCAAGAAGGGGTCGTACACCGTGGCACCGCCGTAGGCTGCGTCGTGCTGGTTGCAGGCGGCCCGGAAGTTGACCGTTTCCCCACCGTACTTCTGCGTGTCGAGCATCCAGTTTTGAACGGCTTCAGCACCCGGTCCGAATTGCGCACCTCCGCAACCGTTGGACACCTTCGGCACGGGCACCTGGATCGACAGCCACTCGCACTTGGGCGGTTCCGCGCTCCGGATGCCCGCTCCATCCACGGCCGAGACGCACATATAGAACGGTCCGAGGGTGTCGACATAGCCGGCTCGAAATGTGCTCTCATGCACCTGGCCGGTCGCCTTGATCAGCCCGTCACTTGTTGGATCGGAGAAGACGACGCGGCCACCGGAGTACAGGGTGAGGGTCACCTTCGCCTTCTTGCTGTCGTCGGTGACCGACCACGACACGTTGAACTTCTCCGCTATCCCGATGATGCCTGTGCCGACTTTGATCGTCACCTTGGGCGCGGTGGTGTCGGGCGCGGTAGCAACGGGCTTGGTGCGGGCGAAGTCAGCACAAAAGCCGTTCGGCTGGACGCACATAGCAAGACCGTCTGTGCGAGCATCCACACGGAAGATGGCCGGTGAAGAATTAACTCGGCAGGGTGCCTGGTACACGTCAAGCCACTCGACGGTGCCCGTGTAGTTCTCTCCACTTCCGCGGATGGTCCATACCAACTTCCCGACGGGATAGGGACACCTATTGCCTGAAGTGTCCTGGACGACGTGACCGACGTAATTGCCACCGGACCCCGTCACGTGGACGATGAGTTGAGGTCCGCTGCCGGAGACCCACTTCCACGCGCCGACGATCGGATCGACGGCCGCGCGTGACGTGACCGCGAGCGGATCGGGCGTCGATGCCACCGAGGAGACGGGGCTCAGCAGCGCCAACGCGAGCGCCCCGATGGTGACCCCGGCCAGGAGTGCGGCCCCGCGGTATGCGTGCATGGCGACCTCCCGACTCCGTTGAACTCACGCCGACGCAGTGCTACTGGCGTACGCTACGCCGCGGGATCGGTCGTGGCTACTGCCCAGGTTCGATGCCCACCTGCATGACCTCCGGGGAAGGAGGCCGAGATGACCGACTCCAGGACTGTGCCGGTGGCGACGACGGCAGGAAGGCGGGTAGTTGCGGGCTCACACAAGCCTCCAGAGGCCGAATCCTGACACCTGGAATACTGGCTCACCTGTTCCGATCCACTTCACCCTTGCGCGGCAGAGTCGCGATGATCACGCCCGCTCCTATCGCGCTGGCAGCCAGCGCTAGGAACGGCAGCTGATAACTCCCAGCGCTCTCATGAACGACGCCAACGTAGAGCGGTCCAAGAGCAACGCTGAAGCCGGTGATGAGGTTCGAACGTGCAAATACCGTCGGGTATCGAGCCGCTCCAAAGAGATTCAGCAGCCACAGGGGCATGAAGACCTGGTTGTTGCCGGACGGCAGGCCCATGATCGCGGCTCCGATCGCCAACCAGACCAGGCTGGGAGCAAATGCCAAAATGGTCAGCGCGATCACCTGCATTCCGGCCATCACCACACTCAGTGAACGCAGCGTGAATCTCGGCATGATCGCAAGCCCGATGAGCCGCCCAACGAAAGCCATGCTGGCAAACAGCGAGAGGGTGATGGCAGCTCCGCCGATCCCCCGCTCGGTGGCCAAAGTCAGCAGGTGGATGACGACAGAGACCTGAGTAATGAGCAGGAGGCTGTAGGCGATGCAGACTCCAAAGAACGGCCAGCCGCCACTTCCGTGTTGCATCTTCCCGCTCGCTTTTACGGCCTTTGCCGCAACATCAGAAGCGCTACCGAGGCGAGGTGCATGTCGCGTCGCCGCAATCGACAGCGGCACCATCACGATGATCAAGGTCAAGGCCATGGCGATACCAGCCGTGGCGATTCCGAAGTCCAACACCACAGCGGTGATGATCGGTGCCAGCACGGCACCACCGACGGAGAAGCCAGTGGCCATGGCTGCCATCGGTCGGGCGACCGACTCTTCGGCAAATTCGCCGAGGACCATTGCCGAAGTTGGAATCATTGAGAAGCCTGCCGAGGCAAGGCCAAAGATGAGGAAGATCGCCCACATCTGCCATACCTGCGTGACCGAACCGAGCATGGCTAGACATATCGCCGAAGCGACAGTGCCGCCGAGCAGCAGCCAGCGAATGCCAACTTGAGACATCAACCGAGCCACGAACAGGCCGGAGATGCCGCCAGCCAGCAGGAAGATGGTGGCTCCTGCGGATGTTGCGGAAACGCTGATACCGAGGCTGGAAATGTAGCCGCGACTGAATGCCCCTAATGCGTAGAAGCCAAACCCCGTGTTGAAAGCCAGCATGACAAAGGTGGCAGCAACGATGGCCCATGCGCCTTTGCTGCGCACGCTTGCCGCCGCATCCGCGCGCACCCGAAGGACTGTCATTGACCCCCCAGCCGTCTGCCTCCGGCTGACGATCGCTCAGTCCGGATTTGTCGCCTCAGCGTATGGCGAGGAGTCGCCCTGAGTTCGAAATAGTGGAAATGGGCGATTCATGTAACTACGACGCACGCATGGCACAGTGATGGGCGTGGCTCCGTCATCTCGCGACCCCAGGCTGGTTGCTGTACATCGGGGAGGTTCCCTGGCAGAGGCCAACCACCGACTCTTGGCTGCATGGGCGGCCGACTGTGCCGAACGGGTCCTGCCATTATTCGAGGTCGCGTCCTCAGGTGACACCCGGCCGGCAGATGCCCTGTCGACGGCGCGTGCATGGGCGGCGGGTCAGCGTTCGATGTCACAGGCTCGGGCAGCAGCCGTGGCCGCACACGCAGCGGCCCGCGCAACAATTGGTCCGGCGAGCTTGGCCGCTCGGGCATGTGGTCATGCGGCTGCGACCGCTCACATGGCCGACCATGATCTGGGGGCGGCTTACTACGCGTTGTTGGCAATCGAGGCCGACGGTGCTTCGTCTGCCCAGATGGACGCGGAGCGCAGGTGGCAGCTTGACGTGCTCCCCGAGCCGGTAGCCGAACTTGTGCGTTCGGACATGCGGCTGCGATCGGCGAAGTTCCAAGACAAGTTCCAGATGACGTAGATCCCCTGTCGAGCCCCACCCGTCCTAACGATTTTGTCTGAGGAAGTCTGAGCGACAAGATTGCCGACTACTCCCCTAGTTGCGTCACTGGCGTTCACCATTCAATTGACGAACTGGGTCACCGGCAGACCAATGCAGGATGTCGTCGATCGCATCGCTGTACATCCGCTGATACCCAACTGTGGAGACATATCCGATGTGTGGGGTGAGGACGGTGTCTGGTGTGGACCGCAATGGATGCGCTACTGGCAGCGGTTCCACGTCGAATACGTCCAGGCCAGCTCCCGCGATTGTTCCGTTCCACAAGGCAGCAACGAGAGCAGCTTCATCCACAATCGGACCTCGTGAGGTGTTGACAAGCAACCCATCAGCTCCCAGCAACTGCAGTTCTTCGGCGCCTACTAATCCAATGGTGCGATCGGATTGACGCACATGAATTGACACAATGTCTGCGCGTTTGAACAGCTCGTCTTTTGTAACGAGTTCGGCTCCGACCTCAGCCGCCCGCTCTGCAGTTAGATTTTGACTCCACGCGATGCAGTTCATGTCGAATGCCTTGGCGAAGTGGGCAATTCTTCCGCCAAGACGCCCAAGGCCTAAGAGACCCAGAGTGCTTCCCGAGAGTTCTCGCCCCATGCCTGTTTGCCATCCGCCAGCGCGAATGGCCGCATCTTCAGCAGGGATGTTGCGTGCCAAGGACATGATCAAGGCCCAGATCAACTCTTCGGTGGCCGCACCGGCCATCCCGGTGCCACAGACGGTGATACCCAATGTGCGAGCTGCTTCCAGATCGAAGGAAGCATTGGCCATGCCCGTGGTGATCAGAAGTCCAAGATCTGGAAGTTGCGCCAGGAGCTCAGCATTGAAGGCAGTTCGCTCGCGCATGCCGATGACCACATGGAATCCAGCAAGCCGCTGAGCCAGATCTTTCGCCTGGCTAACGTGGTCGTCAAAAGTCACCACGTCTGCGATTGCGGCCAATCTGGTGAAGTCGCCGCTGTTCAGCGCTGCGTGCTGATAGTCATCAAGCACCGCCACGCGTAGTCGTCCGATTGCTGTTCGCATTGAATCTCCCTTTGCCTTGATGAGCATTCAATACGAGTTCGGCAATTAGTGCAGCGGCGCGACGCTTTCCATTGCAATGTCGAGCATGGGTCCCAGATTGCGGACTCCCGAGTGCATGAACCAGGCATTCATTGCCGCGTCCAGACATGCAAGAGCGGCACCGGCCATAGCCGAGGCACGCATCTGGGGATGTGGCTCCTGCCCCGCCAACCGCCGAGTCAGCTCAGGCACGATCGCCGCCTGCCAATGCTGCAGCTTTCCGAGTTGGGTGGCCTTCAGCGCAGGTGACGTGCTCATGACTCGCAAGTGATCGCACACTCGCTCCGGTTCCTCAGTGGCGGCCTCCACAAAGAAGTCAAAACTGCGCCGCAAAGAATGCCAAGGATCCTCACTTGGCGGGCGCTCATCCATTGCCAATTCAAGGAGCGTGGCGGCGTGTTCGAGGTTTCCAAGGACGAGATCCTCCTTGTTCGCGAAGTAGCGAAAGAAAGTCCGTTTGGAGATTCCTACCTGATAGGCAATCTGCTCAACAGTGGTCTCGTCGTAGCCCTGTTGCCCGAACAACTTGAAAGCAGCAAGAATGAGTTCGCGACTCGTCAACTGCTTGCGAGCCGCGCGTACACCCAATTCCGCGGTCACTTGACCAGTCTCGGTTTTGAAGAATCGGAAGTTCTCATCTAGATCTCCGTCATGTCGATAACACCATTGGTATTGAGCAGGACGCTGCTACGACCATCAATTTCGAGGGATTCGGGAAGGATGTCGCGCTCGATAGTCGTGGACAACGGCTTCTCGTGAACAAAGCACAGCAGCAGCACCGCTACGAGCACAATTGGAACCAACAGCAGGAAGATCGGCGTCAAAGCATCGCTGTATGCATTCACAATGATGCTCTGCACCTCGGGCGGCAATGACTTCACGAGGCTTGGGGTGAAGGAGTTGCTTGATCCCGCCCCATCCGATGGCGGAAGGGTTGCCGTCAACGCGGAACTGAGACGCGAAACGAAGAGCGATCCGACAATGGCCGAGCCCAGGGCTGCACCTATCTGGCGAAAGTAGTTGTTAGCTGCCGTGGCTGTTCCAACCCAGCTTGCAGGGAAGGCGTCCTGCACGATGAGCACAAGCAGTTGCATGCCCATGCCAAGGCCGATGCCCATGATCGCCAAGTAACCGCAAAGAACGGGCACTGGCGTATCTGGCGACATTGTCGAGAGCAGATACAGCGCACCCGCAACAATTGCGGTACCGGTGATCGGCAACCACTTGTATCGGCCAGTCTTGCTCACCAATTGCCCTGACCCAATTGACGTGGCCAAGAGTCCAGCCATCATCGGGAGCATGAGCAATCCGGATTGCGTGGCGCTTGCTCCGGTGACCATTTGCAGGTACGTGGGCATGTAGGCCATGGCCCCAAACATTGCAATACCGATGATCAGCCCAGCACCGGTGGTCAGATTGAAGTTTCGCTGCTTGAACAACTGCATTGGCATGATCGGTTCAGCTGCTCGCCGTTCGACAGCAAAGAAGGAGTAGCCAGCTATCAGACTCGCAACCATCAGACCAATGATTACCGGGGAGTTCCAGGCGTAGGAACTTCCTGCCAAACTCGTGGTCAACACCAAGCAGGTGGAAGCCACGCCAATCAGCACCATGCCAGCGATATCGAGATCGAGTCTTCTGCGCGGTGGCTTGGAAAGCTGCAGGAAGAAGGCGGCTGAGGCAATAGCCAGCAAGCCAAGTGGCACGTTCATCCAGAAGGCCCAACGCCAGCCGATTCCTTCAGTGAACCAACCACCGAGCAATGGGCCAGCAATAGTGGAAAGAGCGAAGACGCCGCCCATGATTCCCATGTACTTGCCGCGCTGCCTGGCTGGCACCACATCGGCGATGATTGCCTGCGCCAAGATCATCAGGCCACCACCGCCAAGTCCTTGCACGGTACGACCGACAATGAGCCAGGTCATATCGCCAGCGAGGCCGCCGATGATTGATCCAGCGATAAAGACAGCGATCGCGAAGATGAACAGACTCTTGCGACCAATCTGATCACCGAGTTTCCCGTAGACCGGCAGCATGATCGTTGAAGCCAGGATGTACGCAGTGGTAACCCAAAGCATGTGGTCGACGCCATTGAGATCGCCAACAATTGTGGGAAGTGCTGTGCTGAAAATCATCTGATCCAAGGAGGCCAACAGCATGGCCACCATCAGCCCCGCGAACACCAGGAGGATGTGTTTGCGATCGGCTTGGTCAACCTGAAGTGAGATCGGTGGACTTTGACTCATCTGATTCTCTCTGTTGTAGAACGCACGAGCGTGACCGCTCGCGCATGTATTTGTTCGGAGCCGGCGTGGGTGTGCTGACGGGCTAGTTCGCTCATTGCCAGGCGTACTGCCGTGGCACACATGGCAAGAGTCACGCTGGCAATAGCAGTGAGATCCTGCTCGTCTGTTGCCTCACCCAGATCTTGAGCCAGGATCCCTACGACCGTTTCAGTGATCTGGCCGTGTGTCAGCATCAGCTGCTCAAATTGCGTGACCATCAACTCCGGATGCCGCCGGACCAATTCCATGCGATCGGCCCGGATCGTGAGTCGAGTGGCCGGCAGGTCAAAGATCGATAGCAGGAGTCCCACAACAGCATCAACGGCGCTTGGATGCGAGGACTGCAAGAGAAATTCCGACACTTGCTCTTGGACCATTGCCGTGTTGCGAACACCCAGGATTGCCCCGTCTTTGCTGTCGAAGTAATTGAAGAAGGTGCGCGGCGACACTTCAGCCAACTCACTTATTGCGTGAACTGTGGTGTTCTCCAAGCCATCTCTGAGCACCAGGGCGACCGCGGCATCCTCAATACGGGCACGCGTTTCGGCCCGCTTGCGATCCCGCAGACCAGGAGTCCGCAATGTCGGAGTTGTCATGGGTTAATATTTGCACGCAATGCAAGTTTGCACAAATGCAAACTGCGCTTTTGGCAGCAGGGCAGCTAAACATTCCGTTTGGGCCGTTTGTCCGATTATCTGTACGTCGAACAGCATGGAAATCTTGAATTTCCCACCCTTGGGCTTTGGCCGGGGCCTACTGTGCGAGCGCGGCCTGTAGTTCGAGAAAAAGGCCAACCCTTGCGTCTCGTAACACTCACTAAGGAGTGACATGTCCTTCACCATTGGCAAGTTGTTTCACATCATTCACATCTCGGATGATCTTGCGGAACTTGATGCGTGGTACGACGAAGTATTCAATCCGACGCGCGGCATCATGGATGCGGGCTACTCCCCCATTGAAAAGCGCGACGCCTCGTTGATCGTCATCGGCGACGCCATCATCGAGCCGATGGCCGAGAGTGACATTGAAGGCTCTGAGCTCATGCCTGTAGGTCGGTTCTACAGCCGATTTGGCCGCCACTGGCATTCATTGGCCTGGTACATCGAGGATGTCGGCGAAGCCTGGGACACCATGACTCAACTTGGAGTTCGGGTCGTCACAGATGGTGGCGTAGCGCTTCCTACCCGGCCAAGTGATGGCTCATTGTTCACGCATCCGCGGGATACCCACACCCAGTTGGAGTTCTACCCGCACGTGATGCCTGTCGACCCCAGGTACTCGGCAGATTTTGATGCGCTCGCCTGGGAGAAGTACCCGTTAGGAATCAAGCGCATGGCCTACGCGACCGTTGTGGTTGCTGATATCGACAAGGCTCAGGAGCTCTTCACCAATGTGCTCGGCGGCGACTTGATTCACGAAAGCATGTCCGAACTCACTGGTACGCACAATCTCTATGTGTCAGTTGGCGAGAACACCATCGTTGAGCTTGCGCGCCCGACAACGGAGGATTCAATCGCTGCCCGCGATCTGGATAAGAATGGCGATATGTGCCATGCGGTCACTTGGCAGGTGCTTGATCTGGATCGCGCCGCAGAGTTCTTGGAATCAAAGGGCATCAGCATCATCGCGCGCGATGAGCACACCCTCATTGCGGATCCTGACGACACTTTCGGTGCACCCATGCGCTTCACCGATGTCTCGATCCCAGGAGATCCGCGCGGGTAGATTTCAGCGTGATGACTCCAGGCTTCTGATGAGTTGTGCGCGGTCAATGCCAGCGATCGTCAATGCTCGTGGCACCGTACCGAGTTCTGCATGCAAGATGCCCAGCAGAAGATCACTTTCTTCCATCTTGCGATGCTTGAACTTCCTTCCAATCAGACTCCCGCGCCGCAACGATTCTTTCGCCGATGCCCCCCAGCCGGGTCGGCGTCGCCGACGAGTTGAAAGCAGCCGTTGTTCAGCAATCGGTTCGACTCCCGCTGATCGCAAACTGCTGTGCTGTTCTGCTTCGAGAGCCTCTTGAAGTGTGTCGTAACTGAGTCCTTGCTGAGCCAGAGCATTTCCGGCAGCCGACGATGGTCGTGAAGACAGTGCAAGCAGAAGGTGCTCGGCCTCGACGTTGGTGGATCGAGATTTGCTTGCTTCATTTGTGGCGATGTCAATCAGCGATCGAAGCTTGGTCATGTGTGAGTCAGCCATTTCGTCTCCTTAGATCGATTCCGGAATCGGCCAATCGCTGCATGTGTTTGCGGTGCACTGCTTGTCTGGTGACGCCGAGAGCTTCGGCGACTTGAGTCCAAGACCATCCCAGGCGCATGGCTGCTTCGACGGCTGCATCTTCCAAGCGGTCAGCAAGCTTGCGCAGAGCCACGGCCGCAGCAAGGTCATCTGCGGGTCCACCTACTGGAGTGATTTCCGTGGAATTCATACAAGCAACATACATTGACTATATGAAAACTGTCAAGCAAAGTTGCTTATCTAGCTACACTGGCGAATGTCAGATCCCTGGAAAGACAGCCCGTAGGTCATCAAGAGTCAGGCGCGAACTCGTGAGCTGCACTCCCGCCGGCGTGTGTTCTGGTGACATCCGGCCGCTGATGAGCCGCAGAAGAGCCCCAGTGGGGATGCTAAGAAGCTCGTCCCCTGACTCTGGTGCGTCAAGGATGCACACCGAATTCGTGAAGTTCAGTCCCAGGCTTTTGTTGGGATCTGAAGTGTTGACTCGCAGTGTGAACTCACGGCCATTGAGCGAGGCTGGCTTCCCTAGGAAATTGAAAAAGAAACTGATCGGACCAGAGAACTGCTCCAGCAGCACCGCTGCCAAATCCCCCGGAATCGTTGCCGCCGGATCAAAGGCAACACGCACATCCCAGGCATGCAGGAGCGCTTCGTTCAAGCGCATGCCAGTGAGCACGCCAAGATCAGCGGGCGCGGGGAGAAATCCAAGATCGAAGCGCACCGACGCGCGAGTCTGCGCGTCCATTGACTCGTAGGTCGATAGCAGCAAGTCAGAGGATTCCAGGAAGCCGTCTGCCTTTTGCCGCTGGGTCATGGAGTTCCAGCGATCCCACACACCCTGATTGAAATCTGCCCGGGCGTGGCCTTCGCCGGCCAGCGCTCGCCGCAGACCTTCCAAACCGATCTCCGCACCACTGCCGAGGTGACCCAGGACTTGGGCGACGTCCCACTCACTTGCGCCGGAGGTTTGGTCAAGATCAGGCGCAGTGAATTGCCGCACGCGGTCAGCAAGGTCGTCTCGATCGACTCGCAGAGTCGCGATCGTGCGATCTGCGAGTGTGCTCACGACTCTTCAGTAGTGTCGGGACCCTCTGGAGTTTCGAGCGGTGCGTTCGCGCTTTCTTCAATAACTGGCTGCGCATCGGACTTGGATCTCCGAGACCCGCGCATCAACACGAAGCCAAGCACAGCTATGGCAAGTACAGCGACTACCCCCAGCAGCACGTAGATCCAAACCATTGAGGAGGAACCTTCGCTCTTCAACGAACCTACGACCGTGATGTTCAACGGCTTCTCAAGAGTTCCCTTGCTAGTAACTGTGTTGGGCCCCGTCTTCACCGCGCCTGCCCCGGTCACACTCGTGATCTCTCCAGGGAAGGTAAGCGTGAACTCATAGTTGCCTTGGGAGACCCCGGAAAGATTAAGTGAATCCGAACTCGAGGGAGTATCGGCAACCGCATGGAACGTTGCAGTATCGCCATTCGTTGTGAGCGTCCAGCCCTCGCTGATGTCTGAGGCATTGGCACTAGTGATCTCGCAATTGAGGATCAAATTCTCTGCATCCTCTGAGGCATCGCAACTCTTGAGGTTCTTGGCACCTGCTTGATCGGTGAGATCACCGGATTGCAGCTTGCTCTCTAGGTCGGATGCGCTCTCGATACCAAGAATGGACGCAGCTTGCTTTGCTACCGTCAACTGAATCGTTCCCGACAGAGTTGAGTCGGGATTCACGTTGAGTGAGTAAGTGATGTTGATACATCCACTTAGTGTGACAAGCGCGAGCGCTGCCAGCGTGGCGACAAATGCGGACCTTCGAACGCGCGTCCTGATCATTGCAACTCCCCCAAGATTGGCCTGTGGCTGCAATCTATCGGGCAGAACGGATGGTTCGTGGGATCTACCTATACAACAAGCACAATTGAGGTGACTGATGTTCGTTGGATCGCGATCTCGCGCGAGTCGCCCAAGGCCAGCCGTGCGGGATCATGCATGTACGCCTGACTCGCTGTAGAACCTGTCCCCCGTGATGGGGGATCCGCGCCAAAACCTGATCCTCGAATTCAATCAGCTTCGATTCCTGACCGGGGTTCGGCCATAGTTGCACGCATAGGTTGACTTCGGTCGGCTCACTCATGTGGCCAACTCGGCCGGACTCGGGCAACTGCACACCAGATTGCGATCGCCATAGGCCCCATCGATACGACGGACAGGCGGCCAGTACTTGTCCGCATGAGCTGTTCCGGAGGGAAATGCACCGAGCCGCGCCGGATAGCTGTGCTGCCAATCGCCAATGACGCAATCGGCTGTGTGCGGTGCATTGCGCAGTGGGCTGTCGTCAATAGGCCAAGTGCCGGTACTGATCTCGTCGATCTCAGCCTTGATGGCGATCATGGCGTCGATGAATCGATCAACTTCAGCGAGATCCTCTGATTCAGTTGGCTCAATCATCAATGTGCCAGCAACCGGGAAGGACATCGTCGGCGCGTGGAAGCCATAGTCCATCAGTCTCTTTGCAATGTCGTCGACAGTGACGCCTGTGCTTGCGGTGATTGGTCGGACATCTAAGATGCATTCATGCGCAACAAGTCCGGTAGATCCGGTGTACAGCACGGGATAGTGCGCGTTGAGTCGACTCGCGATGTAGTTCGCGGACAAGATGGCGACCTGAGTCGCGCGCTTGAGTCCATCAGCGCCCATGAGCCGGATGTATGCCCACGGGATGGGCAGGATGCCAGCACTCCCCCAAGGGGCTCCACTGACAGGCCCAACTCCACCGTCACGGTGCCCACGACCGAGCGGGCCAGCTTCGGGACGAAGTGGATGCGAAGGCAAGTACGGAGCCAAGTGCGCACGAACAGCAACAGGTCCGACGCCAGGGCCGCCTCCACCATGCGGGATGCAGAAGGTCTTGTGCAGATTCAGATGCGAGACATCGGCCCCGAATCGACCCGGCTTGGCCAAACCAACCAGAGCATTGAGATTGGCGCCGTCGACATATACCTGACCGCCAGCATCGTGCACGAGCGCGCAGATATCCGCGACTGCGGTTTCGAATACCCCATGTGTTGACGGGTACGTGATCATCAGTGCGCTGAGCTGATCTCCATGTTCGGCGATGCGCTGCTGGAGATCTTCGAGGTCAACATTGCCGAACTCATCGCATTTCACCACAACTACCCGCATGCCGACCATCACGGCGCTAGCCGCATTGGTGCCATGAGCGCTGCTGGGAATCAGGCAGACATTGCGGTTCACATCGCCATTTGCAAGGTGGTAAGCCCGAATTGCGAGCAGACCGGCGAACTCCCCTTGCGAACCGGCATTGGGCTGCACGCTGACGAAGTCATAGCCGGTGATTTCGGCCAGATATTGCTCCAACGATTGAATCATCTGAATCGACCCGGCAGCGTCGGCAGTCGGAGCGAATGGATGCAAGCCCGAAAATTCAGGCCAAGTGATGGATTCCATCTCTGTCGCCGCATTGAGTTTCATCGTGCACGAGCCGAGCGGAATCATTGCCCGGTCCAAGGCAATGTCGCGGTCTGCAAGTTTGCGCAAATAGCGCATCATCGAAGTCTCACTGTGATGGGTATTGAAGACCGGATGCTGCAGGAAGGGCGAAGTCCGGTTCGCGAAGGATGTCAGCGATGCCTCGAGGTCAGTGAGCTTGATCTCGTTCCTGACTCCAATGGCATCTGAAGTGACATCCCAAAGGATCCGCACATGCTCGGGCTGCGTGACTTCATCAACGGATGCACAAACGGTGTCCGAATCGACGACCCGGATATTGACGCCATTCTTGGCAACGGCATCGCTGATCTGCTCAGCCTTGCCAGTCACCTTCCACTGCACAGTGTCGAATATGGGCAATGGCGAAGTGAGTGCTCCAAGTTGGGTCAAGCCAGCGCGAAGTCCAAGCGCTGTGCGATGGACGCGCTGCGCAATGGCGGTCAATCCCACAGGTCCGTGGTAGCTGGCATACATCGCAGAGATGATTGCCAAGAGGACTTGTGCCGTGCAGATATTGCTTGTGGCCTTCTCACGCCGAATATGTTGCTCACGCGTCTGAAGTGCTAGGCGATAAGCGGGATTCCCATCCGCATCCAAGCTGACGCCAACCAAGCGTCCCGGCAGAGAACGCTCCAAGCCAGCGCGCACCGACATGAAGCCAGCGTGCGGCCCGCCAAATCCCATTGGCACTCCGAAGCGCTGGGCCGAACCGACGACGATGTCGGCGCCGAGTTCCCCAGGAGGAGTGAACAAGGTCAACGCGAGCAAATCTGCAGCCACAACTGCCAGCGCGCCAAGTTCATGAGCCTGAGCGATGATGGGCGCAAGTTCCCGCACGACTCCAGACGATCCCGGGTAGCTGATCATCACTCCCGACCACGGCCCAGATGGCCATTGCGCATCGAGATTGGACACGACAAGTTCGATGCCCATCGGCTCGGCGCGAGTCCTGAGTACTGCCAGGGTCTGCGGATGCGTATCGGAGTCCACCAGAAATCTCTGGACACCCTTAGGACTCTGGCGCACAGACAAGGCCATCGCCTCGGCTGCCGCCGTGGGTTCGTCCAATAACGATGATCCGGCCACCGGCAGTGCAGTGAGATCTTCGATCATCGTTTGAAAGTTCAATAGCGCCTCGAGCCGGCCTTGGCTGATTTCAGGCTGGTAGGGCGTGTATGCGGTGTACCAAGCTGGGTTCTCGAGCACATTGCGACGGATGACTGCAGGAGTGTGGGTGTCCGAGTAGCCAAGGCCGATCATGCTGACTTTGACGGTGTTGAGAGCCGCGATTGCGCGCAGTTCGGCGAGCACCGCAAACTCGTCCAAGGCAAGCGGAAGATCGAGTGCTTCAGTCCATGCGATGACTTCTGGAACGACCGCTGAAGTAAAAGAATCAAGGTCGGCGTAGCCAAGGGCATCAAGCATGTATGCCAAAGCTGGCTCATCTGGGCCGATGTGTCGATCGACAAATGCGAATTCACGTTCGGACATGACTCTCCCGGGGTCGAGGGCACGGCTGTGCCATCTCCCCCTCTGTTGCCCGCGATGCGATCGCGACCTGAGAGTTTCCCGATGCTTGCGCATCAGTTTCACCGTCGGTGGGGCCGAAGCCCGCCTTCCAGAGGTGCCTCCCCCATGCGGTCCTTTTGCCTGAGAGGTTGTCGGGGAGATTTGCTCCTTCGGCGCTGCAGATCATCTAGATGAACCGCAGACTCTCCCGCGTGGGGTCAATCAGCAGGCAAAGACTACAGCGACAGGATTCAGCCAGCGACTCGGCGCGCCCGCCGTGCGGCAAGCTCATCGTCGGCACTGGGCGGATTGACGGCCTCGCCGTCAGCGCGCTCACCAGGAAGTGATGCCAGAGTGCCTTCAACCTCTCGCCACACACTGCCAACCGCGATTCCAAAGACCCCTTGACCACCACGAACCAGGTCAACGACTTCGTCAGCACTGCGGCACTCGTAGATCGTGGCGCCATCGCTCATCAGAGTCATGCGAGCGAGATCTTCGTGCGAGCGCAAAGCGAGATGATCAACCGCAGCGCGAATGTTCGGAAGTGAAACCCCTGTGTCGATAAGCCGCTTGACGATGCGCAGCACCAAGATGTCGCGAAAACTGTAGAGACGCTGTGTGCCCGAGCCGCTCGCTCCGCGGACCGTAGGTTGCACCAATTCAGTGCGAGCCCAGTAATCAAGCTGGCGATACGTGATGCCGGCTGCTGCACATGCGATAGGGCCGCGGTAGCCGATGTCCGCGGGCAGCGGGCGTAGATCAGCATCGTCGAATAGCGAACCCTGCAGATCTGCCTTGGGACTCTCAAAGTTCACGTATTGCCTCCTGCGCAGCCCGGTCGCACCACTGGGGAAGTGGCCACTGCTGACGCTACGAACAAGGTCATGCTGTGGTCAATGCGACACACGGGTCGCCCTTCGAGTGAAGTCTGAACCATCACGTGAGGGTTCACTCTTGAAAATCTTCCGGCGAGATCTGGTCCAGGAAGGCGCGAAACTGCTCTACCTCGTCTTCTGGTTCATCGTCTTCGGGCATCTCCACGCCGGCTTCTTCCAAGACCTCGTCGGCGGCCGTGATCGGCACCTGCAGCCGCAAAGCGAGCGCAACAGCATCTGATGGCCTGGCACTGACTTGGACTCCATTGGCGAACAGCAAAGAGGCGTAGAACACCCCGTCAGTGAGAGCTGAGATCTGAACTTCGCTGAGTTCGGCGCCAATGGCCAGCAAGATGTCTTTCATCAGGTCATGGGTCAAAGGTCGTGGGGGCACTACGCCTTGCTGCGCATAGGCAATTGCCGTGGCTTCCACTGCGCCAATCCAGATAGGTATGACGCGAGTGCCTTCGATTTCTTTGAGCAGCACAATCGGCGTATTGGAGGGCATCTCCATTCGGACGCCGATGAACTCAAGTGCGTGCACAGATCCAGAGTAGTGCTACACCTTCCCGCCGCGAACCAACTCGGCGCGTAGCAATGCCGCATGCAGTTGAACGAAAAGCGCAGCCAATTCGCGAATCGTTTCCTGCGCGCGCGAGCGGGCGTCCTGATCGCGAGGTCGCGTGAATGGCGTGGCAATCTGGTCTAGGAGCCCGCTGTCGCGATCGGCGGTCACGCGGAAGCCGCGCAAATGCCGCGGTTCGACCCCGAACTCCGACAGCCGAGCAACGACGGAGGCGATGGCGAGAGCGTCCTCGTCGTAGTGGCCGGCAGCAGTGCAGACCACCAACCCAGCAGATTCGAGTTGCGCGATCACGGAGTCGGCAAGCCCAACCTGCTCGGCAAGCTCAAGACGGGTGAGCCGAACTCGGCCAGCGCCTGCCCGAAAATCTTCAGGTCGTAACCCTGAGCCAGCCACCGCCACCGGTGACTCATCACTTTCGGCATCCAGGTGTTCGCGGATCACTTTGAGTGGCAGGTACTGATCTCGCTGAAGAGTCAGCACTGCCCGCAACTGTTCGATGTCACGCTCGGAGAAGCGTCGGTATCCGGAGGCAGTTCTCTCCGGAGTCACCAGCCCCTCGGTTTCCAGGAAGCGAATCTTGCTGATCGAGACATCGGGAAATTCGCGCTTCAGCAGAGTCAGCACCTCGCCAATGCTGATCGTTCCCATGATGGGTCGTTGCGCCTCACTCATGAGCCCGGTTCAACTCCAACAAGGAAGACAAAGCGGAAGCGACCAATCTGTAGTTCATCACCGCCAACGAGATGGCGATCATCGACTCTCTTGCGATTGACGTACGTGCCATTCAGGCTCCCGACGTCGCGAATGCTCCAGCCCTCGGCTCCTCGACGAATCTCAGCATGTCTGCGACTTACCGTGACATCGTCGAAGAACAGATCGGCTTCAGGTGCCCGACCGATGGTCACCAGGTCCTTGGATACATCGAGGGGGAACTCGGTGCCTTCACCTGGTCCACGGTGGACTACCAGCATGGCCGTGCCAGGCCGCAGGCCAGGTTGCTTTTGGGCGCCCACTGCGGCTATTGATCCAGAGGTGCCCGTTCCGGTCAACGGAATGACGTTGGTGATGGCACCGGTGTAGTCGAGATTCACCTCGAGATTGATGCCGCACTCCGGGCAGAAATGTGCACCCTCAGGTACCGACTTGCTACATGAGGGACATTGACGCATGACCTCAATCTACCGTGCAGGTTGAGCCAGTGCTCCTAGGCGCGCGTCTGGTCCTCGTATTGGGCAGATGTCAGAAGACCGGCAGTCTGCGAGGGATCCGAGATGCGCAATTTGAACAGCCAACCCCCTGCATACGGGGCTTCATTGATCGATTCTGGCGCGCCGTCCAAGTTGTCATTGATGTCGACAACGGTGCCCGAAAGCGGTGCGTAGATATCGCTCACGCTCTTGGTTGATTCGACCTCACCGCACGGTTGTCCGGCATCCACGGTGTCGCCCACTTTCGGCAAGCTCACATAGACAATGTCGCCCAAGGCCTCTTGTGCGTAGTCGGTAATGCCAACTTCAGCAAGATCACCTTCAAGGCGCACCCACTCATGTTCAGTTGTGTAGTGAAGATCCTCGTGAATCACCGTCATCCCTTCGCGCGCTGTCAGTGCGGGAACTATGCCATGCCCTCAGTTGGATGCTGATCGGGTGAGTGCTCGGGCTTGGCGGACGTAGTCGAGTCCGGCCCACCAGTACAAGGCGGTTCCCCATAGCGCAAAGGCCCAGCCTGCAGATGAGGCCAAAGCTCCCCACCAAGTGTCATAGGTACTCAGCAGCAGCGCGGGAAATCCCCACAGCAAGCAGAAAGTCGCAGCCTTGCCGATGACCGTGACCGGCAAGGCCAGCAGACCGGCTCGACGCAGCATCGGCAGGATGCACAAGAGCACCAATTCACGAGCAACCAGCACAGCTACCAGCCACCAAGGGATGATTCCGCGGATAGCCAGCCCGACGATGGTCGCTGCGATGTACAAGCGATCCGCTGCCGGATCGAGGTACTCCCCCAGTTTGCTGCCCTGATTGAGCGCGCGAGCAAGCGCACCATCAAGCCAGTCGGTAATGCCCGCAACCATGAGAAGAAGGACTGCCCACGCGTCGGCTTGTGGAACCAAAACGAGCCAAAGGAACAGTGGCACGCCGAGCAGACGCAAGAAACTGAGTGCGTTCGGCACTGTCCAGATACGCATCTCAGCCATCTCGAACCGCTGCAAATCTTCCATCGTTATAGGTCACACGGACCGGAATTCCAAAGGTGTGGCTGAGTCCGGCGCCAGTCAGAACGTCGGCAATCGGCCCTGAATCCACGACTCCGCCATCCTTCAGGAGTAGAGCGTGAGTGAAGCCCGGTGGAATCTCTTCGACGTGATGCGTAACCAGAATCTGAGTTGGAGCCGTGGGATCTGCCGCCAGGGTTGCCATGCGGGAAACCAGATCCTCACGCCCACCAAGATCCAGACCAGCTCCGGGCTCGTCAAGCATCAACAACTCGGGGTTGGCCATGAGCGCCCGCGCGATCAGCGTCCTTTTGCGCTCGCCTTCTGACAAAGTCGCGAAAGTCCGGTTGGCGAGTTGGTCGATGCCCCAGGCAAACAGCAACTGCGCTGTGCGCATGAGATCCTGACCCTCATATCGTTCCCGCCAACGTCCCGACACTGCGTAGGCACCGGTAAGCACCACATCCGCAACGCGTTCGCCTGGTGGGATATCGCCGATCATTGCGCTGCTGGCCCAGCCGATGAGCGGACGCAGTTCAGCCATGTCCACACTGCCGAGCCGCTCGCCAAGAATCTCGACTTCACCTGAGGTGGGAAACATCCGACCCGATGCCACGAGCATCAATGTGGTCTTGCCAGCGCCATTGGGCCCCAGGATGACCCAGCGCTCCCCCGCTTCAACTTGCCAATTGACCTGATTGACCAAGAGTTTGCGTCCTCTGCGGACCACCACATCCGCACAACTCAGGACTGCAGGCACGCTCCGACCTTAGCCGGACAACAGTGTTGGGGACCGTAACGACTAGCGTTGGATTGTCATGACCACGCAGACCATGCTGATCACCCTTTCGGGTCGAGATCGACCAGGCGTGACCAATCAACTCTTCGCAAGTCTGGACTCTCGGGTCGCTGTGCGCGATATCGAGCAGTTGGTTGTTCGCGACCGACTCGTTCTGGCGGTGCTGCTCGATGTGGAAACCCTTGCTGTAAGCAAGACAGTTCACGTGGTCACAGATCTTGCTGCAGAGCTCGGCTTGGAATTGGCCATTGATCCTCAGATGATCGAACCGCGCCCCACCAAGCGCCAGCGAATCCACGTGACCTTGCTTGGGTCGCCATTGCACCCCGACGCGATTGCTCATGTCACCTCCGCCTTGGCAGACCAGGGCGGAAATATTGACCGCATTCATCGGATCGCGAGCTATCCCGTGACTGCCCTTCTCTTTGAGGTGTCAGGAGCATCATCCTCAGACATGCGTCGCGCACTGGCCGTTGCGGCCAATGAAACTGGCGCCGACATCGCCGTGCAGGAAGCGGGCCTGGAGAGGCGAGGTCAGCACTTGGTAGTGATGGATGTTGATTCCACTGTGATCCAAAACGAGGTGATCGACCTGCTCGCGCAGGAAGCGGGAGTACTCGAGCAGGTTGCCGAGATAACTGAGCGCGCCATGGCAGGACAACTCGACTTCGCTGAGTCCTTGCGCGAGCGCGTTGCCTTGCTCAAGGGTCTGCCAGAGTCAGTAATCGCCAAAGTGCAGGGGCGAATTTCCTTGACGCCAGGCGCCCGCACTCTGTGTAGAACTTTGAATACTTTGGGCTACCGCGTTTGCCTGGTGTCTGGTGGATTCATTGAAGTCATCAGACCCTTGGCGAAAGAACTTGGAGTCGACCGCGTGCGCGCGAATTCCCTAGAAGTCAAGGATGGAATTCTCACAGGATCAGTTGTCGGACCGGTCATCGATCGGCTTGGGAAGAAGCAGGCGCTGGAGGAATTTGCCGAAGAATTCGGCATCCCGATGCGACGAACAATCGCCATCGGCGATGGAGCCAATGACATCGACATGCTCGAAGCGGCCGGATTGGGTGTCGCGTTCAATGCAAAGGCTGCAGCGCGCGATGCAGCAGACACCGCTGTGAATGTGCCCTACTTGGATTCAGTGCTCTACCTGTTGGGGATCTCGCGCGAGGACATCGAAGTGGCCGATGAACGGGCCGGCATTACGACTCCGGCACCACCCATCGCCTGAGTTCAACCCCGGGGCACGACATAGTCAGTGACTCTGGCTGAGGCCCTCGACCATGAGTCATCTTTGAACTCCAGCGCCACAATGGCGCAGGTCGGATATTTCTCGCGCGTCTGCCAAGAATCCAAAGAGTCGTCGGGGTCGCTGAGGAAATCAACCAAGCTTTCCAGTCCCGGATTGTGTCCCACCACAAGAGTGGATTGGCCCATGTCTATGAATGGCGCGATCAAGTTGACGAGTGTTGATACAAGGGCTTCATACACCTGGGGAGCTTGCTGAACCAAAGCATTCGGCAAGGCCGAGCTCACGTGCTGCCAGGTCTGCTGAGCACGAAGAGCGGTGGACGCCAACACTTGGGGCTCGGTTCCAAGAATGTTCGAGCCCTTGCGCACGAACCATTCATTGGCTGCACGTGCATCACGCTCACCGCGCTCGTTCAGCGGGCGATCATGATCGGCAATGCCTCCGGGATACGCAGATTTCGCATGGCGCATCACCACCAATCGTGCGGGCAAGATGGTTAGGCGCCTTGCGAGTGGACTCCCCCGTCGACATGCAGGATTTCGCCTGTCGTCGAGGGGAACCAATCAGACATCAGTGCCACGCAGGCCTTGCCAGCTGGTACTGGATCATCCAGATCCCAGCCGATTGGCGAGCGAGTTGCCCAGACTTCTTCGAAACTATCGAAGCCCGGGATTCCTTTGGCAGCCATCGTGCGAATCGGCCCCGCAGCTACAAGATTGACTCGAATGCCTTGCGGTCCAAGATCACGAGCCAGATAGCGGCAAGTGCTTTCTAGGGCAGCTTTGGCAACACCCATCCAGTCGTACTTTGGCCAAGCAAGGGAGGAATCGAAGTCCAATCCCACCACTGAGCCACCCGGACTCATCATTGGAAGAACGGCCATCGCCAAGGATTTGAATGAGAAGGCCGAGACCTCAATCGCTACCGCGACGTCGGCCCAAGTCGTGTTCAGAAAGTTCCCACCCAGTGCCCCTTGAGGCGCGAATCCAATCGAATGGAGCACCCCATCAACCGATGGGATGTGCTCCTGCAAATTGTCGGCCAGGGAGTCCAAATGCTCCTGGTTCACCACGTCAAGTTCGATTACGGCGGCTTCATTCGGGAGCCGTCCAGCAGCACGCTTGGTCAGCGACAGGCTGCGGCCAAATCCGGTGAGTACGACCGTGGCGCCCTGCTCCTGGGCGAGCCGAGCAGCGGAGAACGCAATTGATTGATCTGTGAGAACTCCGGTGATCACCAGGTTCTTGCCATCCAGAATTCCCACGTTTTTCCTCTCTTGGGGCGTCAGTCGCCCATGCCGAGTCCACCATCGATTGGGATAACCGCGCCGGTGATGTAGCCCGCACCATCACCCACGAGGAATTCCACGACTGTGGCAATTTCTTGCGGTTCAGCATAACGACCAAGCGGAACGATGCTCACGATCTCAGCACGCCGCTCTTCGGGCAATTGCGCTGTCATGTCAGTATTGACAAATCCTGGAGTCAAGACGTTGACAGTGATGCCTCGCCCACCCACTTCGCGTACCAGAGATCGAGCAGCGCCAATCAAACCGGACTTTGCAGCAGAATAATTCACCTGACCTGCAGAGCCGATGATGCCCACGACTGAGGACATGAAGATGATGCGTCCGTAACGGGCCTTGAGCATGTTGCGCAGCGCACGTCTGGCGAGCCTGATCGAACCACCGAGGTTGGTCTGGAGAACAGTGTCGATGTCGTCATCACTCATCCGCATGAGCAAGGTGTCGCGAGTCATGCCCGCGTTGGCAATGAGAATCTCCACCGGCCCGAAGCGAGCTTCGATGGAATCGAATCCCGCATCGATCGATGCCGAATCAGAGACATCCATGGTCACGGCTTCGAGGCCATCTGGTGCAGTGCCCGAACGGGTACCCACCACAACGGTGTAGCCAGCAGCGCGGAGGCATTGAGCGATGCTGAGCCCGATTCCTCTGTTGCCACCAGTAACTAAAGCCACGCGAGACATGGCGTTCCTCTCCGTACGTTAGAGACCGCTTTGATCCTCAAGACGGTATCCAACCTTGAGAGAGACCTGGAAATGATCCACCTCGCCGTCGAGCACATAGCCTCGGACCTGAGACACCTCAAACCAGTCGATGTGCCGAACAGTCTTCGAGGTTCGGCTCACCGCATTGCGAATTGCTTCATCAATTCCCTCGTTGGATGTTCCCACGACTTCGGTGATTCCATAGGTCCGATTCATGCTCGGACCGTACACCGGTCTTGCAAGGCAGGCATAGGCTCTACCTATGAGCACTGAGCCGCTGTCGGGACACCCCCCGGCGGACGCCGACGTCTTCAACATCACTTCAGCACAACGTGCCTTGAGCAGTGAGCAGACCGGTCGAACACGTCGATATCTCGTCTCGATGGGGATTCGAACGGTATGCCTGATTGCAGCAATCGTTACTCCTGGTTGGCCACGTGTCGTGCTCATAGCAGCGGCCGTATCCCTGCCATATCTGGCCGTCGTGATCGCCAATGGCGGACGCGAGAATGATGCCGTTGGCGATCTCGGAGTGCGACCGAGCATGGCGCCACAGCTTGAAGCTGGAAGTCCCCAGATCATCACTGGCGTTATCGCGCCGCCACCCTTTGCTGAACCGCGATAATCGCTGTGCTTGCGCTTCTTCGAACACGTCGATGGATCAGTTTCACCTGCCTCGTAATCTTCACGATCATCGCTTTTGGCTTGTTGAGCCATTGGCAATGGAGTCGAGCTGAGTTCAAGAGGCAAGAACGCCTCGCACTCGAGGCAGCCACCATCGTCACTCCCACACCGCTTCCGACAAATGCTCGACTCCGCGAGGCTGTTGAGTGGAGCCGGTACACGGTAACCGGAGAATTCGACGGCACCAATCAAGTAGTGGTGCGCAAGCGACCACTCAACGGCACCAATGGCTTTTGGGTGATGACTCCTTTCACCGCGCAAAGCGGATCAACCATCTGGGTCAATCGCGGCTGGTTTCAAGCCAAGGGCGCTGCGACGGTCATGCCACTGATTCCTTCGGCACCCGGTGGCACCCAGTCGATCGTTGGCGACTGGCGTAATTTCGAAGTTGCCTCAGCGTCAGATCTTGAAGGCCTGCCAATCGGAATGATTCCTGCAGTGGCACCTGAAGTGCTGCCGATTAGCCAATCAGCTCCAGGCTATCTGCAACTGGTCTCACCAGCGCAAACCGCACTCACGGCCGTTCCAGCCCCAGAGATTGATGAAGGCCAGAACATTTCATACGCCGTGCAATGGTTGCTCTTCGCCGCAGTTGGGCTGGCCGGATGGTTCATATTCCTGCGACGCGAAGCTAGAGATGATGCTCGAATCAAAGAGAAGATTACGACGTCATCGTGAACTGCGTGCGATAGAGATCTGAGTAGAGTCCTTCGAGCATGAGCAATTCGTCATGTGTTCCGCGTTCCACAATGCGGCCATCGGCGACGACAAGAATCTGATCGGCATTGCGGATAGTTGAGAGTCGGTGGGCAATCACCACTGAAGTGCGACCAACCAGGGCATTATCCAGTGCCCGCTGTACGGCCGCTTCGCTTTCGCTATCCAGGTGGGCGGTCGCCTCATCCAAGATGAGCAGACGTGGACTCTTGAGCAGAACTCGCGCCAGCGCAATGCGCTGTTTCTCGCCGCCAGAAAGCCGATGACCACGATCGCCTACTACGGTGTTGAAGCCATTGGGCAATGCGTGAATGAGATCTGCGATCTGTGCGGCCTCGCAGGCTGCGTACAACTCTTCATCGGTGGCCTGCGGGTAGGCGTACCGAAGGTTTGCGCCGATGGTGTCGTGAAAGAGGTGGGCATCTTGAGTGACGACGCCGAGGCCCGCTTGCAGGTCTGATTGACGAACATCACGCACATCGACTCCGCCGACGCAGATAGTGCCGGAACTGACGTCGTACAGGCGAGTGATAAGCGAACTCAAGGTGCTTTTTCCCGCACCTGAAGGACCCACCACTGCCGTCAAACTGCCTGCTGGCACCACAAAGGACATACCGGTCAGCACAGGAACGTTCTCGAAGAATTCCTCTTTACGAGCCACTGACTCAAGCGAGGCCAGCGACACCTGACGCGCAGTGGGATAGGTGAAGGAAACCTCGTCGAAGGTCAACGAGAGTGGGCCCGGCGGAAGTGGGATCGGATTGATCGGATCCAATACAGAGGGGCTGAGATCAAGAACTTCGAACACTCGCTCGAAGGAGACCAATGCGGTCATGATGTCCACCCGAACATTGGACAGCGCTGTGAGCGGGCCATAGAGCTGGGCCAGTAAACCGACCAGGGCCAAGAGAGTCCCCAAAGTCAGGACACCGCTGATCACCAAGTTGCCACCCAGGCCATAGGCCACAGCCGTTGCGAGTGCGGCTGTGAGCGAGAGCGCAGAGAAGAACCAGCGGTTGGCCATCGCCATTTTGATGCCGATATCGCGAACCCTGGCTGACTTTCCGGAGAAGCTGTCCGCCTCCTCGTCTGGACGTCCGAAGAGTTTGACGAGCAGCGCGCCAGCAACATTGAAGCGCTCTGACATCTGGTTGGCCATGTCGGCGTTCAAGCGCATCTGATCACGAGTGAGCTGCTGCAGTTTGCGACCCATCCACCGCGCAGGCAGCAAAAAGACAGGCACGAGTATGAGAGCCGAGATTGTGACCTGCCAGGACAGCAAGAACATCGTGACGAGAACGATCGTCAAGGCGATGAGATTGCCGACCACTCCGCTGAGTGTTGAGGTGAAAGCCTGCTGAGCGCCGATGACATCGCTGTTCAACCGTGAGATGAGCGCACCAGTCTGTGCTCGCGTGAAGAATGCAATCGACTGACGCTGCACGTGATCAAAGACCTCAGTGCGCAAGTGGAAGATGAGTCCTTCGCCAATTTGCGCTGAGAACCAACGAGTGACAAGACCCAGAGCGGCATCGAGAATCGCTAATCCCGCGATGATCAAGGCCGTCACCGTGACCACCTGCGAGTCGCCCACAGAAACGCCGTCGTCGATGATGCGTCGGAAGAGCAGCGGCTGAGCCACAGTCAGCAGTGCAGCCAGCATCAGTGTGATGAGCAGCAAAACAACGATGACTCGGTATGGCCGCGCATAACTCAAAATTCTGCGAACCAAACCCTGACGCAGCTCACGCTTGAGCACTTCGCGGTCGCTCGACATCGAGCGCATCGTCATCCACACGCTGTGGTTACTCATGAAACCTCAATCCTCTACGCAAGTTCGACGAGGTCCGCGTAGTCGGCATTCCAGTGGTCCTCATCGCCATCGGGCAGCAGCAGCACTCGTTCAGGATCCAGTGCGAACACTGCACCTGGATCATGCGTGACAAGCACCACCGCCCCCTCGAACGAACGTAATGCAGTGAGGACTTCTTCCCGACTTGCTGGATCAAGGTTGTTCGTGGGTTCATCTAGCAGCAGAACATTGGCACCCGAAACCACCAAGCAGGCCAAAGCCAGCCGAGTCTTCTCGCCACCGGAAAGCACAGCAGTGGGCTTGTCGACATCATCACCACTGAAAAGGAAGGATCCCAACACCGTGCGCTGCCTGGTGTCGTCCAGATCCGGCGAATTGCGCTTCATCATTTCAAGCACCGTGGCCGTGGGATCCAAAGTCTCGTGCTCCTGGGCGTAGTAGCCGATGACAGCACCATGCCCTGGCCGGACTTCACCAGTGTTCGGTACATCCACTTGAGCCAGAATGCGGAGCAGAGTTGTCTTTCCGGCACCATTCAGCCCAAGAATGACCACCCGCGAGCCGCGGTCGATGGCTAGGTCGACGTCGGTGAAGACCTCAAGTGATCCATAACTGCGCGAGAGCCCTTGGGCGGTAAGGGGAACGCGCCCGCAGGGCTTGGGTGTCGGGAACCGCAGCTTGGCGACCTTGTCGGACACCCGGGCGCCTTCAACTCCCTCGAGCAGGGCCTCAGCGCGGCGCAGCATGTTCTGTGCTGCAGTGGCCTTGGACGCCTTGGCGCGCATCCGGTTGGCTTGGAATTTCAAAGTCTCAGCCTGCTGCTCGGCATTGCGACGCTCGCGCTTGCGGCGGCGCTCATCTGTCTCGCGGGCAGTCTGATAGGCCTCCCAGCCCATTGTGTAGATGTCAATCTCACGCCGATTGGCATCCAGATGCCAGACCCGATTGACGGTGTCGGACAGGAGATCGGTGTCGTGGCTGATCACAATGAAGCCGCCGTCATAGTTCGACAGGAACTTGCGCAGCCAGCGAATGGAATCGGCATCCAAGTGGTTCGTCGGCTCATCGAGTAGCAGTACTTCGGCGCCGCTGAACAAAATGCGCGCTAACTCCACCCGCCGCCGCTGCCCACCAGAAAGAGTGCCCAGCGGCTGCCCCAGGATTCGATCATCCAGCCCGACTGAGGCCGCAATTGTCGCTGCCTGTGACTCGACCGCATAGCCTCCCAAGCCTTCAAATTCGGCCTCGGCGCGCGCGTAGCGAGCCACGATGCGATCGCGTTCATCAGGATCCGTGGTGTCCATCTGCATGGACGTCTCATGCATCCTGCGCAGCACATCCTGCAGACCTCGAGCACTGAGAATGCGATCCCTAGCCAATTCGAGCGGATCACCAGACCTCGGATCCTGCGGCAGGTATCCGACGCTGCCGGTTGCATGAACCGCGCCCTGTGCAGGCAGGGTCTCCCCTGCCAGGGCCTTGGTCAACGTCGTCTTACCGGCCCCGTTTCGGCCTACAAGACCAACGCGGTCACCTCGACCAATGCGAAAACTGGCCGGCCCGAGCAACAGTTGCGCACCTGCCCGCAATTCAATATCGGTAGCAACAATCATTCGTGAGCGTTCACACGTTGAACCCGAGCGAGCGCAGCATGTCGCGCCCATCGTCGGTGATCTTGTCTGGGCCCCACGGTGGCATCCACACCCAATTGATTCGGAAATCTGAAACGACTGGGGTCAGTGCAGCCCTCATCTGATCCTCGATGACATCGGTAAGCGGACAGGCTGCCGAGGTCAGCGTCATGTTGACGGTGGCAGTATTCGAGTCGTCCACGCTCACGCCGTAGATGAGGCCGAGATCAACGACATTGATGCCAAGCTCAGGGTCCACGACATCGCGCATGGCCTCCAGGACATCGTCCTCCGTGGCTACGTTCATCATCCCTCTCCTTCACTTAGCAAGCCGGCCTTGATTTCTGCGTCTTGAAGAGCCATCCAAGCCAAGAGCGCACACTTCACCCTTGCGGGAAACTTCGCAACTCCGGCAAATGCGACTGCATCGCCCAGAACTTCTTCATCGGGCTCGCTTTGACCCTGAGCGTGCATCAACTCGATGAAGGCCAATCGGGCCGCCTGACTATCGGCGACAGAATGACCGGTCAGCAATTCAGTCAGCACACTCGCGCTTGCCTGTGAGATAGAGCAGCCCTGGCCCTCGTAGCCGATTTCAAGTCCGCCATCGGCATTTTTCGAGACCTGGACAGTGATTTCGTCACCGCAAGTTGGGTTCACATGATGCGCACTGCCAAGAGGCTGCTCAAGTAATCCTCTGCCACGAGGGTGCTTGTAGTGATCAAGAATGATCTCTTGATACAGGGAATCCAATTCCATCACTTCACCCCGAAATAGGCCTGTGCGGCCACGATGCCCTCAAGTGCCGCATCAATGTCTGACTCATCGTTATAGATGTATGGCGAGATGCGCGTGGTTGAAGGCACACCGAAGCGACGACAAGTGGGCCATGCACAGTGGTGACCAACACGGACAGCCACTCCTCTGCTATCCAGTACTTGACCAACATCATGCGGATGTAAGCCTTCGACCACGAAGGAGATGGCGCTTCCGCGATCGACATTGGAGGTAGGTCCGATGACACGAACGCCATCAAGCTTGCTCAGGCCGTCGAGTGTATAGCCAGCCAATGCATGTTCGTGCGCCGCAACATTCACCATGCCGAGTTTGTCGAGGTATCGCACGGCAGCACTCAGCGCTACTGCCTGAGCGACAACGGGCGTGCCTGCTTCGAAGCGCTGCGGGGGCGCAGCAAAGGTGGTGGCGTCCATCTGCACCAGCTCGATCATCGAGCCGCCTGAAAGAAAGGGCGGCATCGAACTGAGCACATCAGCGGTTCCCCACAGGCAACCGATGCCGGTAGGGCCGAGCATCTTGTGGCCACTCCAGGCGAGCAGATCTGCGCCGACCTCATCGATGTTCACGGGCATATGCGGAATGGACTGGCAAGCGTCAACGACACCGATCGCTCCCACTTCGTGTGCTCGATCCATGATCAAACGCACGGGATTGACGGTGCCAAGGATGTTCGACTGGTGCACCACGCTGACGACGCGCGTAGTTTCGTCGATGATGTATTCGAGTCCACTCAAATCGAGGCGACCCTCCTCCGTCAAGGGAATCCAACGAAGGGTGGCGCCAGTCTTTCGGCACAGCTCCTGCCACGGCACCAGATTCGAGTGGTGCTCCATTTCAGTGACGACGACAGAATCCCCGGGCTTCAATACGAATCGCGGGTCAACCGAGGCGGCATCCCATTGGGCAATCGCCGTGGCGTTTGAGAATGCATAGGCCGCAAGGTTCAGGCCCTCGGTCGCATTCTTAGTGAAGACAAGATCGTGAGCTTGAGCGCCGACGAATTTCGCGATCGAACGGCGAGCCAGTTCGAAGGCTTCCGTTGCGGCCTCGGCCAGAGCATGCGCACCTCTGTGGACGGCCGCATTGGACTCTTCGTAGTACGACCGCTCAGCATCCAGAACGCACAGAGGCTTCTGCGAGGTTGCGCCACTATCCAGATACACCAATTTCTGGCCACCATGAACAGTGGTAGCCAGGATTGGGAAATCTGCCTTGACGGCCTGCACGTCAAACACTTGGTCAGCTGCTCCTTGTGACCGAGGTGAATCGCTCGTAGCCATCGGCTTCGAGTACGTCTGCGAGTTCCGGTCCACCTGTTTCGACGATGCGACCGTCAGAGAACACGTGCACGACATCGGCAGCGATGTACCGCAGGATGCGCGTGTAGTGAGTGATCAACAAGGTGCCCGCGCCAGTCTCTTCGCGGAATCTGTTGACGCCTTCGGCAACGACGCGCAGAGCATCAACATCGAGTCCAGAATCTGTCTCGTCGAGGATCGCGATCTTTGGACGCAGCAAGCTCAACTGCAAGATTTCGAGGCGCTTCTTCTCACCGCCGGAGAATCCTTCATTCAGGTTGCGCTCAGCGAAGGAAGGATCCATTGAGATAGCCGCCATGGCTTCCTTCAACTCCTTGATCCACGTACGCAGCTTTGGGGCTTCTCCGCGAACAGCGGTGACGGCAGTGCGCAGGAAGTTGGCCACCGAGACTCCCGGCACCTCGACCGGGTACTGCATGGCCAGGAACAGGCCAGCGCGCGCCCGCTGATCAACGGTCATGGACAGCACATCGACACTGTCAAGGGTGATGGATCCTTCGGTGACGATGTAGCGCGGATGACCGGCGATGACATAGGCCAGAGTTGACTTGCCCGAACCATTGGGGCCCATCACGGCATGAGTGTGACCGGAATCCACTGTCAGATCCACCCCACGCAGGATGTCCTTGGGTCCAAGATCGGTCTCCACCTGTGCGTGGAGGTTGGTGATCACGAGTGAGCTCATGCTGAGGGCCTTTCTTCGGCTATCCAAGGTTGCGGTTCGGTAGAGATTTCGACTTGGGTGCTGGCACCCACATCAATAAGGCGTACTTCATAGGTGTCGACCCGGGCAACTGCCGGGGGGCTCAAGGGCAGGCCGGTGCGCAAGTCAAATTGCGATCCGTGCAGCCAGCATTCGATCGTGCAGTCAAAGACATCGCCCTCAGCCAGGGAAACGTCGGCATGAGAGCAGATATCCGAGACGGCGAAGACGCCTTCTTTGGTATTGACCACGGCTACTGGCTTGTCGTTGACCATCACCTTGAGAGCAGACCCTTGCGGAATCTCTTCAAGATCGGCCACCCGAACAAAGTCACTCATGGTCGCCATCCGGTGATTCGATGCCGAGACGATTAGAGATTTGGGCAAGCAAGGTCTCCCGCCAGACAACGTTGCCAATTCGGCTCAGGACTTCAGCGAAGAAGCCGCGCACGACCAATTGCCGCGCCAGTTCCAGCGGCAGTCCACGAGACTGCAAGTAGAACAACTGCTCATCGTCGAAACGTCCCGTGGCACTGGCATGTCCGGCTCTGACGATTTCGCCGGTTTCCAGTTCAAGGTTTGGGACAGAGTCTGCGCGCGAACCTTCGGAGAGCAGCAGATTGCGGTTGACCTGGTGGGTGTCTGTTCCGATCGCCTGCTTGCGCACCAGAACATCGCCAATCCAGGCACTGCGTGCGCCGGGACTCATTAACGCGCCCTTGTAGAGCACGTCGCTGGTGCAATGTGGCTGATCGTGGTGAACAAACACGCGCTGCTCAATGTGCTGACCGGACTCTGCGAGGAAGGCTCCCAAGAGTTCAGCCCGACCCCCAGTCGAGAGGTACTCAACTGTGGAGTTGATGCGCACGGCGCCACCAGCGAGCGCGGCCATCGCGCCGACATAGCTCGCATCACGTCCGACGAACACGGGCATGTGCATTGCGTAAGCAGGCGTGAGCTCGCCTTCAAGAATCGTGATGACTGTGAGCTGTGCACCATCACCCACAGTTGCCGCGATGGTTCCGTTGACATCACCAGTCAGTATTTGGCGCAGTACGACTGTTGCTGTGCTGAATGGCCCCGCGACAATCTCCACGTGCTGGTAGGCCAGTGCTCCGCTCGAAGTCAGATCAATGACAATCGGTTCGGTCCACTGAGCCTCAGCTGGAATCTCGATGAGATTGCCTTGCTTCACAGCGGTTCGTGCGATTGCCGAGGGCAAATCAGACGGAATCGCGCGAGTAGGGATATCTGCATTCGGGATGACAGTCAATGCTGGCGATCCCGAGCCCATGACGCTGCCGGCCTGTTCGTCGACAACAAAGAATTTGCGAAGACCTTGGACTGGTGAAAAGCGCCATTCCTCCTCGCGACCAGTAGGCGCGTTGAACTCAAGGGCGTTGAAGGAGTGCACCCGAGGAGAGAGATCCAGGGGTGGTGTGGTGACTGCGCTCATCCGACCGCGCCCTCCATCTGCATTTCTATGAGCCGGTTGAGCTCCAAGGCGTACTCCATTGGTAGTTCACGGGCGATTGGCTCGATGAAACCGCGAACGATCATGGCCATGGCCTCGTCCTCGGTCATTCCGCGCGACATCAGATAGAACAATTGGGTGTCACTGATCTTTGACACAGTGGCCTCATGGCCCATCGACACGTCATCTTCGCGAACGTCGATATAGGGGTAGGTATCCGAACGCGACTCGTCATCAACCAGGAGCGCATCGCACTTCACTGTGGCACGGGAGCCGTGGCAGCCTTCATTGATCTGCACGAGTCCGCGGTAGGAGGTACGACCACCACCTCGCGCAACTGATTTCGAGACAATCTTTGAAGTGGTGTTAGGTGCGGCGTGCACCATCTTTGAGCCGGCATCTTGATGCTGGCCAGCGCCAGCAAATGCGATGGACAAAGTCTCGCCATGTGCGCGTTCGCCCATCAACCACACTGCTGGGTACTTCATCGTCACCTTGGAGCCAAGATTGCCGTCAACCCACTCCATGGTGGCGCCTTCATGTGCAACGGCGCGCTTGGTCACCAGGTTGTAGACGTTATTGGACCAGTTCTGAATCGTCGTGTAACGGCAACGGCCGCCCTTCTTGACGATGATCTCAACGACTGCGGAGTGCAGAGAGTCAGACGAATAGATCGGGGCAGTGCAGCCCTCGACGTAGTGCACGTAAGCACCTTCGTCAATGATCATCAGCGTCCGCTCGAATTGGCCCATGTTCTCGGTGTTGATGCGGAAGTAGGCCTGCAAAGGAATCTCAACGTGGACGCCCTTGGGAACGTAGATAAATGATCCGCCAGACCACACCGCAGTGTTCAGGGCAGCGAACTTGTTATCGCCAACGGGGATGACCGTGCCGAAATACTCCCTGAACATTTCAGGCTGCTCGCGAAGGGCCGTGTCGGTGTCCAGGAACAACACACCCTGCTCCTCAAGATCCTCACGAATCTTGTGATAGACCACCTCAGACTCATATTGCGCAGCTACACCAGCCACCAGTCGCTGCTTCTCTGCCTCAGGGATGCCGAGACGGTCATAGGTGTTCTTGATGTCATCGGGCAAGTCTTCCCAACTGGTGGCCTGCTTCTCTGTGGAGCGCACGAAGTACTTGATGTTGTTGAAGTCGATACCGCTGAGGTCAGAGCCCCAGGTCGGCATTGGCTTACGGTCGAACAGGCGCAGGCCCTTCAAGCGCATTTCGAGCATCCACTCAGGCTCGTTCTTCTTGGCGCTGATGTCGCGAACAACCTCTTCGCTCAGGCCGCGCCTCGCGTTTGTGCCGGCCGAGTCCGGGTCGTGCCAGCCAAAGTTATATCGACCGATTTCTTCAATGGTCGCCGCTTGTTCTGTGCTCATGCGAGTGCCTTTCGCTGGACGAGTGGAACCACGGTTGTGCACACGCCATCGCCCTTGGCCAAGGTGGCCAAACGAGTGACGTGTAAGCCAAGGGCTTCGCTCAAGGCTTGAGTTTCTGCTTCGCAAAGTTCTGGAAATTCGGCCGACGCATCGACGACTGGGCAGTGGTGCTGACACAGCTGCACAGAGTGACCGCCATCGCTGGTGTGCTCGATGGACGCTGCATAACCAGCATCGGTCAGGGTTTGGGCAAGGAGTTCAAGAACTGCGACTGGCTCTTGCCCGCCGGGACCGATGTCCGCGATCAACTTGTCGGCTCGGCCTCGTGCAAACTTCGACACTCCAGCACGGCCTTGCTCCAGCGCGATGAAGCGAAGGGCTTCGATTGCCAATCCGTCATATTCCTGACTCAACGCAGCATGTCCACTAGAAGTCAGACTGAAAATCTGACTGGGACGTCCGCGACGGCGCTCAGGAGTTGGGCCATATGGCGCCCGCTCTGCACCGTTCACGAGTCCGTCCGAAGCAAGGGCAGCAAGTGACTTGCGTATTGCGGCAGAACTGAGTGCGAGCCGCTGGGCCAGTTGGGTCGGAGTTGCCGGCCCCTGGTCGAGCAGACTGCGAGCTACGCGCTCCGCGGCCTCTCCGGGGAATTTCACAACCCCATTGTTGCGTAATTAAGTCGGAGGACAAAACCCGGGGGGCAGATGCCCCCCTCCCCTGCCTATGCTCATGGGGTGCCAGTGGTCGAAATCTCCGATCTCGTCGTGACATACCAAGAGCTTCGGGCAGTTGACGGACTGAATTTCTCTGCAGAATCCGGACAGATCACTGCAATTTTGGGGCCTAATGGTGCCGGGAAATCCAGCACCATCGAGGTCGCATGCAATTTGCGACGCCCCGATTCAGGTCAGGTTCGCCTCTTCGGCTTGCCGCCATCGTCCGCTGAAGTGCGCCCGCGGATGGGCGTCATGCTGCAATCGGGTGGGCTCTACCCCACGGCGCGACCCTTGGAATGGCTGCAGTACCTCGCAAAGCTCTATCCACAGACGGGCGATCCCAGCACTTTGCTTGCTGACGTCGGCATCGATCCATCCACGCGCACCCAAACGCGCCGCCTCTCCGGGGGTGAGCAACAGCGAGTCAAGCTCGCCGCAGCGCTACTTGGCCGTCCAGAGTTGCTCTTCCTGGATGAGCCCACCGCCGGACTCGATGCACTCGCGCGCCGCAATTTGCTCGAGCTGCTCAAGCAGCGACGCAGCGCAGGTGCAGCAATCGTGCTGACGACCCACATGCTTCCCGATGTCGAGGATCTAGCTGATGCGATCACTGTGATGTCTCAAGGCAAGGTTGCGATGCAGGGCACGCTCGCAGAACTGACAGGCACCCAGAGCGCGTTGTCCTTCGGCGGTCCCTTGGGTCTTGACTGTCATGGTCTTGCCCAAATGCTTCCCGCCAATTACGAAGTGCGTGAAACTCAACCCGGAAGGTACGTTGTCTCCGGAACGCCTACGCCAGACATCATGGCGCGCATCACCGCATGGAGTGCGAAACAGGGCGTAATGGTCACTGAACTGGGCATTGGTGATCGGACTCTCGAACAACTCCTGATCGATACCTCAACGGCAGAGACTCGATGAATCAAGTAACTGCGTCCGTGCGAATCCGCGCGCATGCGCGCTGGGAGCTTCGCCTGCTCCTTCGCAACGGAGAACAGCTCTTACTGATGTTTGTGGTGCCAGTACTGCTACTGATTGCTCTTGGCTTCTCAGGCCTTTCGACGAAGAGCATCAACTCTGCAGTTCCCACCGTGCTTGCCGTGAGCATCATGGCCACCTGCTTCACCTCCTTGGCGATCGGCACTGGCTTCGAACGGAGATCAGGTGCCCTTCGCTACTTGGGTACCACTCCCCTCACCAGGCTTGACCTCATCTCAGGAAAGTTCCTGGCGACAGCTGCTCTCACCGCAATGTCAGCTGCCGTCATTGTGGCTTTGGGCTTGGCGCTGTCCTGGCACCCCGTTCTCACCGGATTGCCTTCCGCCGTGCTGGTTGCGATCCTGGCTGCCGCGGCCTGGGTATCATGGGCCATGGTTCTCGCCGGAGTTCTGCGGGCCGAAGCCGTGCTCGCAATTGCCAACGGACTCTTTCTTCTGCTGATCATGTTCGGCGGCGTGGCAGTGGCGACCTCACAGATGCCCGGAACGGTTGGGGCAGTCATTGATCTTCTTCCAAGTGCAGCCTTGGCAAATGGACTGCGTGAGTCTCTGGAAAACGGAAGTTTCCCGGCACTCGCGGTTGTCGTTCTCGCTGTGTGGACCCTGGTCGGCGTAGTTCTAGCGCGCAGGAGCTTTCGATGGGAGCCGTGATCGATCAGTCAGTGTCTGCGAAGTCCGGGTCGAGGGCCCGCGGCATCTACATCGCCAATCTCGTGGCTCAGGGAGCGATCATCGTCACGGGCGCAACGGTGCGTCTGACTGGCTCCGGACTCGGATGTCCCACTTGGCCGCAATGCGTCAGCGGCTCGTACATTCCGGTTGCTCGGCAGGAACAGGAGTGGCATAAGTACGTCGAGTTTGGCAATCGCTCGCTCACATTCGTCCTTGGCTTGCTGGCCATCGCAGCACTTGTCGCTGCGTTCTTGGATCAACGTTCGCGAGTCTCGCGTGGGGGGCCAAAGCGCGGAATACTGCTGCTCTTGGCCGCGATCCCGATCCTTGGCACTGTCGCCCAGGCAATTCTCGGCGGCATCACGGTTCTGACCGGATTAAATCCAGTCACCGTCTCACTGCACTTTCTGCTCTCGATGGGATTGGTCGCGGGCCTTGTCGCTCTGGTGGTTCGCGCCAACGATGAAGGTGACGGCCCCATCACCTTGCTCGTGCGTCACGAGATACGAGTGCTCACTTGGGTGCTCGTCGCGGTGACTGGTGTCGTCGTCGTGCTCGGCACCTTGGTCACCGGCAGCGGTCCGCACAGTGGCGATGCCAAGGCGGAAAATCGGTTCACTCTGGATCCACGGACGATCTCGTGGATCCACGCAGATGTTGTTCTGCTCTTCATCGGGCTCTTGGCGGGACTCTTGTTTGCCCTATATCTCACTCGCGCCCCTCGACGGGTGATCATGACCACCTGGAGCTTGGTAGCGATCACGGTTGCTGAGGCAAGCATTGGCTACACCCAGTACTTCACCGGGCTACCGGTTGCTCTTGCCTTGGTGCACGTGACGGGTGCGGCGCTGATGTGGATCGCAATACTGATTGTGCTCGCCAGCGAGCGCATACGTGCTTCGGTTACTTCGCCCTAGAACACAAAGGGATCGATCGCCACCGCGAGAAACAGCAGGGCCAAGTACGAGATTGAATAGTGGAACAGTCGCATCGCAATGATGTTGATTCCATCCGCCTTGCACCGAGCTGCTCCGAGCAAACGGTAGGCCTCGTAAAGGAACACGCCACCAAGAATGAGTGCCGAAGCTGAATACACCGGGCCCATGTGCGCAACTGGAATCAGCACCAACGAGACAAGCACCATCACCCAGCTGTAACGGACGATGCTCACGCAGACGAACTCCGCAGACTTCAAGACCGGCAGCATTGGAATGCCTGCGCGCTCGTAGTCGTCCTTGTATTTCATCGCCAGCGGCCAATAGTGCGGCGGAGTCCAGAAGAAGACGATGAGGAACAGCACCACGGGTGTCCAGGTGAGTGAACCCGTCACCGCTGACCACGCGATGAGTACTGGCATACATCCCGCTGCTCCGCCCCACACGATGTTCTGCGCTGTGCGGCGCTTCAACACCATGGTGTAGCCAACGGCGTACGCGGCTATCGCCACCAGTGCCAGCACCGCTGCCAACAGATTTGTCCACCAGGCCAGGAAGAAGGCGCTGGCGATGCTAAGCACAAAGCCCTGAAACAGCCCGGCTCGAACGCTGACGATGCCCATGGCCGCTGGTCGCTTGTCGGTGCGGTGCATAAGGGCATCGATGTCGCGGTCGTAGACGCTGTTCAGCGTGTTGGCACCCATGCCAGCCAAGGCTCCGCCGATCAGGACAGCGATGGTTGCCTGCAAAGTGGGCAGCCCATTGGCGGCCAAGAACATCGTTGGCACCGCGGTCACCAAAAGCAGTTCAACGATGCGCGGCTTGGTCAGTGCAACATGCGCCAATATGCGCTCACGAGGACTAGTCCCCGGTAACTGCAGACCCATACTCATCCGCCCAGCCTAGCCGTGGACTCCAGGCTCGAGTGTGGTGCCGATCGCACTAGGGTTTCGCCTGTGAAAGCCCTCGAGTGGTCAACCACAGATGATCGTGCAACTGCTTACCTTCGCGCACTCGCGATGGACGCAGTCCAAAAGGCCGGGAACGGCCATCCCGGCACCGCGATGGCCTTGGCCCCTATCGCCTACCTGCTCTTTCAACGAGTCATGCGTCACGACCCAAGCGACCCCCATTGGATCGGTCGGGACAGATTCGTCCTCAGTTGCGGTCACTCGAGCCTGACTCTCTACAGCGAGCTCTTCCTCAGTGGATACGGCTTGACGATGGCCGATCTTGAGCAGTTCCGTCAGACCGGTTCGCGGACTCCTGGACACCCTGAGCACGGCCATACCAATGGCGTTGAAACCACCACCGGGCCACTTGGCAATGGTCTTGCCACGGCCGTGGGCATGGCTATGGGCGCTCGTTTCGAGCGCGGCCTGTTTGACCCAGACGTTACCGATGGCAGCAGCCCCTTTGATCACCATGTATGGGTCATCGTTTCGGATGGCGATCTGGAGGAGGGTGTCTCAGGCGAAGCTTCATCGATCGCCGGAACTCAGGCTCTCGACAAGCTCACCGTAATCTGGGACGACAACCACATCTCCATCGAAGGCAACACGGCAGTCTCGTTCACAGAAGATGTGGTGGCTCGCTATGCGGCCTATGGATTCGCGACGCACTTTGTGGACTTCCTGCCAGATGGCAATGTGGATCTGCCGGCCATGGCTGATGCGATCACCGCTGCAAAGGCTGAAAAAGGTCGACCTACCTTCATTGCCATGCGATCCACGATCGCATGGCCCGCACCGCATGCCCGCAACACGGGCAAAGCTCACGGCGCGGCACTGGGCGCAGACGAGGTAGCAGCGACGAAGGCAGAACTCGGGCTGGATCCTGCGGTCTCCTTCGCCTTTGATGAAGAAGTCCTGTCGGAAGTGCGCACAACACTCCAGACCCGCGTTGCAGTTGAACGTGCCACCTGGCAAAGCGCGCTTGCTGATTGGCGCACGAGAGAACCGGCAAGGGCGGCGCTTCTCGATCGCATTCAGGCTGGCGAACTGCCCGATGGCTTCGATTCCTCAATTCCCGGCTGGGAACTTGGTACTTCCTCGTCAACTCGCAAGGCTTCTGGCGAAGTGATCAATGCGATTGCGGCAGTGATGCCGGAGTTCTGGGGAGGCTCGGCGGATCTTGCCGAGTCCAACAACACCACTATTGAAGGCGGTTTGAGTTTCCTGCCAGCGTCAACCACGATGCCCGATGCTTCGCCGTATGGCCGCATCCTGCACTTCGGCATTCGTGAGCATGCCATGGGAGCTGCACTCAACGGCATGTCCCTCAGCGGCCTCAATCGACCTTTCGGCGGCACCTTCCTGATCTTCAGCGACTACATGCGTGGCGCGGTCCGCCTTGCCGCTGTCATGCAGACACCAGTGACTTTTGTCTGGACGCATGACTCGATCGGCCTGGGCGAGGATGGTCCAACCCATCAGCCAGTCGAACAGTTGTGGGGTCTTCGCGCGCTTCCAGGCTTGTCGGTCGTGCGTCCTGCTGATGCCAACGAGGCCGGCGCTGCTTGGCACGCAATCTTGACCCAGCGTCGTCCTGTGGGCCTGGTCCTCACCCGCCAGAACGTGCCGACCTTGGTCTCCAAAGTCGACGCGATGCTGGGTGTTCGCAAGGGCGCCTATGTCATCGCCGATGCCCCCGATCCGAAGATCTTGTTGATCGGCACTGGCTCTGAGGTGCAGTTGGCTTTGGGCGCGCACGAGGCTCTCCTCAAAGAAGGAATCGCCAGCCGAGTGATCTCAATGCCCTGCACCGAGTGGTTCGACGAGCAGGACTCCGCGTACCGCGACTCCGTTCTTTTGCCAAGTGTTCGTGCTCGCGTTGCGGTCGAAGCGGGGGCAACCTTGGGTTGGTGGAAGTACGTTGGGGATCGCGGACGGGTGATCGGCATCGACCACTTCGGGGCAAGTGCGCCAGCGGAGGTGCTCTTCACTGAATTTGGGATCACCGTTGAGACCGTCATTGCGGCCGCGAAAGCATCTCTGCACGATCCAGCCTGACAACACCGAGGGAGACGCCAATGTCCACACCCGCACTTCAAGAATTGACCGATGCAGGCGTATCAATCTGGCTCGATGACCTCAGCCGGTCACGGCTCACATCAGGCAGCCTCGCGGCTCTCGTGCGTGATAGGTGCGTGCGTGGAGTGACCTCCAATCCATCGATCTTTGAATCCGCCATCTCTAAGGGTGCCGCTGATTACGCTGCCGATCTCAAGGACTTGACCAAGCAGGGTCTGGACGTCGACCAAGTTATTCAGCGTTTGACCACAGACGATGTGCGCAACGCCTGCGAGGTCATGCTGCCGGTCTATCAATCAAGCGGTGGCGTTGATGGACGCGTCTCCATTGAAGTCGATCCTCGACTTGGACACGACACCAGCAGAACAATCGAGCAGGCCCGTCAACTGTGGGAACTCATCGATCAACCCAATCTGCTCATCAAGATTCCGGCAACTCTCGAGGGGCTTCCCGCTATCACGGCAACCATCGCGCACGGCATCAGCGTCAATGTCACGCTGATCTTCGCAGTGGATCGCTACGAGACCGTTGTCGCTGCCTATGAAAAAGGACTGCGCCAAGCCTCGGCCAAGGGCATCGACCTCGCTGGCATCCATTCAGTCGCGTCCTTCTTCGTCAGTCGCGTGGACACCGAGGTCGATCGACAGCTTGACGCTCTCGGCACCGCACAAGCTCAATCTCTGCGAGGTAAGGCTGCCATCGCAAACGCACGTATGGCTTGGGCCGCCTTTGAGCATCGCACTTCCAGTGACGAATGGGCAGCTCTCGCTGCACTGGGTGCCAACGCTCAGCGCCCCTTGTGGGCGTCGACAGGCGTGAAGGACCCGGCATACCAAGACACTCGCTACGTCATCGATCTGACAGTGCGCAATTGTGTGAACACCATGCCTGAGGCAACCTTGGATGCGGTCGATGATCATGGTCAGTTCAAGGGCGACACCGTCACAGGAACAGCGCCTGAGTCAGCGGCCATCTGGTCAGCACTGGGCGCGCTAGGCATTGAGCAGGCCGCTGTGTGTTCCCAGCTTGAAGTTGAGGGAGTGAAGAAGTTCATTGACGCATGGGAAGAATTGCGCACAACTGTTCAGTCAGCCATGGATCTGATTTCCTAGTCACGCAGAGGACAAGATGACGAACCCCTTACGCAGTCCCAAGGATCGGCGACTTCCACGCATCGCTGGACCTTGCGGAATGGTGCTCTTCGGCGTCACCGGCGACTTGGCGCGCAAAAAGGTGATGCCGGCCATCTACGACCTTGCCAACCGTGGCTTCCTTCCTCCTGGGTTCAGTCTGGTTGGTTTTGCTCGCCGAGATTGGGAGGACGAGGACTTCGCACAGGTTGTGCACGATGCTGTCCGCGAACATGCCCGCACGCCATTCCACGAGGACACTTGGCAGCAATTGTGCGAAGGAATTCGATTCGTGCAGGGCGACCTCGGAGATGCAGCTGCGTATCAAGAACTGGCCAAGGTCGTTGCTGAGCTCGACGAGACACGTGGCACTGGCGGAAATCACGCCTTCTATCTGTCGATCCCGCCGGGGCTATTTCCAGTCGTGCTCGAACACCTGAAAGCTTCCGGTCTTGCAGAAGACAAGCCCGAAGCCTGGCGTCGAGTGGTGATCGAAAAGCCATTTGGCCATGACCTGAAATCCGCACAGGCGCTCAACGAATTGGTCGGGTCGGTCTTCAATACCGGCTCGGTATTCCGCATTGACCACTACCTCGGCAAAGAAACCGTGCAGAACATTCTCGCCGTTCGCTTTGCCAACGCGATGTTTGAGCCAATCTGGAACTGCAACTACGTCGACAACGTTCAGATCACCATGGCTGAAGACATCGGCATCGGCGGGCGAGCAAGTTACTACGACGGAATTGGCGCAGCTCGCGATGTCATCCAGAACCACTTGTTGCAACTGCTCGCCCTCACTGCCATGGAAGAGCCGGGCACATTCGAAGCTGATCAAGTGCGAGCGGAGAAGGAGAAGGTGCTCTCAGCAATTCGACTGCCCAAGGACTTGGGCGCTTACACCGTGCGCGGGCAGTATGCGGCAGGCTGGCAAGGCGGCATCCAGGTGCCTGGCTATCTCCAAGAGGAAGGCATCGACCCAAAATCGACCACCGAAACCTTCGCTGCGATACGCGTTGATGTCGACAACCGCCGGTGGGCAGGAGTGCCGTTCTACCTTCGCACTGGAAAGCGTCTGGGCCGTCGCGTCACCGAAGTAGCCGTGGTCTTCAAGCGCGCACCTCATCTGCCATTCGCCGCCGATGCAGTCGATGAACTGGGAAACAATGCCCTCGTTTTTCGTATCCAGCCCGATGAAGGCATCACCGTTCGCTTTGGATCCAAGGTTCCTGACACGTCCACAATCGAAGTACGAGACGTGACGATGGACTTCGAGTACGGGGAGACTTTTGTGGAGTCCAGCCCAGAGGCCTACGAACGATTGATTCTCGATGTGCTCATCGGTGATCCGCCACTCTTTCCACGCCACGTTGAAGTTGAGCTTGGCTGGACAATTCTGGATCCGGTCTTGGACTTCTGGGCAGAACAAGGCCAACCCGATCAATATGTCTCTGGTGGATGGGGACCTCACAGTCAATACGACATCGCTGGCCGCGACGGCCGCGCTTGGAGGCGACCATGATCCGTCTGGAGAACACCAGTGGTGGCGATGTTGCAGCTGCCATCACCGCCGAACGGCATCGACTCGGCTCCCCCACAACTGGCATGGTCTTGACCTTGCTAATTCTGGCCGACGAAGAATCCCAAGCCGACGCCACGGCTGCGGCCGTTGCCACCGCTCGTCAGCACCCGATGCGCATCATCACCTTGATCGCTCGACCCGATGCTCGCGTCACCCAACTCGACGCAATGATCAGCGTTGGCGGCGATGACGGCCCGGGCGAAGTCGCGATTCTTCGCTTGCGTGGAGAGTTGTCCGAGTATGCAAACTCGGTAGCGGTGCCCCTGTTGCTTCCGGATACGCCCGTTGTGGCGTACTGGCCAGGCGAGGCTCCGGAGGTGCCTGCAGACAGCAAGATCGGACGCCACGCTCAGCGTCGCATCACGGATTCGGGGAATGTTCGCGAACCCATGATTGCTCTGGCCACCCGCAAAAGGGGCTACATCCCAGGCGATACCGACCTTGCATGGGCGCGATTGACGCAGTGGCGCTCGGTGCTGGCCTCCAGCTTCGATCAGCCAAGCTCACCTGTGCATCACGTGCGGGTCGAAGGCGAGCAGGACAATCCAAGCGTGGCGCTCCTTGGCGCATGGTTGGGTCAATCCTTCGGCTGCAGTGTGGAGACGGTCTGGAATGACAAGTTGGGCGTCACGTCCGTACAACTCGATATGGACCAGGCTCCATTGACCATCACTCGCTTTGACGCCAAGACAGTTGTTGTCGTGCGACCTGGCCGTGTCGATGCCCATCTGTCCCTGCCTCCACGTTCTGTCTCGGCTTTGCTCGCGGAGGATTTGCGCCGCTTGGATCCCGATGACATGTACGGCGAGGTCATCTCCAACCTCAGCTTGTGAACAATCGCGAAGTCATTCGGCATCCGGACGCCAATGCGTTAGCCGAGGCCGTCGTTGGCCGACTCGTGGACAGAGTTGTCGACGCGCAATCCAAGCGGGGAGATGCGCACGTAGTGCTCACTGGAGGCGGCATTGGCACAGCGGTGCTAGCTGCATTGATGGCCAGTCCTGCAGGCACCGCGATCGACTGGCAGCGGATCCACCTTTGGTGGGGCGATGAGCGGTATTTGGCTGAAGGTGACGCTGAGCGAAATGAGACCGGAGCGCGCGATGCACTGATCGACCATGTGGCAATTCCTCCCGATCGCGTGCACGCCATGGCTGGTCCGGATCGCTCGGATTCAGTTGAGGCTGCTGCCGCTGCGTATGCCACGTCGCTGATCGAGGCTGGGCAAGGCGATATTCCTGAATTCGATGTGCTCTTGCTGGGCATCGGTCCCGACGCTCACGTTGCTTCGCTCTTCCCTGAGAATTCAGCGATGCTCGCCGATGGCCCGGTCGTGGCCGTGTACAACTCTCCGAAGCCACCACCAGTTCGGGTCAGCTTGAGCATGAACACCTTGAATCGAGCACGTCACACGTGGGTACTCGCATCAGGGTCAAGCAAGGCAGAGGCCATTCGGCTCTCCTGCGAGCCGAATGCTGAACCGCTGCGAGTACCAGCAAGCGGGGTGCAAGGCTTGCAGCAGACGCTGTTCTTGGTGGATGAAGCAGCTGCGGCCGAACTTCCAGACGATGTTGGCCGAGCAGTACTTTAGGAAGCGGTTCCGCGAAGCTTGTTCAGAGCTTCGTCGAGGATGGCAGCGCCATCAACATCAGAGCGACGCTCTTTCACGTAGGCCAAGTGGGTCTTGTATGGCTCGATCTTGGGTGGAGCAGGTGGGTTGTCCTTATCGGGACCCGCAGGCAAGCCGCACCGCGGACAATCCCACGATTCTGGAATAGCCGCATCTGAGGCGAAGCTTGGACGCGACTCATGCTTGCGCGAGCACCAGAAGGAAATCCAGATACGGGGAGCAGCTTCGCCACGCTCGGCCTCGCCCATTGGTCCAGCTCCGACGCGACTACCGCGAATTGCGCTTCCACCTGCCATGAAATCCTCCTGCGAATGATCGAGTTGTGGTCAGACGCCTGTGCGGACCAGCAGGCCAACACCAACGATTGATGCAGCCCAAATCAAGCCCAGGGCCACGGTAATACGGTCAAGATTGCGCTCGGCAACCGAGGAACCACCGATTGACGAACTCACGCCACCACCGAAAAGATCGGAAAGACCGCCACCCTTGCCGCGATGCAGCAGGATCAACACGATCAGCAGAATGCTGGTGATGATGAGCACGACAGCCAAGGCAATCGTGACGATGGTGATCAAATCAAACTCCGTATCGACGTGAAAGCATCAGTATAGATCAGTCCGTCAGTTCAGCTGGGTGCAGCCGATACCTGACGATTCCCACGAAATCATCAGGATCCAAACTCGCTCCCCCAACGAGCACTCCATCAACATCGACTCGGGCCATGATTCCGGCGATATTGCTACTCTTGACCGAGCCGCCGTAGAGGATGCGAACTGATTCTGCCGCGCTCCTACCCCATTTTTCGCCCACGCGAATGCGAATCGACCGGCAGACCTCTTGGGCATCGTCTGGAGTAGCGACCTCGCCGGTGCCAATTGCCCATACTGGCTCGTAGGCGATCACCAGTTCAGAGACCTCCTCAGCAGAGAACTCACCAAGGGATCCGTCCACCTGCTCGAGTACATGCGGAACTGCATTGCCGGCCTGGCGAATCTCCAAACCCTCGCCGACGCACACGATCGGAGTGATGTCAGCAGTAACTGCAGCCCGGGCCTTTGCGTACACCACAGAGTCGGACTCCGCGTGATACTGACGTCGTTCACTGTGACCAACTGCCACGTAAGCGCAACCAAGCTTCGCGAGCATGCTCGCAGAAATCTCGCCCGTGAATGCGCCAGCTACATGCTGTGAGACATCTTGCGCGCCGTAGCTGATGTCGTATTTATCGCCTTCAATCAGCGTTTGCACAGAACGCAGATCGGTGAACGGTGGCAGCACCACAACTTCAGCCGCAGCAAGATCTTCATCGGTCAGTGCAAAGGCTAACTTCTGCACAAGTGCCAGAGCCTCAAAATGATTGAGGTTCATCTTCCAGTTGCCAGCAATGAGTGGATGACGAGTTTTGGCTGCCATGTCAGTTCCCTTCCAGGACGCTCAGACCGGGGAGCTCTTTACCCTCCAGGAATTCCAGGCTGGCTCCACCGCCAGTGCTGATGTGCGAGAAGGCACTTTCATCAAGGCCGAGGAGGCGAATAGCTGCTGCTGAATCCCCGCCGCCCACGACCGTCATCGCGTCGCTGGCAATCATTGCCTCGGCGACACCTCTCGTGCCCGCTGCGAAAGGTGCCAGCTCGAAGACGCCCATCGGTCCGTTCCAGACCACTGTGCCCGCATCGGCAATGAGTCCTGCGAATTGCGCCGTTGTGGCTGGGCCGATGTCCAATCCCTTCCAGCCATTTGGAATGTCAGTGACAGCAACGACTTTGGTATTGGCTTCAGCTGAGAAATCATCGGCGACCACAACATCAGTTGGAATCACCAACTCCACGCCATCGCGCACAGCTTGTTCAATAAAGCCTTGCACCGTCGGGATTTGCTCAGCCTCGAGCAAAGAGTCGCCGATTGAGAAACCCTTCGCGGCAAGGAAAGTGAAGGCCATGCCTCCGCCGATCAGGAGTCGATCCACCCGACCTAGCAGGTTGCCAATCACTCCCAGTTTGTCGCTGACTTTCGAGCCACCCAGGACAACGACGTATGGCCGAGCCGGTTGCGCCAAGAGGGCACCGAAGATCGTTGCCTCTTTGTGAACAAGACGTCCCGCCGCATTGGGCAGTAATTGCGCGACTTCGGTGACCGAGGCCTGCTCACGATGCACCACGCCGAAACCATCTGACACGTAGAAGTCCGCAAAGGCTGCCAGCTCCCGAGCAAGTGCGAGACGTTCGGCCGAGTCCTTGCTGGTCTCGCGCGGGTCAAAGCGGATGTTCTCCAATAGCAAGACATCGCCGGGCTTAAGGGCTGCCACCATTGCCCGGGCGTGCGGGCCGGTGATGTCATCGGCGATCTCGACATCAGCATCGAGCAATTCACTCAGTCGATCAGCTACGGGCTGCAATCCAAGGTCCTGGCTTGCCGCGCCCTTTGGACGACCTAAGTGCGCCACCAGCACAACTTTGGCTCCTGCAGCGCGCAGAAAGTTCAGCGTGGGCAGTGCTGCGGTGATGCGCCCATCATCGGTGATGACCTTGCTGTCGCCCGGTCCGTCGGGACCATCGGCCAAGGGCACATTGAAATCCGCGCGAACCAGAACAGTTCGCCCGGCGACCGAAAGGTCGTCGAGAGAGCGCATCGCCTGACCTAGAGCTTCGAACCGACGAGTGCGGTGAGGTCGATCAGTCGATTGCTGTAGCCCCACTCGTTGTCGTACCAACCCAGCACCTTGACCATGTTGCCGTTGACGTTGGTGAGCAATGAATCAAAGACGCAGGAAGCGGGATCGTTGACGATGTCTGTGGAGACGATTGGATCCTCGGTGTACTCCAAGATGCCCTTCAAGGGGCCATCGGCGGCAGCCTTCATGGCCGCATTGATCTCTTCGCGAGTGGCCGGCTTCTTCAACTCAACAGTGAGGTCTGTGGCTGAGCCCGTTGGGACTGGCACACGCATCGAGTATCCATCGAGCTTGCCCAGCAGATGCGGCATTACCAATCCGATGGCCTTAGCAGCGCCAGTGCTGGTCGGAATCATGTTCAATGAAGCTGCACGCGCACGACGCAGATCGCTGTGCGGGAAGTCGAGAATCTTCTGATCGTTGGTGTATGCGTGAATCGTGGTCATCATGCCGCGCTCTATGCCGAAGGCATCGTCGAGCACCTTGGCCATGGGTGCCAAACAGTTTGTCGTGCACGAAGCATTGGAGATGATGTTGTGCGCTGCCGGGTCGTACTTATCGTCGTTTACGCCCATGACGATGGTGATGTCCTCACCCTTGGCTGGCGCAGAAATAATGACCTTCTTGGCGCCAGCGGCGAGGTGCTTGCCAGCTGATTCGGCATCAGTGAAGAATCCAGTGGATTCGATCACGATCTCCGCGCCGACCTTTGCCCAAGGCAGGTCAGCTGGATCGCGCTCGCTGAAGATCGGAATCGACTTTCCGTCAACGGTGATTTCGCCATCTCCGGCGACAACTGACACGCCAATTCGCCCGAGCACGCTGTCGTACTTCAGCAGATGAGCCAGTGTCTTTGTGTCGGTGAGATCGTTGATGCCCACGATCTCGATCTCAGCACTGCTGTCCAGAAGAGCGCGGAAGAAATTTCGGCCGATGCGGCCAAAGCCATTGATGCCAACCTTGACTGTCACGTCATGCTCCTAAGCCCATCCGACGGAAACGCAGTGCGGCTGAGCCTAGCGAATCTCAGGAGAGCAGAACACTCGCGGTGTTAGCCGAGAAACTCTGGTCCGAGCGCAGATTCGGTGTCGGGGATTCCGAGATCCTGGGCACGCTTGTCAGCCAGTGCGAGCAGACGGCGAATTCTTCCGGCGATCGCATCTTTGGTCATCGGCGGATCAGCGAGCGCGCCGAGTTCCTCCAGACTTGCTTGGCTGTGCTCCAGCCGAAGTCTGCCGGCGACGACTAAATGATCAGGCACTTCGTCGCCAAGAATCTCCATTGCGCGATGCACTCGGGCACCCGCTGCAACAGCGGCACGAGCCGAACGACGCAGATTGGCGTCGTCAAAATTCGCAAGTCGGTTCGCCGTGGCCCGAACCTCGCGGCGCATGCGGCGTTCCTCCCAGGCCATCACTGACTCATGAGCCCCCAAGCGGGTGAGCATCGCGCCGATGGCATCGCCATCGCGAATGACGACTCGATCAACTCCCCTGACCTCGCGAGACTTCGCAGCGATGCTGAGCCTTCGAGCAGCTCCTACAAGCGCCAATGCGGCTTCAGGACCCGGGCAGGTGATCTCCAAGGACGAGGACCGACCCGGTTCAGTCAGCGAGCCATGGGCAAGGAAGGCCCCTCGCCAAGCGGCCTCGCAATCGCAGAGAGCGCCAGCCACAATTGCCGGCGGCAAGCCGCGAACTGGGCGGCCACTGCCATCGACCATGCCGGTCTGGCGCGCTAGGGCTTCGCCGCCCTGCACCACCCGCACCACGTATCGCGTTCCCTTGCGCAGCCCGCTTGCCTGCACTACCGCGATTTCGCTCTCGTGCCCATAGATCTCAAGGATGTCCTTGCGCAAGCGGCGAGCTGTTGCACCAGTATCAAGCTCGGCTTCGATGACGATTTGGCCAGAGACGATGTGCAGACCGCCAGCGAAACGCAGCATGGTGGAAACCTCCGCCTTACGGCAGCAGGTCTTCGTGATTTCCACGCGGCTGAGTTCGTCCTTCACCGCGGCAGTCATAGCCATGAGGAGGCATCCTGCCATGGATCAAGAAGGCGGGTGTGTGTCACCCGTCCAAGGCCGTGCGGATGGCAACAGCAAGCCGATCGGGATCATGCACTCCGGGCATCCGTCCACTGTCATGAGCCAGATGCATCAAGAACAATTCGGCTCCTACAGACTCGCAAGCCTGAGCCAGGCGCGGCTGGTCATCAACATGCCGGGGATCAGCAAGGACCGCATCCAAGCGGATTGCCGGCGCCGCTGCTCGCAAGAATTCGAGGTGCTTGGCGACAGGTATGCCTGCTGTTTCCTCATCTTGGTCAGGTGCCAAGTTCATCACCAGAATCCGTTTCGCATCCGCCTCGACAATTGCTCGCGACAGCTCGGGAATGAGGAGATGCGGGAGCACCGATGTGAACCAGGAACCAGGTCCCAGAATCACAACTTCAGCGGCTTGAATCGCCTGTATCGCTTCCGGACAAGCTTCAGGTCGGTTGGGCTCGATCGCAATGCTGACGACTTCACCGGGTGTGGTGGCTACCTCTACTTGGCCGCGCACCTCGGTGATGACATCGGGCGAGAAGGGATTGACGCCACGTACCTGAGCGAGGATCTCCAGCGGCTGCAGGCTGCATGGCAATACCCGACCTTGGGCCTCAAGCAGCACACCAACCCAGGCAAGACCAGCGACAGGATCACCTGACTCTTCCCATAAGGCGGTGATGAGCAAGTTGCCCAGGGAGTGCCCACCAAGTTCTCCCACTCCCCCAAACCTGTGCTGAATGACCCGTTGCCAAGTGCGCCCCCATGTGTCCTCTCCGCACAACGCGGCAAGAGCCACGCGTAAATCGCCGGGAGGAAGGATGCCGAATTCCTTGCGGAGACGCCCGCTCGAACCTCCGTCATCTGAGACACCAACGATCGCAGTGATCTGATCAGTGAGCCGGCGCAATGCCTTCAGAGTCGAGGCGAGTCCATGACCGCCGCCTAAGGCGACGACCGTGGGACCGGAATCAACGTGGGAGCCCAAAGTGCTCGGCACCTTCTTCACTCGCGCCCCAAATCGCGATGAACAACGAGAGTGGCAATGCCGATCTGCCGGAGTCGGCGGGCTAGTTCTTCAGATGACGCAACACTGCGATGCCTTCCGCCGGTGCAGCCAACTGCAATGGTCACGTAGCGCTTACCCTCGGCGAGATAGCCGGCACGCATGACCTGCAGAAGCTCGACGTACAGCTCGTAGAAGAGCTGGGCCTCTGGCCCGTTGATGACTCGTTCTGAAACAGGCTCTTCCAGACCCGACATCGGTCTGAGCCGCTCATCCCAATGTGGGTTTTCGAGGAAGCGCATGTCGGCAACGAGATCGGCATCAACGGGAATGCCGTACTTGAAACCGAAGGAAAGCACAGTGGCGCGGAGATCCCCAGGAGCGTCTTCAGCGAATGCTGCCTCGACCTTGCGACGCAGATCGTGCACATTGATGGCCGAGGTGTCGATCACGACATCGGCTTCCGCGCGCAGATCTCCCAGCAGCGCCCGCTCTGCCTGCAAGCCGTCGACGATACGACTCTGCCCCTGCAGAGGGTGGGGCCGGCGCGAGCTTTCAAATCTGCGTACCAAGGCTTCGTCAGAGGCTTCAAGAAAGAGTGTGCGAACAAGCACTTCGCGCGCTTTGAGTTCGGCGATTGAGGCCTCCAGAGCGCTGAACATTGATCCACTGCGCACATCAACAACAACGGCGATGCGATCGACCTCTTCAGTGCGGTGGGCCAGATCGATGGCTTGCGAAAGGAGTGCAGGCGGAAGGTTGTCCATCACGAACCAACCGACATCCTCAAGTGCTCGAGCTGAAGTTGAGCGGCCCGCGCCTGACATACCAGTGACAAGTGCGATCTCAAGCGGTCGCGTATCGGTCACGGAGCAGCCTCTCCCTGATGAAGTCCTGAGTGAATTCTTTCAGCAAGAGCAGGACCGACTCCAGGCACGGCCTGCAACTCGCTGATCGAGGCCGCCTTGAGAGATTTCATTGATCCGAAATGCTTCAACAGCGCGCGTGCGCGAACCTCGCCGAGTCCGTCGATGGCATCGAGCACACTCGCCGACATCGACTTGCCCCGGCGCTTGCGATGAAGGGAGATTGCGGAGCGGTGTGCTTCATCACGCACTCGTTGCAGGAGGTAGAGCGCCTCACTGGATCGCGGCAGGATGACCGGGTCGCTGTCATCGGGCAGCCACACCTCTTCCATACGCTTTGCCAAGCCCACAACCGGCACATCGGTGATGCCAGCAGACATCAGGGCATCTTGTGCGGCTCGCACCTGCGGCTGACCGCCGTCAATGACAAGCAAGCCGGGTGGGTACGCGAACCTCCGCTTCACCTCGCCACCGGCTGGGTCCTGAGTCTCAACGTGCGCAAAGCGTCGGCTGACAACTTCGGCCACCGAGGCCGTGTCATCGGCATTCGGAGTGCGAATGATGAAACTGCGGTAGTCGGATTTGCGTGGCAGCCCATCTTCGAACACCACCAGCGAAGCTACTGTGTTCTGGCCGAGCAAGGTCGAGATATCGATGCACTCAATGCGCAGCGGTGCTTCGGCCAAACCGAGAGCCTCGCGGAGTTCTTCCAGCGCAACACTGCGAGTAGTGAGATCACTGGACCTTCGAAGCCGGTGGCTTTGCAGAGTGTTCTCGGCATTCTTCAGTGCGGTATCCATCAAGGCTCGCTTGTCTCCGCGCGCAGGCACGTGAACATTGATGGCACCCTCGCGCAGATTGCTGAGCCAAGCCAGCAATGCTCCGGCCTCGCCAAGATCAGTGGACACCAGCAAATCGCGCGGAATGTCGCTGACACCTGGATCTGAATAAACCCGCTGAATGGCTCGTTGCACGACTTCACCTGGAGTGAGCTCTTCGGACTTTTCAATGACGAATCCGCGCTCACCCCGAATACGACCACCGCGCACATGAAATACCTGCACACCAGCCTCAAGCGGATCCTCCTGCACGGCAATCACATCAGCATCGGTTGCTTCATTGAAGGCGACCGCATTTTGTTCTGTCGCTCTCTTCAGCGCCTCGACCCGATCGCGCATGCGCCCAGCATCTTCGTAGCGTTCCTCTTGCGCGGCCTCACCCATCTGCTCTTGGAGTTGGCGCACAAAGCCCTCGCCGTTGCCAGCCATGAAGGTGCAGAAATCCAAAACAATGCCTCGGTGCTCCTCCTCCGTTACGCGACCAACGCACGGAGCACTGCACTTGTCGATGTATCCCAGAAGGCATGGGCGTCCGATCTGACGGGCTCGGCGGAATACTCCCTCGCGACACGAGCGCATCGGAAAGACCCTCAGCAACTCGTCAACAGTTGCCCGCACTGCCCAGGCGTGCGCATAGGGACCGAAATAGCGGGTACCGGCCCTTTTTGCCTCGCGCACGACAGCAACTCTCGGATACTGATCGGCCAGTGTGAATGACAAATACGGATATGACTTGTCATCGCGATACTTCACATTGAACCGGGGGTCGTACTCCTTGATCCAGGAGTACTCCAAGGTCAGGGCTTCAACCTCAGTGCCCACGACGACCCAGTCGACATCATGCGCGGCTGCCACCATCGCCTGAGTTCGGGGATGTAGGGCGGCCGGGTCTTGAAAGTAATTGGAAAGTCGGGAGCGCAAATTGCTGGCCTTGCCGACGTAGATCACCCGCCCCCGAGCATCGCGAAATCGATACACGCCGGGATCGGTCGGAATCGTGCCCGTTGGCGGACGCAGCGCCGAAGCTTCAGCCATGTTCGCGTCTAGGCCAGAACGACGTTGGAACCCTCAACCGCGATGTCAGCAGGCTGGAGTCCAATCTCAGCTGGTCCATTGATGACTGATCCATCAGAAGCTGAAAAGCGCGAACCGTGGCAAGGACAAATGATCTCGTTGTCTTCCACGCTTGCGACCAGACAACCCTGATGTGGGCAAATCGCAGTGAATGCCTTGAACTGACCAGCAACTGGTTGGGTGACGACGACTGGAGGGGAACTGATGATGACTCCGCCGCCAACGCTCACGGCAGAAGTCGCAGCAAGCACCTGACCGCCTGCCGAAGAGTCGGACGAAGTTGTTGGATCTGGAGCAGTTGTGGCCGAAGCATTGGGCGCTGCGATTCCGTCACTGGTCGAACAGGCGGCTACCGCGAGACCGGCCAGCACCAGCCCACTGCCAGCGAGCACGGTGCGACGTTGCACGGCTTCGGTCATCTGCACAAACCTCCTTTGGACAGGCTATGTCAATGCCCGCTTGCGGCGGGTATTTGGCGCCGCAGGGAGCATGTTCGCCAGGAAGTTGCCGGTATGGCTTGCCCCGACCTTGGCGATCTGTTCTGGAGTGCCGACCGCCACCACCTTGCCGCCACCTGAGCCGCCTTCGGGACCCATGTCCACGACCCAGTCTGCGGTCTTGACGACGTCAAGGTTGTGCTCAATGACCACGACCGTGTTGCCCTTGTCGACCAATGAGTGCAGCACACCTAGCAGTTTTCGGATGTCTTCGAAGTGCAGGCCCGTGGTGGGTTCGTCGAGCACGTAGATAGTGCGACCAGTGGAACGCTTCTGCAATTCGGATGCCAACTTCACTCGCTGAGCTTCACCGCCGGACAGCGTGGGCGCTGATTGTCCGAGTCGCACATAGCCCAGACCTACTTCAACCAGAGTTGCCAGATGTCGCGAGATCGCCGGCACGGCGGCAAAGAACTCGCTGGCCTCTTCGATTGGCATATCAAGGATGTCAGCAATGCTCTTGCCCTTGAAGTGCACCTCAAGGGTCTCGCGGTTGTAGCGCGCCCCATGACAAAGCTCACATGGAACGTAGACATCAGGCAGGAAGTTCATCTCGATCTTGATCGTGCCGTCACCTGAGCAGGATTCGCATCGGCCACCCTTGACGTTGAATGAGAACCGACCTTGGAGGTAGCCCCGCACTTTGGCTTCAGGAGTGTCGGCAAACAGCTTGCGCACATGGTCGAAGACGCCGGTGTAGGTGGCGGGATTGCTTCGAGGGGTGCGGCCGATCGGACTTTGATCAACGTGGACAACCTTGTCGACATATTCGAGTCCGGTGACTCGCCTATGCCGACCTGGCACATGCCGGGCGCCGTTGAGATCGCGGGCCAGGACGTGATACAGAACATCGTTCACCAAGGTTGATTTGCCAGAACCGCTGACACCAGTCACAGCAACGAGGCAGCCCAAGGGGAATTCAACTGTCACATCCTGCAGATTGTGCTCACTTGCACCCTGGACCGTGATCACGCGATCTGATCGAGGTCGGCGAATTTCTGGGATATCTATCTTGCGCTTGCCCGAGAGGTACTGACCGGTGAGCGACTTCTCACTGTTGAGCAGATCCTTGAGCGATCCACTGACCACGATTTCGCCGCCATGCTCACCGGCTCCTGGCCCTATGTCGACAATCCAGTCAGCAGTGCGAATGGTGTCTTCATCGTGCTCGACAACGATCAGGGTATTGCCGAGATCGCGGAGCCGGACCAATGTTTCGATCAGTCGACGGTTATCGCGCTGATGCAGCCCGATGCTGGGTTCGTCAAGCACATAAAGCACGCCGACCAGGCCGGAGCCGATCTGGGTCGCCAGCCGGATGCGCTGAGCCTCGCCACCTGCCAAGGTTCCGGCGGCACGGTCCAAAGTCAGATAGTGCAAGCCAACGTCAACCAAGAACTGCAAGCGCTCGTTGACTTCTTTGAGAACTCGGATGGCAATGGTGGTGTCGCGTGCGGACAACTCAAGCCCAGTGAGCATCGTGGCCGCTCCACCGATTGGCAATGCCGCAATCTCTGCAATGGAGTGACCAGCAATGGTGACTGCCAAGGACAGGGGCTTCAGCCTGGCCCCATTGCAGGCATGGCAGGGCACCTCGCGCATGAAGCCTTCAAAGCGTTCGCGGGCTGTATCGCTCTCAGTCTCCGAATGGCGGCGAGTGACGTAGGGAATCGCGCCCTCGAAACCGGTGGTGTAGGACCGAGTTCGGCCATAGCGGTTCTTGTAGCGAACATTCACTTCGGCTTCATGGCCATACAGGATCGCCTTGCGCGCCTTGGCTGGCAGTTTGTCCCAAGGGGTGTCCATGTCGATGTCAAGTTCGCCGCAAAGAGCTTCGAGGAGCCGTCGGAAGTAATCGGAGACCATGCCGCCTGCCCACGGAGCAATAGCGCCCTCGTTCAAAGTGGCCGAGCCATCAGGCACCACCAGCTCAGCATCAACTTCGCGACGAGTGCCAAGCCCGGTGCACTCGGGGCAGGCACCGAAGGGTGAGTTGAAGGAGAAGGAGCGAGGTTCAAGCTCTTCGAAAGACAGACCGTCTTCAACGCAGGCCAAATGCTCGCTGAAGATCCGCTCACGATGCGGGTCGTTTTCAGGCAGATCAACAAAATCAAGTACGACCAATCCGCTGGCCAACTTCAAGGCAGTCTCGACTGAGTCGGTGAGGCGTCGGCGAGATTCGGTCTTGACGCTGAGTCGGTCGACGACGACCTCGATCGTGTGCTTTTCCTGCTTCTTCAGGGTGGGCAGATCATCCATGCCGTAGACCACGCCATCCACTCGGATACGGGAATAGCCCTGGGTCTGCAGTTGGCGGAAAAGATCCTGGTATTCGCCTTTTCGCTCTCGGATGACCGGAGCCAACACTTGGAAGCGAGAATCTGGAGCCAACTCGAGCACCTGATCGACGATCTGCTGGGGACTCTGCCGAGCGATCTCCTTGCCACAGACAGGGCAATGGGGCTTGCCAATGCGGGCATACAGGAGCCGCAGGTAGTCGTAGACCTCTGTGATGGTGCCGACCGTGGACCGGGGATTGCGCGAGGTCGACTTCTGATCAATCGACACAGCCGGCGAGAGACCCTCGATGAAATCAACATCGGGCTTGTCCATCTGACCAAGGAACTGGCGGGCATAGGCCGAAAGGCTCTCGACATATCTGCGCTGTCCTTCGGCGAAAATCGTGTCGAAGGCAAGACTGGATTTTCCGGAGCCGGATAGTCCGGTGAACACAATGAGGGCATCGCGAGGCAAATCCAGCGACACATCCTTAAGGTTGTGCTCGCGGGCGCCGCGAATGACCAATCGGTCTGCCACGGAACCTCATTTCATCTCTTGGCATTCATCTATAAACCCTGGCCAGCTGGAGGATCCATTCAATGTATACCGGCACAGTGACAGTCGGCGGCCCGGGTGATGTGCGTGAACTGCCCGAACTGATCATCAGCAAACTCGCCGTGGGCGACTTCAACAACAACGCCTACCTCCTGCGCTGCCGCGACACCGGAGAGCAGGTGCTGATCGATGCAGCAGCCGAGCCGGACCGGCTGATCGCCTTGACTGGCGAATCCCTGCAGACAGTGGTCACCACGCATCGGCACCAGGATCACTGGAATGCCCTCGCTGAGGTGGTTGCAGCCACTGGCGCCACCACGATGGCTCATCCCATCGATGCTCCTGGTATCCCTGTGCCAACGGACGTGATGCTCGAGGAGGGCAGCTTCCTGCAGGTCGGCAGGCTGCGATTGCGCATCATTCACCTGATCGGTCATACCGATGGCTCCATCGCCTTCGTCTATGACGACCCTGAAGGTCCACCGCACCTGTTCACCGGCGACTGCCTGTTTCCTGGCGGGGTCGGGAACACACAGGGAGATGCAGCGCGCTTCCAAACTCTGCTCGATGGTGTTGAAGCCAAGATCTTCGGAACACTCCCCGATGAGACTTGGGTCTATCCGGGGCACGGCTACGACACGACCCTGGGAACTGAGCGTCCTCATCTGTCCGAATGGCGTCAGCGCCAGTGGTGAGCGCGCGTTATTGACCTGAGTTGCAGATGGTTCCGCTTCAGGCATCCGGCATCGCGGGCGCAACAGCGTTTTCACCAGGGAAACGCAAGCTGAGGATCGCGGTAGCCGCGAGCACTCCAATGATGAAGCCAAGCGAGAGCCAGATGGGAATCAGCGGCACTTCAAGTGAAGTCGTCTCGTGCACGGCCTCAAGGATCAGCTTCACGCCGATAAATGCGAGGATGATCGCGAGCCCAAAGTTGAGGTATCGCAGGCGTCCCATCAGGCCCTGCAGCAGGAAGTACAACTGGCGCAGGCCCATGAGAGCGAAGGCGTTGGCAGCAAAGACGATGTAGGCCTCCTTGGTGATGCCGAAGACCGCCGGAATGCTGTCGAGAGCGAACAGCACATCGGTCGTACCGATCGCCAGCATGACCAAGGCCAGGGGGGTGAGCATGCGCTTGCCGGCGACCCTGGTGACCAAATGCGATCCGTCGTAGTGCGGTGAGATCGCGAACCGCTTCGATACGAAGCGCACCAAGCCGTTGCCCTGGGGGTCAGGCTCTGCACCGTGAGAAGTCCAGACCTTCCAGGCAGTGAAGAACAAGAAGGCCCCGAAGACGTAGAACACTCCGGCGAACCTGGCGATGAGTTCAGCACCGATGACGATCAGGATGCCGCGCAAGATCAGCGCGATCACTACGCCCACTAACAGCACTCGATGTTGCAACATGGCGGGCACGGCGAAGGAAGTCATCAGGACGAGAAAGACGAAGAGGTTGTCGACGCTGAGCGAGTACTCAGTGAGGTACCCGGTGACGAATTGACCGCCGTATGAGATGCCGAAGTACAGGGACATGAAGATGGCGAAGCACACAGCGAGTGCGAAATAGACAGCTACCCAGGTGCCAGCCTCTCGTGTGCTGAATACATGGGGACGACTGTCAACAACGAAAAGGTCGATCAAGATGATGACGAGAAATCCGCCGATCGTGGCAACCCATAGCAAGGTCGGAACGCTCATGTGCCAGTGGCCTCCTGCATGCCACGCAATTCTTTCTTGAGGTCTCGGATCTCATCGCGCAAGCGCGCAGCGAGTTCAAAGTGAAGCTCAGCAGCCGACTGATGCATCTGCGCGGTGAGGTCGTCAATCAACTGCACGAGCTCACCCTGATGAGCCGGGGCTCGTCTCTTTGACTTATTCGAGGCAATCTCGCTCACCAGCGCCTGGGTGTCGGCATCTTCACGAGCCAGGAGATCGGTGATATCAGCAATCTTCTTGCGCAGCGGTTGCGGATCAAGGCCCCGCTCCAAGTTGTATGCCACCTGCTTCTCACGGCGCCGAGTGGTCTCATCAATGGCATTGCGCATTGAAGGAGTGATGGAGTCGGCGTACATGTGCACCTGACCCGACACATTGCGAGCTGCACGCCCGATCGTCTGAATCAACGAGCGCTCCGAACGCAGGAATCCCTCTTTGTCAGCATCGAGGATGGCAACGAGCGAAACCTCGGGAAGGTCAAGGCCCTCCCGCAGCAGATTGATGCCGATCAGCACATCAAAGACGCCCATGCGCAGTTCGCGGAGCAGTTCGACCCGACGCAGGGTGTCGACCTCGGAGTGCAGGTATTGGACGCGAATGTTGTGGTCGAGCAGATAGTCGGTGAGGTCTTCGGCCATCCGCTTGGTCAGCGTGGTGACGAGCACTCGCTCATCGCGCGAAGCCCGAAGCTTGATCTCGTCCATGAGATCGTCGATCTGACCCTCAGTGGGCTTCAGCACGATTTCTGGATCAATGAGACCAGTGGGGCGAATGACTTGCTCGACGACTTCGCCTTGGGCGGCAGCCAACTCATAAGGACCGGGTGTGGCAGAGAGATACACCGTCTGGCCAATGCGCTCTTCGAACTCCGTCCAGCGAAGCGGCCGGTTGTCCATGGCACTGGGCAGGCGGAAGCCATGCTCGACAAGATTGCGCTTTCGACTGGCATCACCTTCGAACATGGCCCCGATCTGCGGGACGCTGACGTGCGACTCATCGATGACCAGCAAGAAGTCTTCCGGAAAGTAGTCGATGAGGCAGTTGGGTGGTGAGCCTGGCTCGCGCCCATCAATGTGGAGTGAGTAGTTCTCGATGCCGGCACAGCTACCAACCTGGCGCATCATCTCGACGTCGTAGGTGGTGCGCATACGGAGTCTTTGGGCCTCGAGAAGTTTGCCCTGAGTCTCAAATTCAGCAAGCCGAGTGGCGAGCTCGGCCTCGATGCCCGCGATCGCACGATCCATCCGCTCAGGACCGGCGATGTAGTGCGAGGCCGGAAAGACATACATCTCTTGGTCTTGGGTGATGATCTCACCGGTCACCGGATGCAGGGTCATGAGTCGTTCGATCTCATCGCCGAACATCTCAATGCGCACCGGATGATGCTCATACATCGGGAAGACCTCGACGGTGTCACCGCGAACTCTGAAGGTGCCGCGAGTGAAGGCAATGTCATTGCGCGTGTACTGGATGTCGACGAGCTTGCGCAGCAGTTTGTCGCGCTCGATGGATTCGCCAACGCGCAGCCGGACCATGCGATCGACATACTCCTGTGGGGTGCCCAGGCCATAGATGGCCGAGACCGTGGCCACCACAATCACATCACGTCTAGTGAGCAGACTGTTGGTGGCGGAGTGGCGAAGTCGCTCGACTTCTTCATTGATCGAGGAGTCCTTTTCAATGAAGGTATCGCTCTGCGGGATGTAGGCCTCAGGTTGGTAGTAGTCGTAGTACGAGACGAAGTACTCGACCGCATTATCTGGCATGAGCTCGCGAAATTCAGTGGCCAACTGGGCAGCGAGGGTCTTGTTTGGGGCCATCACCAAAGTCGGCCTCTGCAAGGCCTCCACCAGCCAGGCGGTGGTGGCGCTCTTGCCGGTGCCGGTGGCGCCGAGCAGCACGTTATGGCGCTCGCCAGCAAGAATTCTCTTGGTCAGCTCGGCGATAGCCGTGGGCTGATCACCCGCAGGTTCAAAATCAGCCTGAACGCTGAACGGGGCCACGCGCCGCTGCAAGTCAGTGATCGGGCGTGTCATGACCACACGGTACGCGAAGGGGCTGACTTCGTTACGCAGGCATCAACGAGGCCCAGATCCGGTCGACCTGCTCTTGAGTCTGTTCGAGATTGCCGGCGTTGTCGATCACGAAATCTGCAAGAGCCAAGCGATCCTCGCGGCTTTGCTGCACCGCGATACGACGCCGAACATCGTCTTCTGGCAGCCCTCGCGAGACCGCTCGCTCCACCTGAGTCTCGACCGGCACGTCAACCACGATGGCCATCTGGACGAGATCGGTGCCCATCTCAGTCAGCAACGGGATGTCGTAAATGACTATGCGCTCTCCTGCGGCCTCAGCATCGTCGAAACGCTTGTTCGTCTCGTCGACAATGCGCGGAAACATGATGCCGTTCATCTGGGCAGTCAGTTCTGGAGTCTGAAATGCGATGCGGGCTAATTCAGCTCGCACCAGCGATCCATCGGCCGCCACGATGCTGTCGCCGAATGCCGCCGCCAATTCCGCGATTGCAGGTGCTCCTGGTTCGACGATGTCGCGTCCGATCTGATCGGCGTCAATGATGTGGGCACCATGCACCTTGAACATCGCCGCGATTGTGGACTTGCCTGAACCAATGCCGCCAGTGAGGCCTACTCGAATCACCAGCAGAACCTATCGACATTTGCCTGGTCCGGAACAGCAAACGAGGAGCACCTTTCGGCACCCCTCGTTCGCAGTTGCTTGTGCGGCTGGTTACTCGCCAGCGAGTTTGTCGCGCAGAGCCTGCAGTGCCTCATCTGTTGCCAGTGAGCCTTCGGCTTCTGATGACTCACTTGAGTAGGCCGAGATGTTCTCGCCTGATTCAAGGGCAGCGGCCTGATCGGCAACCTGTGCCTCGTTGACCTGCTTGCGATGGGCTTCCCAACGCGCATGTGCCTCGGCGTACTCGCGCTCCCATTGGGTGCGCTCGTCCTCGAAGCCAACCTTCCATTCGCCCGTCTCAGGGTCGAATCCGGCTGGGCCGACGTAGTTGCCCGCCTCGTCGAAGGCAGGTGCCATGCCGTACAGGTAGGGATCGAACTCCTCGTGGGCCTGAGCATCGCCACTGTCATTGGCCTGCTTGAGCGACAGCGAGATGCGACGACGCTCGAGGTCGATGTCGATGACCTTGACGAAGATGTCGTCGTTGACCTGAACGATCTGCTCTGGCAGCTCGATGTGACGCTCAGCAAGCTCGGAGATGTGGACCAGGCCTTCAATGCCCTCTTCAACTCGCACGAATGCGCCGAAGGGAACAAGCTTGGTGACCTTGCCGGGTACGACCTGGTTGATGGCGTGTGTGCGCGCGAAGTGCTGCCAAGGATCTTCCTGAGTGGCCTTCAGCGACAAGGAGACGCGCTCGCGGTCCATGTCGACGTCGAGCACCTCAACGGTGACCTCCTGGCCAACTTCGACAACCTCAGACGGGTGATCGATGTGCTTCCAGGAAAGCTCGGACACGTGCACGAGACCATCGACTCCGCCGAGATCGACGAAGGCACCGAAGTTGACAATGGACGAGACCACGCCTGCGCGGATTTGACCCTTCTGCAACTGGGTTAGGAAGGTCTGACGGACCTCGCTCTGAGTCTGCTCAAGCCAGGCGCGGCGAGAAAGCACCACGTTGTTGCGGTTCTTGTCGAGCTCAATGATCTTGGCCTCGAGGACCTTGCCGACGTACGGCTGCAGATCGCGAACGCGACGCATCTCAACGAGCGAAGCTGGCAGGAAGCCGCGAAGACCGATGTCGATGATGAGTCCACCCTTGACGACCTCAATCACCTGCCCTTCAACAACGCCATCTTCTTCCTTGACCTTCTCGATCGTGCCCCATGCGCGTTCGTACTGTGCGCGTTTCTTGGACAGGATCAGACGGCCTTCCTTGTCCTCCTTGGTGAGCACGAGTGCTTCGACCACATCGCCCACGCGTACGACCTCATTTGGGTCGACGTCGTGCTTGATGGAGAGCTCTCGGGAGGGGATGACACCCTCGGTCTTGTAACCAATGTCGAGGAGTACCTCGTCGCGGTCCACTTTGACGATGGTGCCTTCGACGATGTCGCCATCGTTGAAGTACTTGATGGTCAGATCGATTGCTGCGAGGAAATCTTCAGCCGAGCCAATGTCGTTAATGGCGATTTGGGCTGGTGCGTTCAAAGAGAGGGTCATGAAGTGTGAGGTCCGATGGGAGTAGAGGTCAACTGAGCGGTTGCACAGAGGTGGCACTGCACGGTCGTGCAGCGGACCAAGGCTACGGCACCCCTTGTTCACTCGTGAACGCGAGGTTGTTATGAGGTGATGAACAGCCCGAGATCAGTGAGCGGCACTCTCCCATGAGGATCCCAGGCCCAGTGAGACCTCCAGCGGTACGTCCAGACTCATGGCGCCCATCATGCAGCGCACGACTACTTCCCGAAGGGGGTCTTGTTCACCGGGCGCCACCTCAAGCACAAGTTCGTCGTGGACTTGAAGCATCATCCGGCTGCTCAGCCCCTCGGAGACCAAAGCATCGGCAACCCCCAACATCGCCAATTTGATGATGTCGGCCGCGGTGCCCTGGATAGGGGCATTGAGGGCCATCCGCTCAGCCATCTCGCGACGCTGGCGGTTATCTGAAGTCAGGTCAGGCAGGTAACGGCGGCGGCCAAGGATGGTTTCGGTGTAGCCACGCTGCCGTGCTTCCTCCACGACCGCCGCGAGGTAGTCACGCATTCCGCCGAATCGGGAGAAGTAGGTATCCATGAGCACTCGCGCCTCATCAGGGCCGACACCGAGCTGCTGACCCAGCCCGTAGGCCGAAAGCCCATAGGCAAGCCCGTAGGACATCGCCTTGATGCGGCGCCGCATCTCGGGATCAACCTCTGACGGCTCAACTCCGAATACCTGGGAAGCAGCGGTGGTGTGGAGATCCTCCCCCGCGCGAAAGGCAGCGATGAGACCTTCGTCCTGCGACAGGTGCGCCATGATCCGCATCTCGATCTGGCTGTAGTCGGCTGTCATCAAGGTCTCGTAGCCCTGGCCGACGACAAAGCATTTGCGAATCTGACGACCGGCCTCAGATCTGATGGGGATGGTCTGCAGGTTGGGGTCAGAACTCGAGACGCGACCAGTGGCGGACATGAGCTGTGAATAGGTGGTGTGCAGGCGCCCGTCGGCACCGATGACTGGAATCAGGCCCTCGACTATCTGGCGCAGCTTGGACCGATCGCGCCAATCGAGCAGCTCGGAGAGCAGTGGGTCGCCGGTCTTTGCAAACAGGCTCTGCAGAGATTCGGCATCAGTCGTGTAGCCAGTCTTGATTTTCTTGGTCTTGGGCAAGTCACGCTCGACGAAGAGAATTTCCTGCAACTGCTTCGGTGAGCCAAGGTTGAAGGGTCGTCCCACGATCGCATATGCAGCCGACTCTGATTCGCGCATATTCGCAGCGAAGCCTGAACTCAATTCGCTGAGCAACTCTCGATCGACGGCAACGCCATCGAATTCGACTCGTGCCAACAGCAGGGTGAGTGGTATCTCAAGGTCGGTGAGTAGCGACTGCTCCTCCTGTGTTGCCAGCCGGGTCTGGAGATATTCGTGCAGCTCGCCAACAGCTGCAACATGGTCGGCCAGATGTGACCGGTCGGAGGGCTCGAGTTCCAGCTGGCCAGCAGCATTGGCGGAGGCAAGTTCACGACCCAGGAACTTGTTGGCACAGGCCTCCAGCGAATACGACGGTTGGCCCGGCGAAGCGATGTAGGTGCCGAGTTGGGTGTCGAACACGACTCCCCTGAGCTCCACTCCCTGTGCAAGCAGCGCGAGCGCTGGCCCCTTGACGCCGTGGCCGACCTTGGCGATGTCTGAATCCTCTAGCCAGGTCATCACCTGGGACCGCACCTCGACCTCATCGAGATCGAATATGGCTGCTGCTTGTCCGGCGCCCTGAATAGCGATGGCACGCAACTCGCCGCCGCCGTGGCCCCAGGTGCCTTCAAAGTCGAAGCAGGCTGGTTGCGTCAATGCTGAAAGCCAAGCCGACATCTCATTAGCGGTGACAATGACGACATCCTGCTCGACTGTGGGTGCAATAACTTCGGCCTGCGCACCTGCAGGCCGAAGAGCGGCGAGCCGTTCACGCAGCGCCCGAAACTGCAGGGTTGTGAAGAGCTGGTCGATCGCCTCGCGGTCAAACTCCTGCATCGCACAGTCATCCACATGCAGCTCCATAGGCACCGCGCTGTCCAACTGAGTGAGCTGCCGATTCAGGAGCACCTGCGGCAGATTGGCCCGAAGCGAATCTCCAACCTTGCCGCTGATCTGATCGGCGTGATCAATGAGCTCAGCCAGGCTTCCGTATTCGATGATCCACTTGGTGGCAGTCTTCTCACCCACGCCAGGGATGCCGGGCAGGTTGTCGCTTGGGTCGCCACGCAAGGCCGCGAAGTCCGGGTACTGCGTCGGCGTCAATCCGTACTTCTCCTCCACGGCGGCCGGAGTCATGCGCGCAAGGTCGGACATCCCTTTGCGCGGGTACAGCACTGTCGTGTGGTCATCGACGAGCTGGAAGGAATCGCGGTCGCCAGTAACTATCACGACCTCAAACTCAGAAGCCTTTGCTTGCTCGCTCAAGGTGGCGATGATGTCGTCGGCCTCATATCCGTCGGCTTCGATCACCTTGATGCCCAGAGCGTGCAGCACTTCCTGAATCAGAGGGACTTGGCCCTTGAATGGCTCAGGTGAGGATTCACGGTTGGCCTTGTACTCAGGAAACATGTCAGAGCGGAAGGTCTTGCGAGAGACATCGAAGGCGACGGCTACGTGCGTGGGCTGCTCATCGCGCAGGATGTTGATGAGCATCGAGGTGAAGCCATACACCGCGTTGGTGGGTTGACCTGTGGTGGTCGAGAAGTTTTCGACCGGCAGTGCGAAATATGCGCGATAGGCAAGGGAGTGTCCGTCAAGCAACATCAAACGACCATTGGACATAGCGCGATCCTAGGGCGCGAACCTTGGTCTAGTGGAGGTCGTTGGAAGCTGGTGACGCGCGCAGAACTTGGGCCGCAACCTCGGCCAAAGTGACCCTTGAGTCCATTGCCTGCCTGCGCAGCAGCGCGAATGCCTCCGCCTCGGAAATCCCCTGCTGGGCCTGCAGCAGGCTCTTGGCTTCGTCAACTACATCGCGAGCCCGCACGCGCGCACCCAGATCGTCCACCTGCGCTTCGAGTTGGAGCATCTGGGCCCAGCGAGCGACGGCAAGCTCAATTGCCGGGCGAAGGTCTGATCTATTGAAGGGCTTGACGAGATAGCCCAGAGCCCCAGCGTGCGCCGCATGCTGCACGGTGTCGCTCTCGCTGAACGCCGTGACCATGACGACCGGCGCACATCGCTGCTCGATGATTTCAGTCGCTGCCGAAAGCCCATCACGCACCGGCATTGCCACGTCCATGAGCACAACATCTGGCCGCAATTGCACGGCAAGATCGACTGCGATCTGACCATTGGCCGCCTGGCCGACGACGGAATAACCCAGTTCGCCGAGCATCTCTACGAGATCCATCCGGATCAGCGCCTCGTCCTCGGCGACCAGCACTCGAATCGACGGCTCAGACACGGTGGATACCCTAATCGGAGCAACTGATCAGGCCAGTACTCTTCATCCGCGCCCCGGTACCCCAACCGGCAGAGGGAGCCGACTCAAACTCGGTCCAGTGTGAGTTCAAATCTCACCCGGGGCACAACAGCACTCTTCGTCGTCGCCCTTAGAGCGAAGGTGTATCCGCACCAGCTGGACGCCAGTCTGGGTAGAGCTTGCGCTCCAAGGCCAGCGGCTGGGCATCGATGTTCTGGCGCTGCATCGCGTCGGCCTCTGGTGATGTCACGAGCCAGGCAACAGCTGCGCCAACTGCTGCAGGCGGTCCGGCCCAGGCAGGATCAAAGCCGAATTCCTCAACATCCAGGGAGTTGCGCTCGGTGAGTACGAAGCCAGGGTTCACGTTGAAGGCCTTGATGCCCTGATCGCGGTGTTCGGCCTGAATGCTGCCGACGAGGGTGTGACCGGATGCCTTGCCGATGCGGTAGCCAAGACCCGGCCTTGAACCTTCGGGGTAGAACTCATAGCCGGCGCCAGACGAAATGGTGACGAAGGTGCCACCGCCGCGCTCGATCATCCCGGGCAGCAGCTTTTGTGCAATGCGAATAGGTGCTACGCCGTGCGCCATGACGAACAGTGGGTACTGGTCAACGGGGGTCTCCAGGATCGAGTCCATGAGGCCAGGGCCGATGTGGCGGCCGTTGTTGACGACTACATCCACGCCACCCCACTCTGCCAGGAGCTTGTCACACGCGGCCTCAACTGAGTCGAGGTCAGTGAGATCCATGCGGAGCGCCAGTGACTTCTGCCCACGCTCTTCAACGAGTGCGCAAGTCTCTTCCACGCTGCCGGGAAGCGGACGCAGATCCTGCTTGTGAACGGTCTGGGAGTGCTCGGACGTGGGATCGCCCGCACGGAGGGTGCGAGCCGCAATGGCGACATCGAATCCATTTTCAGCTAGTGCCAATGCGATGGCCTTGCCTATGCCGCGACTACCGCCGGTGACCAATGCCTTCTTTGCCATGACTGCTCCCTGAGTTTGGAATCCCATGATTCCGGAATTGGGGACGCTACCCCAACTCCGCTCATATCGTCAGGGTTTCCCCAGAACCGAACAGGATGCGAACCGAAGGCTCAATTCCGAGTTGACGCTGCCACAGGAATTACGAGGCGCAGACCTTTTCGATGGCCTTGATGCCCGCGATGTCACCGCTGGCCAGCGTCGCATTGGTGTCCAGATATCGATACATGACATTGCCTGGATCATCGCTATCGGTCAGTCCGAGGGCATGTCCGAGCTCATGTGTGAACAGCGCAAGGCGATGAGCAGAATCGACGACCTTCACGTAGTCCGCACTTAGCACCATGTACCCGCCGACGATCTCTTTGGTACCAGCGAACACCTTGTTTGGCGACGCGAAACCAACAACCGTGCTGGTGATCATGTTCGAGCGAGCATTTGGCACGAAGTAGACCGCGATGTTGCGCTTGATGTCTGAGGCGGTGGTCACGGACGAATTGCTATCGCTGTAGTCCACGGCCTGCTCGCCGCTGTCCACAAAGGAATACCCGGAGGCCTGGGACCAGGCGTCGAAAGCTGCCGCCAGATCTGGACGGATTTTAGCAACTACCGCGTCGGGGAGATTGGAGGTATCAGTCGTGAAGCTGATAGGTGTCGAACAGCTTGCCCATCCACTGCCCGCAAAGGTTTCATCATCGTAGATCGATCCGACGCGATTCGTTCCGTAGGCCTCAGCGCTTGCGAGGAGCAGCACAGTAATCGCGCACAGCACTGTCGCGATGGGGCTGCGCCGATAACTGAGTCGAATCTTGCGCTCTGAGCGTGTCCAGAGCCGCCGGCGCCGGCCATTGTTGGCGTAGTCTTTTGGGCGACGAAGGGGGTGCTTGGGATTGCGACGATCAACGCCAGTGGGTGGCTCTCTCGTCTTCACATCCCGAGCATAGAGCGCTCTGCCCGTGTTGAAAGTGAAGAAATGTCACTCAAGCCCGAACAGGTCAGGGCGGTCAGGTGACTAGTTATCGCCGGGAGCGGTGACTGCCAGCTGCGGCTTGATCTCGATGATGCGGCCCAGCAGGCCGTTGACGAAGGATGCCGATTCCTCGGTCGAGAGATCCTGCACGAGCGCAACAGCCTCCGACACTGCCACAGCGTCAGGAACGTCATCTGCCCAGATGATCTCGAAGGTGCCGATGCGCAGAACTGCGCGATCCACGGCGGGCATCCGATCCAGGGTCCAGCCCATGGAATAGGTGCTCAGGATCTCGTCGATCTGCTCCTGATTGGCCACCACTCCTTCGACCAGATTGGTCACGTAGGCGTTCAACTCAGGCTCATGATCGGCCGCCCGGCGATCGATCTGGCCTGACAAGACTTCATTGGCGTTGGTGCCACGCACATCGGCTTCGTACAGCACATCAAGTGCACGCTTGCGTGCCTTGCTCCGGGCTGCCACTAGTCGTTCACGCGCCCAAGGTACGAACCGTCACGGGTGTCGACCTTCACCTTGGTATCGGACTCAATGAAGAGGGGAACCTGAATCTCTGCACCGGTTTCGAGGGTTGCTGGCTTCAAACCACCAGTCGAGCGATCCCCTTGCACACCGGGCTCGGTGTACGTAATGGTCAGTTCAACGTTCGCAGGCAGCTCAACGATGATCGGCGATTCATTGTGAATTGACACGTTTGCGACCTGGTTCTCAAGCAGGAAGCGCGATGAGTCGCCTACCACTGCGTTGGGCACCTGGTACTGCTCGTAACTTGTGACATCCATGAAAACCCAGTCCTCGCCATCGCGGTAGAGGTACTGCATATCGCGACGGTCGACATTCTCGGTTTCTACCTTGACGCCAGCGTTGAAAGTGCGGTCCACAACCTTGCCGCTCAAAACATTCTTCAACTTGCTCCGGACGAAGGCACCGCCTTTGCCGGGCTTGACGTGCTGGAATTCAATGACGGTCCACAACTGCCCATCGATGTTCAGGACAAGGCCGTTCTTCAGATCGTTCGAGGTTGCCACGCGAATCACTCCAGATGTACGTCAAATCAAGGGTCGCATGATCCTACTCAGCCTCGGGCTGAGCTCGGTCACGCCCAGATGACCAGACGGGCTAGCCCATATTGGCGATCTGCTCCAGTGCCAGGAGGTAGGAGTCGACCCCGAAGCCAACGATCGTGCCCGTCGCGACCCCCGAAATGACCGAGTTGTGACGAAACTCCTCGCGGGCTGCCGGGTTGGACAGGTGAACCTCAATCAATGGCTCGGTCAACATTGCGCACGCATCACGAAGAGCGTAGGAGTAGTGGGTAAAGGCAGCGGGATTCAGCACGACGGGCCAGCCCTGATCTGCAGCCTCATGAAGCCAATCGATCAGTTGAGCCTCGTCATTGGTCTGACGCACATCAGCATGCAAGCCGTGCGAATCGGCAGCTGTGATGCATAACTGACTCAACTGCTCAAAGGTGGTGTGTCCATAGACATCAGGCTCGCGCACGCCAAGCCGGTTCAGGTTCGGACCGTTGAGGACAAGCACCGTTCTGGACATGCGGCAAGACTAATGCGAGGAAGGGTAGATCTTCAGCGAGCAATCGCCGCGTAGGCAGCTTCAAGAATTTCTGGCTCGGGCCCATCCCACGATGCGGCAGAGCCGATGCCATCGAGCACAACGAAGCGAATCACTGAGCCTCGGGCTTTCTTATCCAGGCTCATGGCGCTGATCAATTCGGGCCAGTGGCCTGATGGGTAAGCAGTCGGCAGGCTCAGGCTTTGGAGAATTTCGAAGTGCAGTGCTGCTTCTTCAGGGCTCAATCGACCGCCGAGGCGCGCGAGTTCAGCCACAAAGCACATACCGACGCTTATTGCGGCGCCATGCCTCCATGAGTACTGCTCGAGATGTTCGACAGCGTGGCCCAATGTGTGTCCATAGTTCAAGATCTCACGGCCAAGTGCAGATCCTGAACGAGTCTCGCGAAAGTCTGCGCTTACCACTGTGGCCTTGACCTGCACAGCTCGCGTAATGAGTTCCAGCATGACATCACTCGTGGGATCCGTTGCGGCCGCAAGATCGGCTTGCACGATACGGAGAATCTCTGGGTCCGAGGTGAAGCCAACTTTGACCACTTCGGCTAAGCCCGCGTTGATGTCACTTTGATCCAGGGTCTCAAGCAAGTCAACATCACAGATGACGCCAACGGGGCTGTAGAAAGCGCCAACAAGATTTTTTCCGGCCGAGGTGTTGATTCCGGTCTTACCACCGACCGCGGCGTCAACCATGCCCAGAACAGTTGTTGGTATATGCACCAGCGCAATACCGCGCAGCCAAGTCGCGGCTGCAAAACCCGCGAGATCAGTGGTGGCGCCACCACCGAACCCGATGAGCGTGTCATTACGGGTGAAGCCAGCAGCCCCGAGTTGTGACCAGCATTGCGCCAAGACCTCCGCGGTCTTTGCGGCCTCGGCATCTGGCAACTGAATTCCAAGCACCTGGTAGCCGAGATCCGCCAACATCGATTCGATGCTGGCCGCCTTCGCCTTCAAAGTCGGCGCATGAATGAGCGCGATACGCGTGGAGCCTTGAACGAAATCACTCAATTCGGAGAGCACACCCCGTCCGATGACGACTTCGTATTCTCTTTCGGCAACAACGCGGATCCGGCGACTAATCATTGAGAGGCTCATCACTCAAACGTTCGAGCAATTCATCAACGACCTCGCGAACCTTGCGACCGCTGGTGACCACAGTGATCGTGCTGACCTCTTCGTACAAAGGTGCGCGCTCGGCCATGAGTTCAGCCAGCTTCCCTCGGACATTGCCCATCAACAGCGGACGCGAAGTATTCATCCCAACGCGACTCGCCGCAGAAGCAATGTCGACTTGGAGCCAGACGACTTGTGTCCCCTTGAGCGCCTCGCGAATCAGCGGATTCACAATTGCGCCTCCACCTAGGGCAAGAACCCCGGTGCACTCGCGGAGCGCAGATCCGATAACCGACAACTCCTTGGCCCGAAACTCTGCTTCGCCGAGAGTGACGAAGATGTCCGATACCGACATCCCCATGTCCGCCTCGATCAGCGCATCGGCATCGGCGAATTCAACGCTGAGGGCTGACGCAAGACGCTTGCCAACAGTTGACTTCCCGGCGCCCGGCGCCCCCACCAGCACCGCCACCGGACTCATCGGATCGTCAGATTGTCGAGATACGTCTGCACATTTCGCTTGGTCTCGGCGACGCTGTCGCCGCCAAACTTCTCGGTGATCGCATCTGCAAGTACGAGCGCGACCATTGCTTCGGCAACGACGCCGGCCGCCGGAACCGCACAGACATCGGAGCGCTGGTTTATTGCTGGTGCAGCTTCACCTGTGGCGACGTCAACGGTGCGAAGCGCGCGCGGAATCGTGGAAATCGGCTTCATTGCGGCACGAACGCGCAAGGATTCCCCCGTGGACATGCCACCCTCGGTGCCGCCAGATTTGCCAGAGGTGCGTTCCAGACCGGACTCCCCCGAAATGATCTCGTCTTGCGCATCGCTGCCGCGAACAGCCGCAAGCCCGAATCCATCGCCGATTTCCACACCTTTGATGGCCTGGATGCCCATGAGCGCCCCAGCCAATCGTGAATCAAGTCGCCGATCCCAGTGCACATGGCTGCCCAGGCCGGGAGGCAGATTTGTGGCGATGACTTCGACCACTCCCCCAAGAGTGTCGCCTTCGCGGTGAGCCAGGCTCACCTCTTCTTCCATCGCCGCGGCGGTGACGGAATCAAAGCAGCGAGCAGGATCCTCGTCAATGGCTGCCAGATCGGCCGGAGTAGGCAGGATTCCGTCGGGGCTGGCGACCGATCCGATGCGTACTACGTGACTGAAGACTTCAATGCCAGCGATCTGGCGAAGGAAGGCTTTGGCTACTGCTCCGAGCGCAACTCTGGCCGCTGTCTCACGCGCACTGGCCCGTTCCAGAATCGGCCGAGCATCGGAGAAGCCGTATTTCTGCATTCCGACGAGATCTGCGTGACCGGGACGAGGCCGAGTCAGGGGCGCATTGCGAGCAAGGCTGGCCAACTCGTCTGCATCAACCGGATCCGGTGACATCACCACCTGCCACTTGGGCCACTCGGTGTTGCCGACCTCAATGGCCACCGGGCCACCCAGGGTGAGGCCATGACGGATGCCGCCGATGATGCGGACCTCGTCCTTTTCGAACTTCATTCGCGCACCACGGCCAACGCCAAGGCGTCGCCGCTGCAACTCGATCGAAATATCCTCGGAGGTCACTTCGATCCCCGCTGGCAGGCCTTCGACGATCGCTACCAGGGCTGGACCATGCGATTCACCCGCAGTCAGCCAACGCACCATGCCCCAATCCTGTCAGATCTCCGAATTCACGTGTGGTGAGCCGATCAGTTCAGGCTGGCTCGCATGGCTTCGACGGGAGCTTCAAGCCCCGTCATGAGTCGCACTTGTTCGACCGCCTGCCACAGCAACATGGATCTTCCACTCGCGATACGCGCATTGGGCCAAGCAGCAGCCAATGGCGTTGGCCAAGGGTGATAGGCGACGTCGAGCAAAGCAGCGTTTGTGCTCTTCGCGGCTTCAGCCCAGCTTGATCCTGCTTCACCGGGGAGCGAACTGATCACCAGAGCAACATTCATACTCTCAGCCTTCGGCTCCCAACCAACGGCGCTGGCAGAGATATCAAAGGCATGAGCAAGTTCAATGAGCTCAGAAAGTTGCTCAGGTCGGCGAGCGGTGACGCCGAGGTTTCGAACTTGCATCTTTGCCAGCGCGGCAATCGCACTCCTGGCGGTTGCCCCTGCCCCGAGAATCAGAGCCGAGTCAAGACCTGCTTCGAGGTCAATCTCTTCCAAGGAATGCACGATTCCGGCGACATCGGTATTGGTGCCGAACCATCCCGCTGCGACTGGCAGCAAGGTATTGACCGATCGGATCGCCAAGGCGGTGGGATCAACTTGAACGCACAGTTCGATGGCAACCTCTTTGAGCGGCATGGTCAGCGAAAGCCCGGCCCATGATTCGTCGAGATTCGCTAAGAAACCTTCGAGTTGAATCTCGGATACTTCAATGGCTTCGTAAGTCCAATCCAGACCGAGCGCGGCATAGGCCGCCCGGTGCAGAGCTGGGCTGAGGCTGTGGGCGATCGGTGATCCGAGAACTGCAGCGTGCCTCATGCCCTGATCCTCACCCATGGGCCTTCAGATATGCCTGAAGCTCCGCCTTGGCCCGCAGGAATTTCTGGTAGTTCCGCGCGAAGACCGTCTTTCCGGTTTCCAGATTGACCGTGACGAAGTACTTCCACTTTCCCTTTGCTGGCGACAGTGCCGCCTTGATCGCTGCAGAACCAGGCGAGTTGATAGGAGTCGGTGGCAGTCCGGCATGCAGATAGGTGTTGTAGGGCGTGTCAGTCCTCAGTTGATCCGCGGTCAAACTCACGCGAGTGATGCCGAGTCCGTATGCAACTGTGGTGTCCAACTGGAGTGGCGTCCCTGCTTCAAGTCGGTTGTAGACGACGCGAGCAATCTTTGAGTAGTCACTTGGGTTGCCCTCGGCCTGCACCATTGACGCCACGATCATGATCGAGTACGGATCCAGCTTCAGCGCAGCCGCGCCCGATTCCAGATTGAGAGCCTTGCTCTCCTGGTTGAAGCGCGTGAAGAGCATCTTCAATACATCGGGGGCGCTCTCGTCGCCTGCGAGGTCATAACTGGCTGGAAAGAGCATGCCTTCTGCTTGGCCCTTCGCCCAAGTCGGCAGTCCCAAGTCGGACGAATGCGCAAGCGCGTCATCAAAGTCCTGCGTCGCAAGTCCGGTGGCCTGCGAAGCATCCTCAACGCTCTGCTTGAGGCGCAGGCCCTCGGGCAGCACAAGTCGACTGTCAGCGCGCGATTTTGGATCCAACATCAAGGCAACTGCGCCTTCGCCACTCATTTCCCGCAGCATGCTGTATCTGCCTGGACCAATGG